>JBGTSH010000362.1:0-10186 GCA_041940405.1 Polyangiaceae bacterium
GCTGCGCGCAGCGACTTGTCGACGAGGACGTCGGTGACCGCGTCCTGGAACGACGCGCACAGATCCTCGAGCGCCTCGCCGGTGGGCACGCCGGTCTGCTCGACGTGCCTGGCGAGCGCGCTCTTGAGGCCCGAGAAGCTGAACTCCAGCCCGAGGCGATGGGCTGCTTTGCCCTCGAAGAAGCGCGCGCGCTCGGCCTTGCCGCGCGTGGCGAGGCGATCGACCGCCGGGCCGCCCGGGTAGCCCAGCCCGAGGAGCTTGGCGGCTTTGTCGAACGCCTCACCGGCGGCATCGTCTCGGGTCGCCCCGAGCTCGCGCACGTCGTCGAGCGTCGGTCCGTCGACACGATAGAGCGCCGTGTGGCCGCCCGAGGCGAGGAGCGCGACGAACGGAAATGGCGGCGCTGCCGGGGCACCCTCGCGCCGCAGGAACACCGCGAGGAGGTGACCGACCAGGTGGTCCACGCCGACGATCGGCTTTTCTTTCCCCCAGGCGAGCCCTTTGGCGAACTGCACGCCGACGAGGAGCGCGCCGAGGAGACCGGGCCGCGTCGTCACCGCAATGCCGTCGACGCCGTCGAGGGTGATCCCGGCTCGCGCGAGCGCTTCATCCACGACGAGCGGCAGCGCGCGGGCGTGATCGCGTGCGGCGATCTCTGGCACGACGCCGCCGTACCTCTCGTGGATCGCTACCTGGCTCCTGACGACGTCGGAGAGGACCTCACCCGTCGACGAGACCACCGCCGCGGCGGTCTCGTCACACGACGTCTCGATGCCCAGCGCGAGAACGCTCAACGTGCGCCCGTCACTTGTCGACCGTCCGCGCGTCGCCTTCGATGAGCTTCTTGGCGAGCCCGCGCACGTGCGGCTCCTCGTCCGAGCTGGACGCTTTCTTGAGGATCGGGAGCGCGGCCGCGCGATCGATGCGGGCGAGGCTCGTGAGGGCGGCTTCGCGAACGAGGGCGTAGTTGTCCTTGGTCGCGAGCGCCGAGAGCGCGGCCACCGCGCGTTCCTTGCCCGCGCCGCTGCCGATGCGCCCCAGGGTCTCGGTCGCGCGGACGCGGACCGCCCAGGGCGCGTCGCTCTGGGCGAGCTTGGCCACTTCGAGGACGACGTTGGCGCCCGAGCTCGCGCTCACCGAGCCGAGGATCGCGCGACGCACCTCGTCGTCGCCTGTCGCGAGCACCTGCGCGAGCGAGGCGTCGGAGGTTCCGGTCGCTGTCTTCGCCATGACGGCCGCCGCGCGCGCGCGAACGCCGGCTTCGGGGTGCTTGGTGAGCGCCGTGAAGCCCTGCGTCGTCGCGGCCAGGATCTCGCGTGTGGCCTTCTCGGCGGCCGCGCGCGATTCAGGCGACGCCTCGCGTGCCGCTGCAGCGAACGGTGCGAGGACGGTCCCTTCGGAGAGGGCGTCGGCGATCGTCGAGGCGCGTGCGGGGCTCGTTGCGACGGCGGCCGCTGCCGCCCGCGCGAGGTACGGCGAGAGCGAAACGAGGACGCGCACGCGCGCTTCGGCGGCCGGAGCATGCGGCAAGAGCGCGCGCTGGACGCCGGCGACCTCGAGCTTGCCGTCGGGGACCGGGAGCGACTCGCCACGCGCGACCTGCGACGTAGCGCTCCGAGTCGCCGGATCCCCGGCATCGAGGACCGCGGCGGCGGCGATCGCGTCGCGGACGAGCGAAGCGTCGCTCGAGAGCATCGCGTTGGCCAGGCCGAGCATCGTCGGATCGTCTTCTTTCGCGCCTCGCCGCGCCATTCGCGCCGAGACCGCGAGGCCGGCACGCCGCAGCGACGTGTCGTTCGCCTCCATCGCGGCGGCGGCGAGCTCGCGAACGGTTTTGTCATTTTCGTTCGCCGTGCCCTTGTCGCCGCCGCCGTTCATTGCGGAGAGGTGACCGAGCGCGAGCACCGCAGAGGACCGCGCCGTCGGGCCGCTGTCTGCCGCGCGCGCCATCTTGAGGAGGGCTGGGGCGTGCTTCTTGTTCTTGGTGAGCCCCAGCCCGACGGCCGCCACGGCGCGAACGTCCGGCGACGGCGACTCGAGCAGCTTCACGAGGAGGGTCTCGGCCTTCGCGTCCTTCGTCCGCGCGACGGCCCAGGCGGCGGCGACGGCGATCTCGTCCGAGGGAGCGACCGATGCGTCTCGGTTCTTGGGCGCCAGGAGCTCTTCGAGCTTCGTCAGCATCGCCGGATCGCGCAGGGCGCCGACCGCGATCATGGCGCGGACCCGAAGGTCCTTGTCGGCCCCGCCGGTCGCGTAGTTGAAGAGCGTGGGACCGCCGCTCTTGTTCTCGACGTAGGCCAGCACCTCGATGGCGACGCGCTGCTGCGCTTCGCGGTCGTCGGCGAGCGCGTCGAGGAGCGGTTTGACCGCGCGCGAGCCGATGGCCGACAGCTGCGTGCGGGCGGCCTCTACCTGCGCAGGGTCCTCGCCGTGGCGGACCTTCTGCACGAGAGGGAGCGTCATCGCGCCGTAGATCTCGACGAGGAGGCGCCTGTAGATCGCCTTTTGCGGGTTGCCGACCGCGACCGGCAAGAGCTCGCGCTCGAGCGACTCGAGCGTGCCCTTGCCGAGGTTGATCTGCATCGACATGCGGGCGGCGCGCGCGACGAGCTCTTCGTCGCCCGACGCGCGCACGACGCGCCGGAACAGCCTGTCGGCTTCGGCCGCCTCGCCTGCGGAGAGCTGGAGCTCGGCGAGATCGAAGTACACCGGCCAGAGGCGATCGTTCTTGGCGATCGCTTGGCGGTACTCGGCCATGGCCTTCGTGAAGTCCTGGCGCTTGCGGTACATGTCGCCGAGCTTCTGGTGGCCGTTCGCGTCCTCGGGCGAGAGCTCGACCGCCTTGGCGGCGTACCGGATCGCTTCGTCGTCTTTGTAGAGCTCGGCCGCGTACTGGGCCATGCGCTGGTAGTACTGGCGCGCCTGCTTGTCGTTGAGCTCGGCGAGCTTCTGGAGCACCTCGATCGCACCGCGCAGGTTCTGCTGGCGCACGAGGACGTTCTCGAGGGCGAGGAGCGAGGCTTCGTCGCCCGGGGCCTTCGCGACGACGGCGCGCAAGGTGGCTTCTGCTTCGGGCAGCTTGGCGAGCTTGCGCTGGACCTCGGCCAGGAGGCGGCCCGCTTCCAGATCGGGAGGGTCGGCCTCGAACCGCTGCTTGAGCGGCGCGACTCGGTTCGACAGCTCCTTGGTGACCGACCAGATGCTGACGATGTGCGTCCGGGCTTCGCGCGACAGGTTCGTGTCGTTCTTCGCGCCCTTGAGCAGCTCTTCCCAAATCGCGACGGCTTGCGAGAAGCGCTCGCCCGCGAGGGGCGTGCCGGGCGCCGTCCGTTCGAGGGCGATCGCGAGCGCCTTCTTGTAGCGGATGTTCGCCGGCTCGAGGCTCACCGCTTCGCGCAGCGCCTCGAGCGCCTCTTCCGGCATGTCGTGCTCGAGGTAGACCTCACCGAGGGTAAAGCTCGCGCGGGCGCGACCGGGCACGAGGGTGCGGACGCGCGCCCACGTGTCGAGCGCCTTCTTCTTGTCGCCTGCCTGGTAGTAGCGGTCGCCGAGATCGATGAGGAACGTGGGATCGCCGCCGCCGCCGGTTCCGGCGAGGCGCTGGAGCAAGGCCATCGCCTTCTCCTTCTCTTCCATCCGTTCGTAGAAGTCGGCGACTGCTGCGAGGACGTCCGCCTCTTGTGCTCGACCCTCGAGCTCCTTGAGGAGCTTGAGCGCTTTGGGCCGATCGCCGCGCTGAAGCAGCGTCTCGCAGAGCTCGAAGACGAAGTCGGGGTTGTTTGGCGCCGCGCGGATGAGCGCCTCGTACTCCTTGGTCGCCGCGTCGAGCTCGCCCGCGGTCTGCAAGAGGTGCACGACCTTGACGCGCGTGTCGATGTGGCTGCCGTCGATCGAGAGCGCCTTGCGGTAGGTCGCGAGCGCCTTGTCGACGTTGCCCGTCTCTTCGTAGAGCGCGCCGAGCGTGGCGAGGCGCTGGAAGTCTTGGCCGGTCTCCTTTTCGAGGATGGCGATGAGCTCCGCCAGCTTGCCCTCGGAACGAAACGCATCCGTCATGATCACAAGGATCTCGGCGCGGATGCCGGCCGAGCCGGAGGAGACGCTGAGCGCCTTCTTGAGCGTCTCGAGCGCTTCCTGGGTCTTCTTCTGCTTCGCGAGGGCGTTGCCGAGATCGCGCAGCGCCGGCCCGAGCGCGCGGTTGTCGCCGGCGGACGCTTTGACGAGCTCACGGAACTCGGCCTCGGCGAGCTCGTAGTGCTGCTTGCTCAAGAACGCACGGCCGAGCTCGGCTTTGACGAAGAGCGAGCCCTGCGAGCGTTTCACGAGGGCGGCGTGGTGCTTACGAGCGGCGTCGAAGTCCTTGAGCTCGACCGAGAGCGTCATGAGCGTGCGCGTGGTCTGCTCGATCTCGGCGGCCTCTTTGAGGAGCGCCAGCGCCTTCTCGTAGTGGCCGATGCCCGCCTTCTTGTCGCCGCGGTCGACCTCGAGCTGCGCGAGCGCGAGGAGGGGCGCCGGCTCTTTGGGCTTGTCGCCTACCGCCCCCTCGTACGTCTTGATCGCCTCGTCGTACCGCCCCTCCATCTTGAGGACGCCGGCGAGCGCGATCTTCGCCGCCCACGCGTCGTCGCCCGTCTCGCCCGCCTTCTTCTCCAGCTCATCGACGAGCTTCTTCAGGTTGCCGTCGCGCTCGCGGTAGAGCTGCGCGAGGCGCTGGAGAGGAAACGGAACGCCCGGTTGGGCGAGGACGATCGTCTTGTACCGCTTGATCAGGACTTCGGGGTCTTTGGCCTTCTCACCGCCGCCGTCGTCGGGCTTGGCGGGCTTGCCCGGTTTGCCCGGCGCGGGATCGGTCCCCGTGCCCGGCTGCGCGGGCTTGCCCGGCTTGCCGGGTTTGCCAGGCTGAGCGGGCTTGCCTGGCTTGCCTGGCTTGCCTGGCTTCTTGCGTCCACCCGCGCCGAAGTCTTGAGCGGCCGCGGGGGTCACGCTCGTCAGGACGAAAGACGCT
The DNA here is from genome assembly GCA_041940405.1 of Polyangiaceae bacterium. Lineage (GTDB taxonomy): Bacteria > Myxococcota_A > Polyangia > Polyangiales > Polyangiaceae > Xiheicaenibacterium. The sequence continues at coordinate 5,003 of JBGTSH010000362.1, forward strand.
CCCGCGAGCCCGATCAAGGCAGAGAGGACCCAGGGCCGCACCCGGGCAGCGTAGCTCCAGGAGCCTCGTCGAGCCAGGATCACCGCAGCACGACGAGGCCGAGCACCGCTGCGAACGCGAGGAGAATGAGCCCGGCCATCGCGGCGACGAATGCGCTCGTCGATCGCGCGGTGGGGCGGGAATGGAGGGCGAGCTCGCCGGCGTTCTCGTCCGACGCTCTCGATTCGGCGTCGATGCGGGCAGCCTGCGCCCTCGCGGCCCGCCTCGTTCCGATGAGCAGCGCGACCTGCAGCGCCGCGGCGAGCGAGAGGGCCAACGTCGTGATCGTGCGCACGCGACCCACGCGCTGCTTCTCGGCCCGGAGCACGATCGGCATGCCGTCGATGGCATGAACGAGCTTCGGTGCCGACGCCACGCCGGTGCGTGACGGGCCGGGCCACGTCATCGTCGATGCGCTCGACTCGTGGGGATCGCTCGCGACGGTCACCGCGACGAAGTCGCGGTTCGCCTGCGCGGACCCGCGGAAGAAGCCGTCAGGCGTCGCTTGCAGCGGGATCGCCGCGCCGCCTGTGCGACCCTTGTCGTCGAAGAACGAGACGAACGCGACGTCGCGCGGCGAGGGGGAGACGAGCTCGAGGCTCCCTCCGGAAGAGGTCACGCCGATGGCGCCCATCTCGGTGGGGATCTCGACCCGGAGCTTGCCCGTCCCGCGCGCCTCGCTCGCCTCGATCTCGACAACCGCCGGCGGCGCGATGACGACCAGATCGATCGGCGTGCGCGGACCTTTGTAGTCGAGCTTTGCTTCGGCAGGCTCGACCGACGATCCGTGAAGCGTGAGCGTGGCGCTCTCGATCGGCTCGTTGCCGACGGTGACGGTCACGAGGAGGCTGCCACGCAGCGAAGGAACGAGCGCGCCCGCGGGGAGCTCGGCCTGTACGCCGAGCGTGCCTTCTTGGACGCCGACGAGCGGTACCTGTTTGACCTCGGGTGGGGCGGCGACCGGTGTCTCGATGACGCCCTCGGCGAGGACGCGCCCCCCGCGGCTCTGGAGCTCGACACGCGAGCCGCTCGGCAGCGCCGCGGGGAGCTCGATCTCTGCAACGCCGTACGGGCCGCTCGATCCGTTCCAGAGCGCCGTGCCGTCGGGCCCCTTGAGGACGAGACCATCGATCTCGACGTGCCGCTGGAACGGTGAGCCGCGCTCGACCGTCTCGATGCGCAGGGATCGAATCGTGCCGTCGGGGCTGCCCGCGACGAGGACTCTACCCCCCAGCGGCGGTCGCTCCTGGCCGGGGCCCAGGAGCACGACGGTCACCAGGATCGTCGCCGCTGCGGGCAAGAGGAAGTAGATCGCGCCGCGCTGCACGCACCTATTGTACCCGCCCTTTGCGTCGCGCCCGGGCTTTCGCTAAGGGTCGCAGAACTGCGGACGAGAGGAACGACATTGGCCGCCAAGCCGAAGACCAAGACCAAGTCGAAGAGCGCGCAGGGCACGAAGAGCGCCGGAGGGTCGAAGGACCTTTGGCTCCGCGATCGCACCGACAAGCGCACCGAGCGGCGCTTTGCCCCCAAGGCGAACACGACGGCGGGCCTGAGCTGGATTTTGATCGGCCTCGGCGCAGCCTCGATCGGCGCCGGCTTCTTCGGACAGTTCCTTCGCGGCGCGGGACCGCACCCGTACGCGATGTACCTCCTCATCGGCGGCGCGATCGCGTTCGCCCTCGGGATGGTCGCTTCGAGCCGCATCGTTCCCACGCTGCGCATCGGCGACGCCGGCCTGGCGGTCGAGCGGGGCGAGCAGATCAACGAGAGGCTCGGCTGGCATGAGATCGACGCCGTTCGTCACGCGTCGGGCGTTCTCGTCTTCTCCGGCGCGGGCAAGGTGGTGTCGATCAACATCGCCGAGCACCCGGACGCTGCGGCCTTTGCGGCCCAAGAGGGACGCGCTCGCATCCCGGCCAAGATGAGCGACGCGCCCGAGTCACTCCCCGGACCGGCGGCCGACGCGAGCGAGCTCATCGTCCTCGAGCCGCCCCAGCTCGCCGGTCTCCGGTGTGCTGCTTCCAACCGTCTGATCTCGTTCGAGGCGGACGCCCGGCTCTGTGGCCGATGCGGCCAGGCCTACCATCGAGAAGACGTGCCGAAGCGCTGCGCGGCTTGTGACGCCCCGCTCACGTGATGGGGCTCACGTGATGGGGCTCTCATGATGGCGCTCCGTTGATCGGGCTTACTTGAGCCCGAAGCGGCTCGGATCGTTGCGGAGCAGCTCGATGTAGAACGCGGCTTCCTGGGCTGCGGGGATCTCGCTCTTCTCGATGGCCGCCTCGAGCGCGCGCTTGATGTCGCCGATCATACGCGACGGGGGCAGGGCGAACGCACGCATGATCTCATCCCCGATCCCGCTCGGGAGCGGGGGGATCCTGGCGTCCTCTTCTGCGAGGTTTCGCACCCGATCCGCGAGCTCGCTGATCTGGCGGAGGCCGCGCTTCTTCTTCTCGGGCCGCTTGGTCGTGATGTCGGCGCGCGAGAGGCAGAGCACGTCGTCGAGGAGCGGCCCCATCTCGCGAGCGAACCTGCGCACGGCGCTGTCGGTCCAGGAGTGGTCGTACTGGCTCGCTCGCAGGTGATGCAGGATCAAAAAGCGAACCGAGTCGCGGAGCGACTCTTCTGCCGAGAAGATCGGCATCCGGCGGTGCAGCTTGTCGAACATCCGCGCGCCGACCTCGGCGTGGCCGAAGAAGTGCACCTCACCGTCGGGGCTGATGCTGCGCGTCTTCACCTTGCCGATGTCGTGAAGGAGCGCGGCCCAGCGGATCTCGAGGCGAGGCACCGCTTGGCGCACCACCTGCTTGGTGTGCTTCCAAACGTCCTTGTGTCGCCACTCGCCGTCGCCGAAGCCGACCATCGCCTCGACCTCGGGCAGGAGCGCCGCGAGGGCGCCCGCCTCGAGCAATGCGTCGAGCCCGGCTTCGGCGTCGGAGGCCATGATCACGCGGTCGAGGAAGCGCCGCAGGTCCTGAACCTGCGTGGTCGAAGCGGCTCGAAAGTCCTCGGGGCGCGCGACGATGGCGGCGCCCACGCTCGGGCCCTTCTCGGCGCGAAGCGCCGCCCACTCGAGGGCCTCGATGGCCCGACGCGCTTCCGCCGTTTCGCTCACTTGGTGCTGCACCGGACGATACACTCCTTGCCTCAGCGACGCTGGGCCGCCGGGGGGCTGACGCTTCTAGTTACTGGGCAAGGATCTGGCCACAAAATTCGCGCCGTCAGCACAGCTCGACAATGAGGCGCCGCGGGGGTGGGCGCCTCAGAGCGTTCCGGCCGCAGGTCCTCTACGCCCTCGCACGGAGCAGTCGGTGGATGTGCTTCCGCTCCCAGGCGAGGGCGCGGTCGTAGTCTCGGAAGAGCTGCTCCCGCTCGTGGAACTGGCGAGGGTGCAGGATGCGGCGCGAGCCCGCCACCTCGGCCGGGATCACGTGGTGGAGCATCTCGTGGTAGACGATGTACGAGACGAAGTAGCGGGGCACCCACCCGCGATCGAGCGCCGGGTGGACGCGGATGAGACGCTCGACCGCCGAGTAGCTGCCGAGCTTGAGCGTCCGCCTTGCTTCGCCCCGGCGAGCCCCGACCCGACCCCAGGTCACCAGCGCGTCGACGGTGCCCCCGAAGTACTTGTGGTTCAGGGCGTTGAAGATGGAAAGGATGTCGTGGTGCTGGCCCGTCGTGTGGAGCGGGCGGAGGAACGGGCGAGCGGCGCGGATGCGATGGCTGCTCGCCTCGATGTAACGGCCCACGATCAAGGAGGCGTCGCGGTCCCGCTTCGCGATGTAGCGAACGAGCGCGTTCTTCACGCGCGAGGGCGAATCGAGAAACATGTGATGCAGCCGAGCGCGCAAGATCCCACCGCGGTCCGCGAACGAGATCATGCTCCGACAGTTGTCGGTCACGCTGAGGATGACCGGCTTGGCGGCGGCCAAGCTCAGCCGGCGCTCGAGGAGCTGGCGCGCACCCTCGTGGACGAAGATGCGAGGGAAGCCCGCCGGGAAAGGGATCTCGACCTGCACGTGGCGGGGATCCGGGATCCGCACGGCCGCGGGTGCCACGCGTGGGGCAAGCGGTCGCACCGGGATGCGCGCACGTGAGTCGCGGCCAATCGGTCTCTGAGCGAAAGGAAAGACGATCAGGGCCGACATTGGCGTCCTTTTGGGGTATTCGGGGCCTCATCCCTTGTCAAGCAATGGGCCGGAAGTGCTCAGAATGACACTGATTTACGGCGCAGGGTGCCACCGTGACGTGCGTTCAGGTACGCTGGAAAAAACTGTGGAAACCCCTGTGGAAAAACGGGGCCGAGCAGGGTCATCCCGAGCAGTGCGTCCGGTTGGCCAGTCCCGCGCCGAGAGCGGCGCGGAACTGTGGTGAGGCGCCGGCGCTCGGTTGGTGGCGGGCCGGTCCGCCTACGGTGATTCGGTGTTGGGTGACGTCAGTTCGTCTTCGACGGAGGACGCGCGGAGGCATCACGGCCAGGAGCTTGCGCTGCGCCCGGCTTCGCGTCGGTCTTGGCGTCGGCTCTCGCGTCGGGCGCCTTGGCGTTGCTACCTGAGGACGATCCCCCGGGACGGCCACCTGATGCACCGCCAGGAGGCCCGCTGCCGCCGGGAGCAGCAGCACCGCCGGCCGGTGCCGCACCGTTGAGATCCTTGGCAGCGGAGGGCAAGCGCTGGATGCCGTGCTTCTCCAGAACGAGCGCCTCGATCTTGGTGAGCATCGCCGGGTTCTGCTCGAGGAAGTTTCGCGCGTTCTCTCGACCCTGCCCGATGCGCTCGCCCTGGAAGGAGAACCACGCACCGCTCTTCTCGATGATGCCCGCTTCGACCCCGAGGTCGATGACGTCGCCGCTGCGGCTGATGCCTTGCCCGTACAAGATGTCGAACTCGACCTCGCGGAAGGGGGGTGCGAGCTTGTTCTTCACCACCTTGACCCGGGTGCGGTTGCCGACGACGCTCGGCTCCTTGCCTGCGGCGGCGGCCTCTTTGATGGCGCCGATCCGGCGCATATCGACGTTATCGAGGGCCAGGGCTCGCTCTACCACGTCTCCTATTCCGGCGTGACCATGGCGCTGATCCACGGCGGCGCCCCCGACGCGCTGATCCTCAGCCACGAGCCGACGCGGCCCCACATGCGCGGCCT
>JBGTSH010000363.1:0-10172 GCA_041940405.1 Polyangiaceae bacterium
CCGCGATGCGGAGGGGGGAGATGAGGCGGCGGAGGAGAGGGTCTTGCGGTGCGAGGCGTGCGGGGCGCCTGTAGCGCGGGAGCGGGATCGGGTGGAGCGGTGCGGCGGGCACGTGCACGATCGGGTGAACCCTGCGGGGTTCGCGTTTCGCATCGGCTGCTTCGCGCGAGCCGATGGCGCGCGGACGGCCGGCGAGCAGAGCGACGAGTTTCCCTGGTTTCCGCGTCACAGCTGGCAAGTCGTCGTCTGCGCGAGCTGCCTCGTTCACCTGGGGTGGCGTTTCGAAAACGGGATCGTGCCCGGCTTCTTCGGGCTCGACCTGGCGAGGCTCACCTCGGGCTAGCTACTCGCCGAGCGAGAGCGCCTGATCGAGCAGGTCGCCGAACGCGCTGGAGACGCGCGGACGATTGCCGGAGAACTGGGTGACCTGCGCGTCGGGCGGCGGCGGACGATCGACGACGTCGACGGCACCGATCGAGCGCGTCTCGGCCGTCTGCTCGGCCAGCACGGGCTTCGGCGTGGGCGCGTCGTCGCCGTCGACCCCCTCCGCCGAGATGACGTCCGCCGAGATGACGTCGCTGGAGACCTCATCGACAATCGGCGCGGCGGTCGCGGGGTAGCGCTGGCTCTCCACCTCACCCGACTCGGGCGGCGGCTCGTCGTCGTGATCGATGCCTTCGATCACGTCGTCGATCGGCCGATCCAGCGCTCGCGGCTGACGCTGCGATTCGGGGATGGCTTCGGCATCTGCGGCGACGGGAGCGGGCTCCGGAGGGGGCGGCACGACGAACGCCGGAGGCTCGACGTAAGCCGGTGGCGGAACGTACGGAGGAGGCTCCGCGAACGCCGGAGGCGGCGCGTACTGCGGCTCGGCGTACGGGGGTGGCTCGGGCTCGGGCAACGCCGCGGCCTCGATGTCATCGATGGAGACGCGATCGACGAAGCCGGCGTGCTCGGTCTCGGGCCCGGCCTCTTCGCCGTGAGCTGCCTCTTCTCCCCGGATGGAATCGGGAGGAACCGAGGAGAGGTCCTCTGCGTCGAGCTGAATGACATCATCGTCATCGTCATCGACGTCGACCGTCGTCGGCGATGCCGGCTCGTACCTCGGCTCGAGCTCGTAGCTCGGCAGCGGCTCGAGGTTGGCGACGTGCTGCGGCGCCTCGAACCTCGGAAGAGGCGGAACGACGACCGGGCCGGGCGCGTCCGAGTAGGTGGCGGGCGGGGGCGCGCCGAGCGAATCCAGATCGTCCAGCTCGAGAGGGGCCGAGCGCCGCTCGTGGCTCTCTTCGTACCGCGGCGCCTGCATCGCCGGCGGCACGGTGCTCGGTCCGGACAGCGGAGGATCCGACGCGCGCGCAACGGCGTCGGCAGCGACCGCTTCGGCCAGCACCATCGCTTCGATCTCGCCGGGGTCCCCGGTCGCAGTGACTTCATCCTCGAACTCGAAGCGGACGAGCGGGCGGCTCACCGGAGGCGGTGGCGCAGGCGGCATCGCCGGTGGAGGCGCGGACCTCATCGCGGATTCGAGGACGACCGGCGCGACCTCGGCGTACGCGGTCTCCATCTCGTGAAAGCCGCCGGACGGGATCGCGACGCCGCCATCTGCTTGCTCGGGGTCCGCGGCGATCGCCACGTCGTTCGGAGGGGGGCGCATGCTGCGGGGCGGCAGATCGATCGGCGTGCTGAGCCCGCGCTCGGCCACCGTCTGCCTTACGCGGGCGAGCAACTGCTCGAGCACCTCACGGCGTTGCTCGGGGCTCACGCGCCCCCTTCGCGCTCTTGGCCACCGTCCTCGAAGCCGGGGCCGTGAAGCGCGCGAACGATGTCGGTGAAGAAGGTGCCGTCGCGGGTCCGCTCCATGGCGAAGGCGATCGCGCGCGGGTTGCCGACCAGGACGCGTGCCGTCTTGCCCGATCGGTCGACGACGGCAGCCGAGACCTCACGCTCGGTGGCGGAGGAGAGCATGCCCTCGATCACCCCCAGGACCAGCTCGTCCGCGCGCGCGTCGACCCCGCAAGGATCGAGCACGAAGATCATCGCCTTGCCCCAGCGCTCGATGCGAAGGCTGCCCAAACCGAGGATCGCGAGCTCGCCGCCCAGAAGCTCGACCAGCGTCTCGATGCTCGCCTGCCGGAGGGCCGCGCCGAGGGTTGCGCTCGGGGGCATCGTGCCGGACCTGCCGATCGGCATGGCGAGGCGCTTGGCCACCCGAAGCGCCACCTTGCCCCCGATCGCACGTCCCAGCCCCCGAGCATCCGTTTGACCCGCCGCGAGCGCAGAGAGCGCGGCGACGGGAACCATCAGGTAGGGATCGCCGTCCGATAGCTCGATGCGCCCTTCGGCGAGATCGAACACAACCCCACGGGACGGATCGAAGTTCGGTGCCATCTTGGACTACGCTGCCGGAGAGTACCGGAGAGTATGGGAATTTGTGGCAGGCTGGGTGTGAATCAGTCAGCAATGTTGTGCCTCTGATGCGGCCTCGATTCTCCCTCCCCCTCGCGGTTTTGCCCGCGCTTCTCGGGCCCGGCGCCCCGGCCGAGGCTGCGCCCGGGGGCGACGAGCGGCGCGCGCCGGAGGTCTCGCTCGCGGATCTTGCCGAGCGGCCGCAGGGTCGCTTCACGCGGCGGTGCTCGATCCTCACCGACGTCTGCGTTCACGCCCCGGACGGTCTCCCCGAAGGTGCCTCCGCCGACGTGCTCGCGATCGCCGAACGGTCGCTCCTCGGTCTCGGTGCGCTGAAGCTCCCCCTCCCCAATCCGGATACGCCGCGCGGCGGGGACGGCCGACTCGATATCTATCTGTCCGGCACAGGCCGAGCGACGGCGCACGGCGATCCCGGCTCTGCCGGCACCGGCTTCGACAGCGCGACCGCCTTCGTCGTCGGACCGGCGAGATCGCCGGTCGGGTGCGCCGACGCACAGGCGATCGCCGACGCCGTCTCGCGCACGTCGCTGCTCGGGCTCGATGCAGCGCTCGAGCCGAGCGCGCTCGGCATGCTCGCCGGGCACGCCGCGACGATCCTCGAGCCGTGCACCGTTGCCGAGCAAGCGGACGTCGCTATCGCGCAGTCGACGCCCGAGCGCACGTTCCTCGGCGAATACGGTGAAGCGGCGCCGGCGAGCTTTCTGTTTCCGAAGTTCCTGGAGGACAAGTACGGAACCGGCGAGCCCGGCAAGCTCACCTTCGCCCTCGCGGCGATCGCGGCGCAGCGGTCGGGCGCGGGCCCGCTCGTCGATGAGCCCGATGCGTTCGACGCCCTTCGTCTCACGCAACAGCGAAACGGCACGTCGATCGCGGACACGCTGCTCGAGCTGGCGGTCGCGCGAGCGTTCGTCGGCTCGCGCAGCGACGAGACGCAGATGATCGACGTCGCGAAGTACGGCGACTTCGGGCGCGTGCGTTTCGAGTGGGCCGTCAAGCACGAGAGCCTGCCTCGACGTCTCGCGCAGACGCGCCCCGTCGAGCCGCTCGGGGCCGCCTACCTCTGGCTGGATCTCGAGAAGGCAAAAGAGAACGCCGAGGTGACGTTCATCTTCGAGTGGGAAGAGCCGGTCGCGTTCCGCTGGGCGATCGTCAAGGTGGACGCGCAGGGATCACCGGTGGCCACGTTCGACGTCGTGCCGGTCTTGGGTCAAACGAAGATCGAGAAGACCGTGCGCAATCTCTCGGGGGCGCGCGGCCTCGTGATCGTCGGCCTCAACGAAGGCGAAGGACGCCGCGACGAGCCTTTCGATCCGGGCCGCCGCCGCGAGCCGCCGCACGGGTGGGTCGTCAGCCTTTACCCTTGATGACGCTCTCGAGGTAAGCGCGCGCCATCGCCTTGGTCTCGGCGACCAGCGAGGCGGCCTCTTTCTCGTCGCGACGAACGGCGACGAAGAGGAGCGCGGACACCATCTCGACCAGCGCGGATGCGACCGCGGCCCGCCGGTTCTTCGGCAGGCCCGGTGCAAAGAGCGACATCACTTCGGCCGCCTTGGCGGCGATCATCTGGTTGGTCACGTCGCCCGCGGCGAGCATCTCGGCGGTGATGTTCTGGTGCACCCAGACCGCACGAAAGCCGGGCAGCGCGCAGTGGAAGCGCCAGAAGGCGTCGATGATCGCGTCGAGGAGATCGGGCCACGGGCGCTCGATCGCCTCGGGCGTGAGAAGCTCCAAGAACAGCTCCTGCGCGCGCTCGAGGTAGCGCGCGCGCAGCGCGGCGAAGAGCGCTCGCTTGTTCGGGAAGAAGGTGTAGAGGCTCCCGATCGAGGTGCCCGCGCGCTCGGCGATCTCTTCCGTCGTCGCGCGTTCGTAGCCGACCTCCGCGAACACGGCGTCGGCGGCGTCCAGGATGCGAACGAGGCGCGCCTTGCTCCGCTCCTGCGTGGGGACGCGGCGGACCTCGGCCTTCTTTGCGCGGCGCGGAGCCTGGGTGACGCGTTTTCGGGCGCTTACGCGGAGAGCCACCTCTCCCCGTGTACCCCGGACCGGGCAGCCTTGACAAACATGAGGATCGCCTCACATTCTGGCTCCCGATGACGACCAGCGCCATCAGCGTTTCGGGCCTGCGGACGGCTCCTGGTCCCAAAGGCTTGCCGATCATCGGGAGCTTGCTCGAAGCGTGGCGCGATCCGATCCGAATGCTGAGCCGAGGCATCGGCGAGCACGGCGACGTCGTGGCCTTTCGCTTCGCGTGGCTCGACTACTACGTCCTGAACAGCCCCGCCGCAGCGCATCGCGTCCTCGTCGAGAACGCGCGCGCCTACCACAAGAGCCCCAACTACCAGGGCTTGAAGGTCATGCTCGGCCAGGGCCTGCTCACCAGCGAGGGTGAGGTGTGGCGTCGCCAGCGCAAGCTCGCGCAGCCCGCGTTCCACAGAGAGAAGATCGCGAGCTTCGTCCGGACGATGGCCGATTGTACGAGCGACATGCTAGGCCGCTGGGCTCTACTCGGGCCGGGAACGAAGCTCGACGTCCACGCCGAGATGATGCGCCTCACCCTGCGCATCGTCGGCAAGACGCTCCTCTCGGCGGATCTCGAGGCGGACGCCAAGCAGTTCGGTGAAGCGCTGAACGTCGCGATCCATTGGGCCAACGCGCATGTCGAGGCGCTCGTGCGCTTTCCCGTGTGGATGCCCACGCCGGCCAACGTGCGCTTTCGCCGGGCCCAGCGGTTGATCGAGGGCGTCATCCTGCGCGTCGTAGAGGAGCGTCGAGCGTCGGGCGGAGAAGAAAACGATCTGCTCGGCATGCTCATGAGCGTGCGCGACGAGGCGACGGGCGAGCGGATGTCGGATCGCCAGCTCCTCGATGAGCTCCTGACCCTCACCTTGGCCGGCCACGAGACGACGGCGAACGCTCTCGCCTTCACCTTCCACCTCTTGTCGCAAAACGCCGCGATCACCGATGAGCTCCGCAGAGAGGTGGACCGCGTGCTCGGCGACCGAGCACCGGGGCTCGAGGATCTTCCTCGAATGCCGTTCACGAAGGCGGTAATCGAGGAGTCGCTCCGCCTCTACCCGCCAGCGTGGATGTTCGAGCGCATCGCGCTCGAAGAGGACGAGGTCCTCGGCTTTCGCATTCCCAAGGGCACCTTCATCGGCATCAGCCCCTACACGATGCACAGAAAGCCCGAGTACTTCCCCGACCCCGAGCGCTTCGATCCGCGGCGGTTCCTCGAGCCCGACACGAGCCGACCGAAGCTTTCGTACCTCCCGTTCGGCGGCGGTCCGCGGACCTGCATCGGCAACACGTTCGCCCTGACCGAGATGCAGATCCTCCTGCCGATGATCGTCCGGCGTGCGTACCTCGGTCAGGTCCCGGACAGCCAGCTGAAGCTCGACACGTCGATCACGCTCAGGCCCCGAAACGGCGTGCCGATGACGCTCGAGCGGGCGTCCTGAGGCTCACGTCTTTCGCGCCACTTTGCGCGGCGGCTTCTGGACTGCCTGCCACGCCAAGATCGGCAGCACCCGGCGCAGGAAGCGCGGCTCGATGGGAGCACCCGCCAGCCACCTGCGACACGCCTCGTGCGTCGAGCCGAGGACGATGACGTCGAGCTCGAGCGGCGACATCCTGTAGAGCTCGCCGCGCTTCATGAACGCCAGGAAGCGCGCCGCCATGGGCGCGATCATCTCCGCCTTCTTCTTTTGAAGGGCGGCGCCCGCGGCGGGGTCCATCTCGAGCGCCGTCGCTTCGTACATGAAGCGCGCTTCGTCGCGCTGCGCGACGACCCAGTCGACGTGCCCGACGACGAGCGCCTTGATCGCCTTCTCGGCCGACCGCTGCGGCAGGACGCGCGCCGAGAGGTGCTCGAAGAGCCGGCGAAAGGTCCGCTCGAGGAGCGCCATCGTGAGATCCGGCAGGCCCCCGAAGAGGTGGTAGACGCTCGACGGGCTCGCGCCGGCCGCCTTGCGGATCTCTTCGATACCCGTGTGGACGACGCCCCGCTTTGCGAAGCACGCGAGCGCAGCGTCGAGGAGCGCCTCGCGCCGATCCTGTCCGTCTCGCCTGTGGGCCATCGACCGCACAACTGTAGGGGACGCCGCAGCCGCAAGCGATAATTGGAATAATCTTCCAATTTGAGGAGGACCGATCCAGAATCGGCGCATGATCGACGTCGTCATCACGGGAGCCTCTCGGGGGATCGGTCGTGCGCTCGCCCTCCGGCTCGCGGCTCCGGATCGGCGGCTCGTGCTCGTTGCGCGAGACGAGGCGAGGCTCTCGGAGGTCGCGCGCGAGGTCGAGCAGCGCGGAGGCAAGGCCGCTGTCATCCCCGGCGACATCGGATCGCTCGACGCATCGCGCGCCCTGGGCGAGCGCCTCGCCAACGAAGTGTCCGGCGGCGCGACCCTGATCCACAACGCGGGGCTCTGGCCCAGCCGCCGCGTCGTGGGCGAGGGCGGATTCGAAGCGTCGTACGTCGTGAACTTCCTCGGACCGCTCGCGCTTCAGGGACCGTTGATCGAGAAGAACCGGCTGTCGCGGATCATGCTGGTGAGCGCCGGCCTCCTCGTAAAAGGCCGCTTCGATAGCGAGAGAACGCCACGCGGCGACGACTTCTCGGCCTTCCGGACGTACGCGACGACGAAGCTCTGCCTGGCCTCGGCGATGCGCGACGTCGCCGCCCTTCATCCCGAGATCGACGTCGTGATCCTCCATCCCGGCGTGGTGCGAACGGATCTCGGCGCGCGCGGCGGCCTCTTGGGCGCCGTCCTGTCGCTGATAAAGCGCACCTGGGAGTCGCCGGAGACCTGCGCGGATCGTCTCGCCCGCATCCTCGACCGGCCACGCTGGTCCACGAGCGGCAGCGCGGCGTGGCTGGTCGAAGAGGCCCAGCAGCCTTGGCCCGCCGTACTGGAAGATGACGTTACGCGGCGTTCGGTCCGCGAGGCCGCCGCGTCCGGCCTCGCCGCTGTCGAGAAAGCTCCCTAGCGGGACTCGTGGTAACGTGCCCGCCATCGTGGCTTGGGTACGTAACCTGCGAAGCTCTACGCGAGTCCAGCTCGCTTTCTTGGCGGTCGTGACCGCTGCCTGCAGCGGAAAAGCCGAAGAGCAGGCGAAGGCAACAGCGGAGATCCGCGGCGTCTGCGAGAAGCTCGTTCCGCTCGACGACCAGCAGCCGGAGGAGAAAGCCGGCACAGAGGCGAAGGCTTCCGGAATCCTGGCGACGTTCCGCGAGCTCGTCGACGTTCTCGGGTCGAGCCCACCCCCGACCGTCTCGGCGCAGACCCGGTGCTCGGCCGACCTCCATCTCTACCGCGGCGCGAGCGAGAAGGGCTTCGCGTGCATCAAGGGTTGCGCGAGCGAAGGCAGCTTCACCGGCGCCAAGACCTGCGTCGACAAGTGCGTCGCCGAAGACGAAGCCCTCGAGACCGCGCGCCGCAGCTCGCGCAAGCAACGTGAAGTGACCGCGCGCGACTGGCTGTGGACCGCGGCAGGCAAGCCGATGACGACGTCGCAGGGCAAGATCGCCGACGCGCGCGGTGTCGAGCGCGCCTTCACCATCGATCTGCCGGACCAGCCGCTCGCCGCCGGTCCGGGCCGATGGTCCATCGAGCGCACAGGAGCGCTCCAGACGCCTTGGGTCAGCGTGAAGCTCGTCGAGCCGATCGGCGACTTCCGTGAGTCGGTCACCCACGACGAGCCCCCGGCGCGGCTGATCGATTTCAAGGAGCGAACCGACGAGGGTCGCTACCTGCTGGCGCGAACGGGCCCCGACCCGAAGATGTCGCGTGATCCCGAGAACGCTACGCACAAGGATCGTCTGCTCGTCAGCGTCGCCTGGGACGAAGAGAACGACCGCATCATCTGCTCGATGGACGTCAGCATCCTCGACATGGATGAAGGCCTCCTCAAGGCCGGGATCGCCTGGACCGAGAACATGTGCGCCTCGGTGAAGATGAAGGTGACGCCGCTGGGCCTACCGCCGAGCGGCGGATAGCAGCGCGAGGGCGATGCCCGAGCCGATGACCAAGAGCGCGCCGGCGATCTGGGTGAAACCCGGGCGCTCGCCGAGAAAGACGATCGAGCCGGTGAAGCTCATCACCGTGCCGAGGTAGCCGACGGCGCCGAGTCGCGCAGCCTCGGTGAGCGCGAACGCTCGAGTCATCGCCAGCTGGGCCAGGCCGCCCGAGAGACCCGCGACGAAGAGCCAGACGACGTCGCGCGCTTCCGGCATGCGGAAGCTGAAGAGCGCGATCAGCGCATGCGCTGCGAAGCCGACCAAGCCGAAGTGGAGGGCGATTGCTTCTGCGCTCTCGGGCTCTCCCTCGTCGCGGCCGCTTCGCATCATGCGGAGGAACATCATCGCGCACGCCGAGAAGATCGCAGCGAGGAGCGCAGCGGTTGCCGGAACCGCTGCGAAGCCGAGCTGAGGCCCGGCCACCAGCGAGACCCCGACGAACGCGACGACCAGGACTGTCCAGAGGCCCTTGCCCGGATGCTCGCCGAGGATCTTCGGCGAGAGCAGCGCGATGAAGATCGGCGAGGTGGCAAAGAGGGTCACCGCGGTTCCCACCGCGAGCGACGGCGCCGAGATCGCGTAGAACGTCGTCAGCATCGACGCCGTCCCGAGGAGCGACCGCGCCCACGACAGACCGCGCCGCTTGGTCTTGAGCGGTACGCGCAGATGAAGCGCGACGACCAGCGCCACCAACGCGCCGACGCCCGCACGGCTCGCTCCGACCATCGACCAGGGCGCGGACCGCGAGGCCAGGCGCGCCGCAATGGTCATGACGGCGAAGAGCGAATTCGCGACGGTGACCCAGAGGAGCCCTCGTAAAGCGGAGCTCGGCGCTGTTGGCACGGCGAAGGGCTAGCACGACAGAGGAGGGAAGCCATGCTGTATTGCCACGCGCGTGGCATCTGTGCCGGTGGAGATGGCCCGGCGCAAACTGCTTCGCAGCGGTAGGCTTCGAGCGTGGCAGAAGACTCGGACCGAGAGCTTCGGGACGACGTGCGGTACGTCGGCGATCGGCTCGGCGACACGCTGCGCGCGAGCGCGGGGCCGTGGCTCTACGAGCTCGTCGAGGAGGTGCGTCATCTCGCGAAAGGAGCTCGCGCAGGAAACGTGGAAGCGGCGACGGCGCTCGGCGAGCTCTTGGGCAAGCTCGACACCGACCGCGCCCACCCGCTGGCGCGCGCGTTCGCCCATTTTCTCGCGCTCGCGAACGTCGCCGAGAGCCGTCACCGCGCGCGCTCCCACGGATCGTCGGTCGCGCTGCTCACCGACTCGCTGAACCGAATCCGCGCGGCCGGCGTCTCGCCGGATGCGATCTTCGAGGCTGCGTGCCGCCAGCCGATCGAGCTCGTGCTCACCGCTCACCCGACGCAGGCATCGCGGCGCACGGCGCTGTCGAAGTACGAGCGGATCGCCCGAGCTCTCGCGCGGCGCGAGCGCGGCGAGGCCTCTGTCGACGAAGAGATCCGGCGAGAGATCGCGTCGATCTGGCACACCGACGATCTCCGGAGGCTGCGGCCCACGCCGCTCGATGAGGCGCGGACGGGGCTCGCGCTCTTCGAGCGGGTGCTGTGGGACGCGGTGCCGGAGTTCCTGCGCGATTGGGACGCCGCGCTTCACGCCGTCACGGGCAGAAGGCTTCCGTGGGACACGGCGCCGATCCGGTTCGGCTCGTGGATGGGCGGCGACCGCGACGGCAACCCCTTCGTCACCGCCGAAGTGACGCGCC
>JBGTSH010000364.1:0-10134 GCA_041940405.1 Polyangiaceae bacterium
CGCGCTCATCCTCGGCAACATCGGCGCGGTCCAGGCCCGCGTATCGGGCAAGGCGGCGCTCGACGATCTCGTCGGGCGCGTCGGCGCAGACGCGCTCTGCCTGCACCTGAATCCCGCGCAAGAGATCGTGCAGCCCGGCGGCGATCGCGACTTCACCGGCGTCGTCGAGACGCTCGGGAAGCTTGCCGACGAGCTCTCGGTCCCGGTCATCGCGAAGGAGACCGGCTGTGGAATCGGTCCGGCAGCGGCGCGGAAAATCGCCGCCGCCGGGGTCCGTCACCTCGACGTCTCCGGCGCCGGCGGCACGTCGTGGGTCGCCGTCGAGATGCATCGCACCGAAGGCGACGCCAAGAGCCTCGGCACGATGCTTCGCGAGTGGGGCGTGCCCACGGCCGCGAGCGTCCTCATCGCGTCGCAAGTGAAGCCTCGCTTCCGGACGATCATCGCGACCGGCGGGATGAAGAGCGGCGTCGACATCGCCAAGGCGATCGCCCTCGGCGCCCATGCCGGGGGGATCGCTCGGCCGACGCTGCAGGCGCTGACCGAGGGCGGGCCGGCGGGTGCCAAGGCGTTCCTTGCGCGCGTCAAGCAAGAGATTGCGAGCGTCATGCTCCTGGTCGGCGCCCGTACGGTCGCCGAGCTACGTGATCAGGATGTCATCTTGGGCGACGCGCTCGGCCGCTGGCAGGCGCTGGCGGCGCGGGCCGCGGGCCGAAAGAAGCCGCATAGAAAAGCGTAGCTTCGGGACCTTCTCGGCGGGCGACCGAGCGTGATAGCGTCCTTCGAACATGAGCGAACCGCCGAGGAAGGACCCGGGCCCATCGGGGTCGAAGGCCGTCCGCAGCGATCCTCCACCGGAGGATCTCAAACGAGAGCGGGACACCTTCATCCAGCAGTTCTTTCGTAGAGGCGCGCAGCTCAGCGAAGAGCTGCTCGGCGACATCGAGCGCCTCCGCGAGCAGGTCCGCGAGCTCGAGTCCGAGAACGCGCGCCTGCGCGCCCAGCTCGCCAGCGACACCGCGATCCGCGATCTGCTCCGCAAGATCGACGAGCTCGAGGAAGAAAAGCGGCAGCTCCTCATCCAGAGCATGCGGCCCCCGGGTGAGGGTGAAGAGTTCGCCGAGCGTTTCGCCGAGCTCGAGGCCGAGCTCGCGAACCTCGGGACCCTGCACGTGGCGAGCGTGCAGCTCCACGCGAGCACCACGGTACGCAGGGCGTTTCGAAATTTACGAGAGCTTTTGGCGCAGTTCCTCGGCGCCGCTCAGTTCGGCGTTTATTGGGAGGCCGAGGACGCCACGCTCGTTCCGATCAACGTCGAGGGCATCTCCACGAAAGAGGCGCGCGCCGTCGCCATCGAGGACACGCCCGCAGGTGCGGCCTACCAGCGCGGCGAGATCTTCATCGACGACCTCGACGCGTCGCTCGGCTCGCTGGGCCGTCCGGCTGCGCTCATCCCCCTGATGATGAGCTCCCAGCGCCTCGGCGCGATCGTCGTGTTCCGCACGCTGTCGCAAAAGACCCGGTTTCTTCCGTCCGACTACGGCCTTCTCAAGCTGCTCAGCACCCAGGCCGGAGCGGCGATCGTGCACGCCTACCTGTTCTCGCAGGTCGGCCGCCGTGCTCCTTCCGTCCAAGCCTTCATCGATCAAGAGGACTGACTGCGATGGCCGAGTACTCCTGCCTTATCGTCGAAGACTCGCCCATGATGCGGCAGCTTCTGGTCTTCGCGTTGGCGCGCGTGAAGGGCCTCAAGGTGACCGAGGCGGACGACGGGGTCGACGGGCTACGTAAGCTCGCCGGTCAGAAGTTCGACATCATCATCACCGACATCAACATGCCGATCATGGACGGGCTCAAGCTCGTCAAGCGGGTGCGCAGTGATCCGGTTCACAAAGACACCCCGATCATCATCATCACGACCGAGGGCTCCCAAGAGGATCGCCAGCGCGCCCTCCAGCTGAGCGCGAACGCGTACATCACCAAGCCCATCCAAGCCCCGCAGGTGATCGCGAAAGTCAAAGAGCTACTGAAGATCGAGTAGCGAGGACCCTCAGTCGGCAAGCGTAAAATAGACACCGGTCAGACACATCTCGTCGCCGGTGCCTTCACCCCAGCTCACGTTGTTCATCGTCGGGTTGTCCCAGGTGCACTTCAGCCTGAGGATGTCGCCGGGGTTCAACCGCACCGGCTCTTTGAAGGCGTAGGCGCCCTGCCAGTGGAAGTTCCACGCCGGGATGTCGAGCAGACAGGTCTCGCTCCCGTCGGCGTGCTCGACGGTGACGCGCCCGGACTTGCCGAGCTGGTGCATGTGCAGGAACGAGGTGTGCAGCATCATCGCCTGCCCGTCGGTGATGAAGTCCGTGGGGTCGGCGCCGAACTGGTGCGTGACGTCGTTCGTGGCGGGAGGGATGTCCATGCCTGAGCCGGTAACCCATGCGGGGTTCGTCCACGGCTGAAGCGTCGCTTCCTTCTCCACCGTCGGATCGATCTTCAAGCGGACGGCGGTTTGGTCGGGCTGCGGTCCCGCGTTCAGCGAGTTGTAGTGGAGCTGCATGACGATCTTGCTGCCCGGCTCGATGCGCACGCCGGTGCCGTCGGGGTAGTCGTAGCCCATGCTCCCCGGCGCCCATGCGCCGAGCCAGCCGGTCGGGCGGAAGCCCGGGCCGCCGAAGCATTTGTATCCGGGACCAGGGTCGTCGGCGTCGAGCGTCTCGGCCGTCGCGACGTCCGCCTCCGCCGCGAGGAACGCGATCACGTGATGCACGACCGCTGCGTTGCCCGGTGCGACACCGAGCCCGGTGACGTACATGGGCTCGGTCTCGGGCCAATCGAGCACGAAGCAGCGGTACTCGTCGGGTGACTCGACCATCGTGTACGGCTCGGGCATCGCGAGCTCGCGGTCGATGCGGGAGAGGGGTCGCGCATCCGGATCGACGAGCGGCGCACCGACGTCGCTCGGATCGCCCTCGTGCGCACCCTGGTCGACGAAGCCGACGATCGTCGCGATCTCGTCGTCGGAGAGCGATCGATCGTTGAGGTAGCTGTTGCAGTCGTTGTTCGCGGGCCACGGCGGCATCGTGCGCGCTGCCACGGCGGACTTGATCGCGGCTGCGTGCGATTTGACCTCGTCGTACGTCGTGAGGGCGAAGGGCGCGATCCCGCCTGCGACGTGGCACGTGCCGCACTTCTGATCGATCAGCGGCTTGAGGTCCCGATGGTAGACGAGCGTTCCTGCCGGAGGCGCGGCGCCGGCCCCCGCGGTCCCCGTCGAATCGTCGTCGCAGCCCCAAAGAGAGACGGCGGCGGTGGCGAGGACCCAGAGGTGCAAACGAGACTGCATGCGCGGTAGGACACACCAGCGGCGGCGGGGGTGAAAGAGCGATGTCCACCGCATGCGCTTTTCGAGGTGGCACCGGGCCCTGACACCTGCGTCAGGGATCGGCGGGGTCGCGCTCCTGGCGTTCTGAGCGCTACTTGCGCGGGCGCCGGACGCCGTATGCCTCGAGCCGGCGGATGAACGTGCCGCGGTGCATGCCGAGCATGCGCGCGGCACGGCTCTGGTTGCCGGCACAGGCGTCGAGCGCTTCGAGGATCTGAGCGCGCTCGAGATCGTCGATCTGGGTCTGAAGCGACTTGGGCGTCGGCGCCGACGAGAGGATCACCGGAGTCGCCTTCGCGGGCGTCTTCGGGTTCGTCGAGGGCGCGATGCGACGCTGCAGAACGAAGGTCGTCGAGCCCAGCTCGAGCGACTCGCCGAGCTCGAGCGATACCCGCTCGTTGGCGGCCAGGCGCGTCCCCCGAACTCGGGTGCCGTTGAGGCTCCCGAGATCTTCGACGGTACAGGAGAGAAGCTGCGAACCGGGGCGGGCGCCGCCCTCGATGTGGATGGCGACATGCACGCGCGAGACCGTCGGATGCACGACCTGAAGGTCGGCTTCGGCTCCGCGGCCGATCGTGACCCGCCCGGACGGGGGCAGGTCGAGCGCGGTCGCCGAGCCGCTCAAGAGCCCGAGCAGACAGAGGCGCGCCTCGGCCTGCGGCTGCTCGCGCGCAGTAGGCGCCGTCTCAACACCGGCAGGCGCTGCAGCAAACGTCACGATTTCGCCCCCTAGAGCGTTCGACGAGGTGGCCATCCCCAAAGCCTCTTACGACTTTCTCACCGAATGGTTACACGGGCGGGCGCCTCGAGTCCATCGGCGCCTTTTCCGCACAAGGGCCGAAAGTCTCGTCAAAAATCGAGCGAACTCGGGACGTAAGCGACCGATAGGTTTCTTTGAGCGCGTCCCCCGCCGGCCGCGTGGGGTGGTCTCTCAGACCCATTCGGCGGGCGAGCGGCTGCAAGAAGGAGCTTCGCTCGTCGAGGAGATGTGCGCCGTCCGCCCGCACGATACGCACACGCAGCTCCAACCTCCGCAAAAAACCGTAGGCCTCGATCAAGGTGGCTGCTCGGTCTGGTGGGAGGGCGCCGGCGTCCCGCAGCGCCTCGAGCGCGACGAGCGTCTCCGATGTGCGGTCGCGGGAGGCGAGCGACCCGGCATGCGCGATCGAGAGAAACTGCGCGACGAGCTCGATCTCGAAGAGAGCACCGCGACCGAGCTTGATGTCGTACACCCCGGGGCGCTCCTCGCTCGCCTCGCGCTCGACCCGAGCGCGGATGCGTGCGAGCTCGAGCGCGTCCTCCTCGGTCGGCGGCTCGGCGAAGGCCGCATCGCGCGCGATGGCGACGAACCGCGCGCCGAGCTCCGGATCGCCGGCGGCAAACCTCGCGCGCGTCAGGGCCATCCTCTCCCAGATGGCAGCCCGCGATGCGCGCGGCGGGGCCTCGGTACCGGCGAGCCCGTGGTAGCGCGCGAAGGCCTCGAGGGTCGTGACCAAGAGTCCCTGGTTGCCGCTCGGGCGGAGGCGCGTATCGAGCTCGTAGCCGGGACCCGCGCCGTGAAAGGTCGAGATGTAGCGGATGACCTTGCGAGCTGCCCGCGTGAACCACGCGCCCGGGTCGGCGTCTTCGGGGACCGCCGCGGGATCGTAGACGAAGAGGACGTCGAGATCCGAGCCGTAGCTGATCTCTCTGCCGCCCAGCTTGCCCATCGCGATCACCGCGAAGCCGCGGACGGGAGAGCTTCCGAGCGCGCGCTGGGTCGCTACCTCGAGCGACGCATCGGCGAGGGCAGTCAGCGCCCGGTTGACCTCGCGGACCCCGAAGTCGCCCGACAGATCGGCGAGAGCGACTTCGAGCGTGAAGCGCGTCTTGGCCGCGCGCAGCGTGCCGACGAGGGCTTCGTCCGGATCCTCGTCGGGTCGTGCTCCGACCATCGCGAGCGAGCGGACGTCCTTCTCGATCCCTTCCGGCGACGGGCTCGACCGCGTGAACAAGATGACGTCGCCGAGCTCCGGGTTGTTGCAGAGCGCGTCCCCGACGAACGCGCTCGATCCCACGATCGCGACGAGCCGCCGGAGCGCCGCCGGATCGGCGAACGCGAGCCGCACGTAGACGGCAGGCTGCCGGACGCGTGCGAAGAAGAACCGAAGATAGCGGGCGGACTGGAGCGGATCGGGTGCGTCGGCGAGCGCGTCGAGCAGCGTCTCGGCCAGGCCGGGGAAGGCGTCCCTCGTACGCACGCCGAGCAGCGCGTCCGGATGTCGCCCGAGCTCGAGGAGGTGCTTCGCGAACGCGTGCTGCTCGTCGTCGCCGTCGTAGCCCCAGCCGACACACTTTGGCGCGACCAGGCTCCGCAGGGTCGCTTCGTCGCCGCGCTCGATCGCGCCGAGGATCGGCGCCCAGGTCTCGTCGGCGAGCGTCGAGTCGGTCGGCAAGAGCGAGAGCATCCGCGTCTCGACGCGGCGCTTGTGTCTCGCCAGATCGGCCAGGAACGCGTCCTCGTTCGCGAAGCCGAGCGCGCGCGCGAGCCGGACCAGGTCCTTGCCTCGCGGAAGGAGGTGCGTCTGAACGCCGGAGCCGACCTGCGCGGCGTGCTCGGCGCGACGAAGCGCGAGGTACGCGTCAGCAATGTCGCTCGCCTCGCGCGTCGTGCAGAGCCCCTTGGTCTCGAGGCGGCCGAGCGCGGCGAGCGTCGGGCGCACCCGCAACGACTCGTCGCGGCCGCCCCAGACGAGCTGCAGCGTCTGCACGAAGAACTCGGCCTCGCGGATGCCGCCCCGCCCGAGCTTGAGGTCGCGGGTCTCGTCCTCCGAGAGCTCGGCGCGCGCTCGCCGCACGAGCGACGTCATCTCGACCGCGATCGTCGGATCGATCCTGCGCCGCCAGACGAACGGCGCGAGGTTCGCGAGCAAGGTCGAGCCGAGCTCGAGGTCCCCGGCCACGGGCCTCGCGCGGAGGAGCGCGGCGCGCTCCCAGAGCCTCCCGAACGACTCGTAGTAGCGTTCGGCGGCGGCGAGCGAGTTGACGAGCGGTCCCGATCCGCCCTCCGGTCGGAGGCGCAAGTCGACGCGCCAGACGAGCCCGTCCTCCGTCGGCAGCTCGAGCGTCTCGGTCAAGCGACGCGCGACGCGGAGCCAGAAGTCATGAAGCGAGAGCGAGCCTTCACGCCCGGTCACCTCACCGTCGTCGGTGTCGTAAAAGTAGATGAGGTCGACGTCGCTCCCGGCGTTGAGCTCTTCGCCCCCGAGCTTGCCCATCCCGATAACGACGAACGTCGACGGGCTCCCGTCGCCGCGGCGCGCCTCTCCGAAGCGGCGCCGCGCCCACGCGATCGCGTCGTCGAGCGCGCCTTGGATCGTCGCATCGGCGAGGTAAGCGAGCTCACGCGCGGTGACGTCGACGTCCGCGCCACCGAGCGCTCGCGGGAGCACCTCGCGCAGCGCGATGCGCAGCTTTTCGCGCCGCGCGAGCCTTCGAAGCGCCGGCTTGGCGTCGTCCGGAGCCGCCGTTACGGCCCGTGCGACGTCGGCGATCAGACGATCGCGCGTCCGCGCCGTTCGCCAGCCCTCTTTCGCAATCTGCGCGACGTCGGACGGATTGGCACGGATCCCGCCGGCGGTCGCCGGGAAGCACGTTCCGAGCAAAACGCCGACCTCGAGCGCCACCGGATCTTCGATCGAGGCGGTGAGATCCATTCGCACCTCGGCCGCGCGCATCGGATCGACGCGCTGCGAGAGCTGGGCGATCTCGCGCGGCAACTTCGGCATGAAGCGGCAGCTTAATCGCAGAGCCCGTCCGAGCGTTTGCGCTATGCTCTCGGGAGCGTGCGCTGGCTCTGTATCTCCGATATCCAAGGCGATGAAGTCGCCCTCGCAGCGGTCCTGGCGGCCGCCGAGCGACATGGTTACGCCCGCCTGCTCGTCGCCGGCGATCTCTGTTTTCCCGGCAAGCAGCCCCTCGAAGTCTGGCGCCGGCTGGTCCGCGCGCAGGCCACCTGCGTACAAGGCGTCGGCGACAAGGCGATCGCCACGATCGATCCTTCGGTGATCCGCGGGCGAGACGACCACGAGCGGGCGCGCCTCGAGATCCTCGCGCGCGCCCGGGCCGAGCTCGGTGAGCTCATCCTGGCCCAGCTCTCGAAGCTCGCTCCGAGCGCTCGTTTTCCGCTTCCGGACGGGGGCGAGCTCTTGCTCGTGCACGGATCGCCGCTCGACCCCACCGAGCCGTTCACGCACGACATGACCGACCAAGAGATCCGCGCCCTTCTCGGGGACGACCCCGCCGATGTCGTCGTTTGCGGCGGATCCCACGTCCCATTCGATCGAACGGTCATGGGGGTTCGTGTGATCAACGTCGGCTCGGTGGGCGAGGCTCTCTCCGGAACCGGCACCTCGTCCCGTCACGCGGACGCCACGTTCCTCGAGTTCCGCGGCAGGGACCTGTTCGTCGAACAGTTCGTCGTTCCCCTCGGCGAAGCCGCCTGAAAAGACTCTTGGCCTCGCGGGGGGTGGGGCCCCGCGCGAAAGGTTTTGGAGAGGCTCGGCCCTCGCGCGGGGTTGGGGCCCCGCGCGAAAGGTTTTGGAGAAGACAGCGGTCTGATCCGAGCAGGCGCTTGACCCAAGCCTTTCCGGATGGTCTCTTCTAGGCAAGAAATGCCGGGCCCCTTCTTGGATGAAGATCCCGACGCGACCATGGTCGCGAGCATGGGGGAGCTCGACGACGAGCTGAAGAAGCGGCGGAAGCGAGATCGCGCCAGTGTCGTGGTGCTCGCGGGCACGAACGTCGGCGAGATGTACCGACTCGAAGGCGTCGAGGTCGTGGTCGGACGCGCGTCGAACGCGAACATCCGCCTCAACGACGACGGCATCTCACGACGGCACGCGCGCATCTTTGCCGAGGGCGGCAAGTACCTGATCGAGGATCTCGGCAGCGCCAACGGAACGCTGGTGAACGGGCTTCGAATCGGCGGTCGGCACGTGCTCGAGGACGGCGACAAGATCCGCCTCGGGCCGACGACGATCCTGAAGTTCGGCTACAGCGACGACATCGAAGAGAGCTTCCAGCAGCGCATGTACGACGCTGCGCTGCGCGACGGGTTGACCGGCGCCTACAACAAGAAGTTCTTTCTCGATCGACTGGACAGCGAGCTGTCGTACTCGCGCCGCCATCAATTCGATCTGTCGCTCTTGATGTTCGACGTCGACTACTTCAAGCGGATCAACGACACCTACGGTCACCTCGCGGGTGACGCCGTCCTCGTGAAGCTCGCGAAGCTCGCGGCGGGCGCGCTCCGCCAAGAGGACGTCTTCGGTCGGTACGGCGGCGAAGAGTTCGCGATCCTCTGTCGAGGCGTGAAGCTGCAGCACGCCGGCGTGCTCGGCGAGAGGCTTCGCAACACCGTCGAGTCGAGCATCTTCGAGCACGACGGCCGGCGCTATCCGGTCACGATCAGCGTCGGCGTCGCCGCGTACCCGACGACCCCCGTCGAGACCCCGTTCCAGCTCATCGCCGCCGCCGACGAGGCGCTCTACGAGGCGAAGCGCTGTGGCCGAAATCGCGTGCTCCTGAAGCAGAGCTGACCCGTCGTCCGTTCATGTCCCGAACGGTCGGGTGAACGCGATCAGGTGCCCGCGAAACGGTCCACGGGGATGTTGCATATGCGACAGTGCCTCAAATCCATCAGCCCTAGCTCTGGCAGCAGCTTTGTGCGCTCGATCGCGATTCGCGCCGCGAAATTGCCCTCGATGCGGGACAGCTCGGGGTGTTGCAAGTGCATCACGTCTGTGGAGAAGGGTTTGCCAACCGATTGAAATCATTGAATTGTGGGATTTGGCACACAGCTCGCAAGTTTGCCGCGAGGCATAAGGAGGCGGGCTGTTCAAATGAGAAGTCATCTTGGGCTTGGGGCGTTGATGGTGGTGACTGCGGCCGGACTCGGCTGCCAGGAGCAGCCCATCGAAGAGGAGTCGGTCGGTGTTTCGGTCGACGCGCTCGCCAACGACAAGATGTACGAGGTCTGGTTAGTCGATCAGTCCAACACGAACGGCACGACTTGGGGTGGGAGGGTCTACATCTGGAAGGGTAAGGACCTAGAAAAGAACCACCCCGAGGCGGTGGCGCCCGAGACGATCGACCTCTCCGGCGCGACGTCGTCGCTGTGCATGGCGCAGACGGGAGCCAACCCGGTCCGCCCGCACATGCTGTTCACGAACGGCGCGCAGACCCACATGATCCTGTCGTTCGTCGTGAGCGGCCACGTCGTGATCTACGACGCGAAGACGCGCACGCCGGTCTCGTGCATCCGCACGACGGTCGGCTTCGGCGGCGCGCGGCAAGTTCACGCCGCGATCCCTGCGCCGGATGACACGTACATCCTCGCGGCGAACCAGAACGGCAAGCTCCTCGAGCGCATCGACGCCGACTACGAGAACAACGTCTTCACTCTGAACCCGGCGGCGATGATCAACCTCGCCACCTGCACGACGCCGAACGGCGCGCCGTGCGAGCTCGCCGGGCTGCGCAACGACAACGCGCCCATCTGCCCGATCATCGACTTCTCCAGCACCTACGGCTTCATCACGCTGCGCGGTGGTGGTCTCTTCGTCGTCGACGGCAAGCAGACGCCGATGCAGATCGTCGGCGAGTACGACATCAACAACATCCGCCCGAACGGCTGCGTCGGTCAGCAGCTCGGCAACAAGATGTACATCAGCTCCGGCGGCGGCGCGGCCGGCAACCTGAGCTCGATGGACCTC
>JBGTSH010000365.1:0-10129 GCA_041940405.1 Polyangiaceae bacterium
CTGCTCAACGCCAAGGACGCCGCGGGGCGGTCCGCGGTCACCTACCCCTTCCCGTTCTTCCCTGGCGAGGGGGATGACCTGGCCGGGGGCGTCGCCGTCGGCGACCTCAACGGCGACGGCCACCTCGACGTGGCGGTCAACGGGGGCCCCGCCAACGCCTCCTTCAGCGCCTTCAACTACGCCTTCGGCGACGGCAAGGGCGGCCTGGGGCGCTGGATCAGCTACCTCCCGCTCGACTACATCAACTCCGGCGCTGTGGCCCTCGGCGACATCCAGGGCAAGGGCGCGCTCGACGTCGCGCTCCTGGGGCTCATCACCGATGAGTCCTTCTTCGCCCTCTACACGGGCGACAACCGCGGGGACGGGACGTTCTCCGATCCCGCGCTGGTGGTGGACGGGCAGGGCTACAAGGCCAAGCCCGCCGTCACCGACATGATCCTGCGTCTGCGCCGAGGCCCGCGATGTCGAGGCAGTCCGACGCGAGGCTCGCTCGTTCGCTTCGAGAGAGGGGGCACGAGAGCATCGGGCCGGAGCCTGCCACAAGAGAGAGTGGACGTCCCGAACCCGGGCGAATAGGTTCGCCGCCATGTCGGAGACCCGGGATCTGCTCCTGGAAATCGGCTGCGAAGAGCTGCCTGCTTCGTTCGTCGAAGCCGCCGTCGGCGCGCTGCCCGATCTCGCCAAGTCGCGCTTCGAAGCGCTGCGCATCGCCCACGCAGGTGTGCGCGCGCTGGGTACGCCGCGACGTCTCGCGCTCCTGGTGGACGGCGTCGCGACGGCGCAGCCGGATCTCGCCGAAGAGGTCGTCGGTCCGCCTGTGCGCGCCGCGTTCAAGGACGGCGAGCCGACCAAGGCGGCGCAAGCGTTCGCCGAGAAGCTCGGCATCCAGGTGAGCGACCTCAAGCGCGTCGACACGCCCAAGGGCGAGTACCTCGCCGGCACCCGCCGCGAGACAGGCCGTCCGACGGCGGCCCTCCTGCCCTCGACGCTCGAGGCGATCGTGCGCGCCATCCCGTTCCGAAAGTCGATGCGCTGGGCCGATCTCGACTTCGCCTTCGGCAGGCCGATCCAGTGGCTCGTCGCGCTCTTCGGCTCGGACATCATTCCGATGGATCTCGCCGCCGTGAAGAGCGGCCGCGAGAGCCTCGGCCACCGCTTTCTGTCGCCGGGCACCGTCTCGATCGGGGCGCCGAGCGGCTACGTCGCCGCGATGCGCGCGGCGCACGTCCTCGTCGATCCGGCCGAGCGCCGCGCGGCGCTCGCCGCAGCGCTCGAACGTGCCGCGAAAGAGACCGGCGGCGTCTTGATCGAGGACGAGTTCTTGATGGGTGAGAACCTCTCGCTCGTCGAAGAGCCGCACGTCGTCGTGGGCGGCTTCGCCGACGAATATCTCGAGCTCCCGGAGCGCGTGATCCTCGAGGTGGCAAAGGGTCACCAGCGCTACTTCGGCGTGCGCTCCCCGGCGGGGAAGCTCTTGCCGAAGTACCTCGCGGTCGTGAACACGGCCCTCGAGCCGGCGCTCATCCGCAAGGGCAACGACCGCGTCATGACCGCGCGCCTGTCGGACGCTCGCTTCTTCTACCAAGAGGACCTCAAGATCCCGCTCGCCGCGCGGCGGGACAAGCTCGCGGGCGTCGTATTCCAGAAGCGCCTCGGCACGGTGCTCGAGAAGGCCGATCGCGTGGAGCTCCTCGCTGCCGCGATCGGCAAGATGGCCGGCCAGCCCGCGAACGTGCTCGAGGTCGCGCGTGAGGGCGCACGGCTCGCCAAGTGCGACCTCGTCGCGTTGATGGTCGGCGAGTTCCCCGAGCTGCAAGGCGAGATGGGCGCCGCCTACGCCATCGAGCAAAAGGTCCGGCCCGACGTCGCCGAGGTGATCCGCGATCACTACCGGCCCAAGGGCGCCGACGACGCGACCGCGTCCTCGCCGGCCGCGGCGCTCGTCGCGATCGCCGACCGTCTCGACTCGCTCGTCGGCTGCTTCTCGATCGGACTCTCGCCGACGGGCTCTGCAGACCCGTTCGGTCTCCGCCGCGCCACGCTCGGCATCCTTCGCACGATCCTCGATCGGGACTTCGATCTCTCGCTCGCCGACCTCGCGCGCGCCGCTCACGAGGGCTACCGGGACAAGAAGGTCGACCTCGGCGAGAGCGACCTCGTCGAGAAGGTGATCGACTTCGCCGGCGAGAGGCTCCGCGGTTTGCTCGCCGAGAAGTACCCGGCCGACGTCGTGCGCGCCTGCCTCGGCGTCGGTCACGAGCGCCCGCTCGACGTCCGAGCCCGCGTGGCTGCGCTCGCCGGCATCGATGAGGCGACCCGAGCCAAGGTGGGTGAGGTCTTCAAGCGAGCGACGAACATCGCCGAGAAGGCTCCCGCAGGTGAGCCCGGCGCCGTGCCCGCCGGAGCGCACCCGAGTGAGGTTGCTCTCTTCGCCGCTTACGAGAAGTTCGCACAGCGCTCCGAAGAGCTGACCAAGGCCGGTGACTGGGTCGGCCTCTTGCGTGAGGTCGCGACGCTCGCCCCGATCATGCACCAGTACTTCGTCGACGTGCTCGTGATGGATCCCGACCCGGCGATCCGCGACACGCGCCTTCGGCTCATGCGATCGATCTCGGAGCGTTGCTCCAGGGTCGCCAAGCTCGAGCTTCTCGCCGGAAGCTGAGCGCTACCAACCGAGGCGACCGGCTCAGATACTCCCGCCCTCGATCACGCGGACGGCTCCCCACCGCCGCGCGGCCAGGTCCGCCTTGGAGATGAGGAAGTAGACGACCGACATCTCCTCGAAGTCGTAAGGGATGTCGTCGTCGTGCTCGAGCTTCAGGAGGATGACGTCGTCATGGCCCAGCCTGGCCTCGAAGGGCCGATCGAAGCAGAGCATCCCATGGTGGTTCGTGAGCCCGCCGAAATCGTAGAGCGCGTCGAGGACGGCCTTGTACCGACCATCGACGCGATCGCCCTGAAACAGCTTCGAGCCATAAGGCGGAAGCGTGGCTCGGGGCCGAAAGATCAGCGACTGAGGCTTCGTCTTGAGCGCGCCCTTCGGCGCCTTCTGGGGTGACACCGACACGGTCGCAGGGATGTGCAACACGGCTGCTTCGAGGTGGAGCGCACCGGCGTCGTCGACGATGTGCTTCACAAAAAACGAGAGCAGCCCGGCGTCCGGAAGCCTGTCGTGGACATCGAGGGGGGCGACCTCTGCGAGCGGGATCTGCGCGACGAAATCCAGCGGCCCCTCGGCTCCGGTGGGCCAGTCGTCCGCGGAGGGCAAGTCGGGCGAGCCGCCCGCACGAGCCGCCGACTTCGACGCCCCGCCCAGCTCGATCACGATCGTATCGCGCGTCAGCTCCAGCGCCTTCTGCGCGTCCTCCTGCGGCACACCGGCAGCAGCGAGCTTGGAGCCGAGCTCGACGCGCTGGCGCTCGAGGTCGCGTCTCACGTCGTCCCTCGACGGCGTTGGCTGCACGGTCTTGGAAGCAGCACCGCTCTTTGATTTCTTCGGGGCGCCCACGGCGTGATGCTACCGCGACGGCGATCACGGCGCGTTCAGGGAGGCGAAGGCGAAGCCCACCCGAACACCAGGGGGCCGTAGACAGGGCACAGGACATCCCCGTCTTCCAGCTCGGCGACGCGGTTGCCCTTCCAGTCCAGGCGCACGCTCCCCTCGACCTCCAGCGTGGCGTGCAGCGTGGTAAAGGGCCCGTTCGCCGTTCGGGGGTCTGCGAGATCGGTCAGCGCCGGCGCCGACCGGGAGAGCACGGCGCTCTGGTTGGTCGAATGGTCGTCCGCGACGAAGGCGACGCGCCCTCGCTCGAGGCAGGTGATGATCCATTGCCTCGATTCGATGAACGGCCCCGGCGCCTTCGTGAAGTCGCCGAACATCGGGTCGTGACCGACCCGGTTCAGCCCGGGCTTGAGGCGGTACACCGCGAGTGGCGCGTCGGGCTTGAGAGATGCGAGGAACGCGACCGTTGGTTCACCGGCAAGCGCGTTCTGCCGCTCGACCCACAGGAGCCTGCGGCCGCTCGGGGTGGCAACGGCCGGTGGCGACGTGAGGAGGGCGAGGCGCACCTCGGCAACCCGGGCGACGTTCCGGTGGCCGAGCTCCTCGGCGCGCCTGATCGCTTCTTCGTAGCTGAGCGCTACCAACCGAGACGCTCTTCGAGCGTGTCTCTCAGGAGCACGCCGAGCTTGCCGTTGGTGACCACGTTGGTGTGGTAGTCGCAGCCCAACCCGTCGTTCGGGTCGATGCTGAACTGGAGCGTCCCGCTGTTGGCGTCGCCGAATTGGGCCAGGGCGTCGGTGACGAGCGCTTCGTTGCCGCCGCCCCAGTGCGCCCAGGTGACGCCGAGGATGTACGCCGACGGGTGCCGCTGCCGGACCGTCGTGAGGAGCGCTACGTAGTCCGCTACGAACGCGCCCTCGTCGAGGGCCGCCGAGAAATCGTTCGTCCCAAGGTTGATGACGACTGCGTCAGCAGGAAAGTCGGAGGGGTCCCAAGGCGGGTCGGCGGCCCCGGTCAACGTCTGCGGATAGAGGACGGGCATCGGCTCGTTGAGATCGCCGCCGTAGTTCTGGTGGACGCCCTTGCCCGAGTAGCAAATGAGGTGCGCGGCCGCGTTCAGATCGCGCGCAGCGGTCATCGCGTACGTCGAGAAGGCCGACTCGGTGTCACCCGTGAAATTGCAGCTCTCGTTGGGGCCCTCGATGCCGTAGCCGCAGGTGAGCGAGTCACCGATGAACTCGATCCGATGCGCGTACGGCCACGGGCTCGGGACGAGTGCTCCGCCTTCGACCTCGAAGCCGACGAACGCGAACGGCCCGAAGAAACCTTCGTTGCGCCGCACGATCTCGATGACGTGCTCGCCCGGAGCGAGATCCGCCGCCAGGGGATAGAGCTGATCGCCGCCCGAGGTGATGAAGCGACCGACGCTCGTACCGTCGAGCACGATCTCGAACCAGATGTCGCTCCCGCCCGAGAGGCGCACCGAGACCGCCGAGCCGGTGAAGCGCGCGAGCGCGCTCGAGCCCGACCACGTCGCCACGCCGTTCCCGTTCGATTGGTCGTAGCGGCCGACGAGGTGCACGTCGGAGACCGGGCCTTCGCCGCCGGTTCCGCTGCCCGTCGTCGTCGTCGAGCCCGACGCCGGCGCCATCGTCGCGTTCGTCCCACCCGGCCCCGACGTCGGCGATCCGGCGCCTGTGCCGCCGCTCGGGTCCGACGTCGAGCCCTCGGAATCTCCGCAGGCGACGCAGCCGACGAGGAGGAAGAGGAAGGAAAGGCGGCGAGTCCCCATCCGGCGAGTCTACGCCGGTTGCCGGCTCGATCCGAGGTTCACTGCGTGCCAACCAGCTCTGCTGGTTGGTGCACTCCGTAGACCTCCCTGGACTCCGTCTAGCGGGCTGGACTTCGTCCACTCCGGTTCGTCGTCCATTCGCCCTCCCCCCCGATCGGTAAAGCGATCTACGCCACGAGAAAGATGACGACACTTGGGCGACGCCTGCGTCTTCCTGATAGAAGGCGGTGAAGACATGAAGGTCCTCAAGATCCTTGGCATCGTGTTCGGTGTCCTGGTGGTGCTCGTCGGCGGCTTCTTTGCTTGGTTCTACGTCACCAAGGTGATGGCGCCCGAGCCGCAAGCGTATTGCGCACACGTGGAGTCCTTGATGAGGAAGGACCTGCCTGCGGAGATCGAAAAGAAGGCAGGAAAGAGCAAGCTGGCCGAGGAGCTCGTGAAGAAGCAGATCGACGAGTTTGCCGCCGAGTGCGTCAAAGATGCGGAGCGACGGAAGACCTTCAACGCCGTCAACTACGCGACCGAGGCGAAGTGCGCGACGGCCGCGAGCACGTTCCAAGAGGCGGTGGACTGCTCGAAGAAGCCGAAGCGCTGAAGCTTCAGGCAGCGGCGCCGTAGTACTGCGCAGCCTGAGCCGCCGCGCGAGATCGTTCAGTTCGACGTTTCACACGCTCTCCTGG
Source organism: Polyangiaceae bacterium (assembly GCA_041940405.1). Lineage (GTDB taxonomy): Bacteria > Myxococcota_A > Polyangia > Polyangiales > Polyangiaceae > Xiheicaenibacterium. The sequence goes on from JBGTSH010000365.1 coordinate 5,975, forward strand.
GGCGCGCGCGGCTCCGCGCGTTCCGGCGGTTTGACGGATCGAATCGATGGGCGTCTACTCGGTCCATGCACTTACGCCGGTGCGTTGCCGCAGCCGCCGTAGTCCTCGCGAGCCAACCAGCGATCGCTCACGCAGCGACGTGGATCGCAGGGCGCACGACGCCGAGCGTGAAGGAGCTGGTCACAGTCGACGAAACGGGCGAGGACCTCTGGCTTTACGGCAGCGAGGACATTGCCGGGGACGGCGACGCGTTCAACCCGCCCGAGCCGAACCTCGACATCCGCACGGCCTACGCGACATCCGACGCGTCGCGCTTCTGGGCGCGCGCCTACGTGTCGGCTGCGGACGCGCCAGGGGCGAACGTGCTCGTCTTCGTGTTCATCGATGCCGATAACAACGCGACGACCGGCGGCTCGGCGGCGGCCACCGCGATCGATCCGCGGTTCACCACCGACGCGAGCGGCGGCGGATACGAGCATGTCGTCGCGACGCGCGGCAACGGGACCGTCCATGGCCTCTGGCATTGGAATGGCGGCACGATGGTGTTCGATCCGGAGAACGTGAACCCCAACGAGGCGACGGCCGAAGTTGGCGCCGACACGGATCCCATCCTGCTCGGCAGCTCTACGCACGGCTACCTCCAGATAGCGATCAATCACGCCAAAGTCGGACTGGCCCCGGCGTGTCAGGCGCGGCTCTACTTCCGCTCGCTCGATGCGAGCGGTTCCGGTCCGTCGGACGCGGACGTCGGCGATTCGTCGCCGTGTATCAGCGTCGACGCCAATGCCGACGGCGTCCCGGACGTGCTCGTGCCGGATGAGGGCTGCACGAACGACGATCAGTGTCCGTACTTCGGCATTTGCGTCGACGGTCGATGCGTCGTCGGCCGCCCGTGTGATGACATTAGCGACTGCCGCCCTGGCGACGTTTGCGACGGCGGTCGGTGCGTCGCCCCGCCCGGTGGGTCCTGCGACACTACCGAAGACTGCGGCGACCTGGTCTGCGTCGGAGGCAATTGCAACGCGTGCTCGCCCGGCGGCGACGAGTGCGGGGCGGGCAGGCGCTGCGGGCCGGATGGACGCTGCACCGACGGATCGAGCACGGGCGCGGGCGGCGTCGACCTCGGCCCCGGCGATCGCGTCCAAGGCGGACCTTGTGCGTGCGGCTTCGAAGCGTCGTCCGAGAGCGCGCGCGTCGCAGGCGCGGCGTTCGCGGCCCTCGCCGCGCTCGCGATGCGACGCCGCCGATTCGAGCGCAAGCACAGCGGGAAAGACGGAAAATCCCGATGAAGGTTCGCGTCACGCTGGCGACCGCCGCTGCAGCCAGCATCGTCACGATCGGACGCGGCGCCCGAGCGCAAGAGCTCGACCTCGACCGCTTCCAAGCCGCCGCCACGTATGACGGCTTCGTCACGGTCGAAGGCTCCGCAGTTCGGCCGGAGCAAGACCGGTTCACGCTCGGCCTCTTCACGGATTACGCCCACCACCTCCTCGTCGTAGAGAACGACGGCGATCTCGATTCGACGATCGTCGGCGGGCGGCTGAGCTTCGAGGCGACAGGCTCGGTCACCGTCATCGGTCCATTTGCCATCGGTCTCGGGATCCCCTTCCACATCGCGCAGTACGGCGACAGCGATCCCGATTTCGCGGGGCTCGGCGATATCCGCGTACTTCCCAAGCTGCAGATCCTGGACGACCGTGAGTCGGTCGGCCTCGGCGTCATCGCCGAGATCGACGCCCCCACGCACTACGGCGACTGGGCCGGAGGCAAGCGAATGATCGTCGGCTGGCCTCGGCTCACGCTCGATCATCGCTTCGTCCCATCCGGCTTCCGCATCGGCACGAACATCGGCGCCAAGCTCCGACAGGGCTCGACGTACGCGAACGTCGAAGGCGACAGCGAGTTCACGTACGCGCTCGCGCTCGGGTATCGCTTTGGCGGCGTCCAGGGTCCCGTCGAGCTCGGCGCCGAAGGGCAAGGTGCGATCGGGTTCGTCGGAGATCTCGGCCGCGAAGAGGCGCCCCTCGAAGCGCTCGCCTACCTGAAGGGTTACCCCCACCCGGACTGGGAGCTCGTGGGCGGCCCGGGTGTCGGCGCCGTTCCGGGCTACGGCGTCCCGATGTTCCGCCTCTACTTCGGCTTCCGCTGGGCACCGACGTCGCACGACAAGGATAACGACGGCATTCCGGACGACGAGGACAAGTGCCCCGACGTCGCGGAGAACCGCAACGGGATCGAAGATCTCGACGGGTGCCCGGATCAGGACGGCGACGACGACGTCGACGGCATCCCGAACTCCGAGGACGACTGTCCGGACGAGAAGGAGACCATCAACGGCGTGCAGGACGAGGATGGCTGCGCCGACGGCGGGCCTGCTCGCGTCATCCGAGAAGATGGCGAAATCGTCATCCTCGAGGCGGTGCATTTCGAGACCGGCTCGGCGCAGATCAAGCCGGAGAGCCACTCGATCCTGAACCAGGTCGCCCTCGTCATGAAGGCGAACCCGGACATCGAGCGCATCCGGGTGGAGGGCCACACCGACGAGACCGGCGACGCGGAGGTCAACATGAAGCTCAGCAAGGACCGCGCAGAATCGGTCCGGCGTCACCTGATCTCTCGCGGCGTGAAGGAAGACCGCGTCCGCGCCGAGGGCTACGGCGAGGAGAAGCCGCTAGAAACGGGCACCGACAAGGCAAGCCTCGCGAAGAACCGTCGCGTCGAGTTCAAGATCGAGCAGTAGTCGTCCACGCGCGCGCCAGCTCGAGCACGCGTGCGTTCTCTGCGAACCGCTCGAGGAACGACGCGCGAAGGTCGGGCTCGCTGATCCGCGCGGCGCGTGCGAGCACGTCGTCGCGTGCCCGCCGAATCGCTTCGCGAGCCTCGTCCTGCCTGCCGAGCCCGTAGAGCGCCTCGGCGTACGTGAGCAGGAGCAACGTGACGCCGTCCTCACCACCGGAGTCGACCTCTTTCACGATGCGAAGCCCCTCACCCGCAGCCTCGGCGGCGCCGGCGAAATCGCCGCGTTTGGCGAGCGCGGCGCTGAGGTGCGCGTAGCCACCGATCTTCACGGGCGCTGCCGGCGCGAGCTCGAGCGCGACGCGCGCCTCACGCTCGGCGGCGTCGGGCTCACCGCGCAACCGGTGGATCCAGCTGAGGTAGGTATAGGCGTAGCTCTCGAGCCGCTTGTCGCCCTGCTTGGAGAGCTCTTCGATCGCCTCGCGCTGCATCCGCTCGGCCTCGTCGAGCTTGCCGAGGCGGATGAGCGGCGCCCCGATGTCTTGTTTGGCGTGCGCGACGAGCGAAAGGAGGCCTAGCCGCGACGCCGTGGCGATGCACGAATGGAGCGTCGCTTCGCCGGCCTCGATCGCGCCGCACTCGGCCTCGTAGTAACCCATGGTCTTGCGAAGGGAGCACGCGAGGCGGAGATCGCCCGCTGACTCGCACGCGGCCACGGCTTCGGCGAGCAGCGAGACGGTGCGTGCGGCGTCGCCCGCGAAGAGGCACCGGATGCCGTCGGCTCGCTTGATATGCGCGACCGCCATCGGCTCGTCGCCGGCGAGCGCGAGCCGCTCGAACACGCGATCACCGACCGGCGCCCGGCCGCCCAAGTACAGCTGCACGACGGCGTTCGACGCTGCGTGGGCAAATGCGGTGCCGCGGCTCTGCTCGGCGCCGAGGGCGAGGAGCAGGCCCGCCGTCCGCTCGACGGCGTCGAAGTCACCGAGCTTTCCCGACGCTGCGATCGCGGCGCCCAACGCGTGCGCCGCGTTGCGCGCGGTGGAGAGCAGCGCGTTCAGCGACTGCAGATGCTCGGCCTCGACCACTTGAACGATCAACCCGGCCTGCGCCGGATTGTTGATGCCCATGGCGACTCCGTTCACGAGCATGACGGTCGCGAGCAGCGGCACGGTCGCGTCGCCCGACAGGAACAGGTACGCGGCGGATCCCTGCGAGACCATCGCCAACAGCTCGGCCGCACCGAGCAAGCGCTGGCGCGACGTGCGATCCGCGAGCACGCCGCCAAACAGCAAGACCGCGATCGACGCGGCCGTCGACGGCGAGGCGCTGCCAAGCGATCTTGCACCCCGGTGACGCCGAAGCAGGTGGCGTATCACGCCACCCTGCGTGCCGCGTCAGCCCGCCATCGCCGCCTTG
>JBGTSH010000366.1:0-10116 GCA_041940405.1 Polyangiaceae bacterium
GGCGCTCTTGCGCGCCTTGCTGTCGGGCGAGAGGCGCAGCTCTGCCTGCATCGTGTAGAGAATCCGGCGCTGCACCGGCTTCAACCCGTCGCGCACGTCGGGCAGGGCGCGCGACGTGATGACGGAGAGGGCGTAGTTCAGGTACCGCCGCTCCGCCTCCTTCGACAGCGAGATGTCGTCGAAGTGGATCGGAGGAGGGGTCGAAGGGGTCTTGCTTTTGGCGCGCGCCAACTCAATGCTCCGATACCCGCGTTCAGTGCGGGAACCTGAGCATTTAGAGGGGTATCACCCCGTCGGTCAAGCGGCCGCAGCCGAGTTTCTGTAGGCTTCGGTGCCGGATGACCTGGGCGTGGGCAAGGGTGGGAGGCGCAACCTTGTGGCTGCTTTCGGGGGCCTGCTTCGTCGACGCCGTCGGGGAAGGCCCGGTGGGAGCAGGAGGATCCGGCGCAGCGACCGGGACCGCAGCCTCCTCGACGAGCGTCGCAACGACGACAGCCGATGCGACGACGAGCGCTTCGGCGTCGGCGGGCGTGTCTACGTCGATGAGCTCGACCGGAGCGGGCGGCGAATCGCAGGGCGGCGCGGGCGGAGCTGGGCCGGTCGACTGCAACGCCGTCTGCCCGATGGCGGGCGGGACGTGCGTCGGCGACATCTGCGAGATCGAGTGTGGGGATCAGAACGAGTGCGCGACTGCCATCGTCTGCCCGGCTGGCATCCCGTGCCGCGTCCTCTGCGGAGGTCACACGAGCTGCGGTGGCCACATCGACTGCACCCAAGCGTCCTCTTGCGACATTCAGTGCACGAACCAGAACGCGTGCCTTGGAGGGATCGAGTGCGCGGGCGACAGCTGCACGATCCTCTGCTCGGGCAACGGCGCGTGTGACGCCATCAACTGCAGCGCCGACGTTTGCGCCATCGAGTGCACGAACCAGAACACGTGCGGCGCGATCGCGTGCGGACCGGGGCTCTGCAACATCGGCTGCGTCACGCAATCGTGCGCGTCGGTGAACTGCGACCCGGCCTGCGGGTGCAACACCAACTGCGAGGGCAACGCCTGCGCTTCGCTGGACTGCCCCGACAACGACTGCGGCTCGACCGAGTGCAGCTGCAATATGTGCCCCTGAGCAGCAATTCGCGCCGGTCCACGGTCGTACTCCCTGGAGAAGGCCTTGTGACACCGGCCCGCCTGGCGTAAACGGACGGCCCGTCCTTTCTCGGTCCTGATGCCCGGCTCGTTCCGACCCCTAGCGCCGTACAAGCGACTCTCCGCGCGGTCGGGGCGGGAGCGCATCGTGAAGCTCGCCTTCCGATGCATCCTCTGGGTGATGGCGGTCGCCTTCGGTGCCGTCATTTTGCCGCTGGCGGCGTTCGCCCAACCCCAGCCCCAACCGGGCCAGCCCCAGCCGGGTCAGCCCCAGCCGGGCCAGCCGCAGCCCGGCCAGCCGCAGCCTGGCCAGCCGCAGCCTGGCCAGCCTGCACAACCCGGCCAGCCGGCGCAGCCAGGGCCCGGACAGCCGGCGCAGCCAGGGCCGGGTCAGCCGGCGCAACCAGGGCCCGGCCAGCCCGGCCCCGGCCAGGCCGGACCCGACGCCGGCCTGCCCGAGGTCGCCCCGACAGAGGCCGAGCTCGCGCGCGGTCTCGTCATCGACAAGGTAACGATCGCCGGCAACGAGCGGATGCCCGCCGAGGACATCCAGGAAATGCTCAAGAACATGCGGGTCGGGCAGACGTTCACGCCCGAAGGCCTCGCATCGGACGTCAAAGAGCTCTGGCGATCGCTCTACTTCGACGACATCCAGGTCGACCTCACCCGCAAAGACGCCGGCGTTCAGCTCAGGATCCTGATCCGCGAGCGGCCGACCATCAAAGAGATCACCTTCACCGGCAACAGCGCCCTCGACGAGGACGACCTCAAAGAGGCGCTCAGCGTCGAGGTGAAGACCGGCAGCGTGCTCAGCCACTCGGCCCTGCGCCGCGGCGTGCAGAAGCTCCGCGACAAGTACGCGGAAGAGGGCTTCTTCCTCGCCGAGGTCGAGTACGACATCAAGCCGCTCAAAGAGAACGAGGTCAAGGTCGCCTTCAAGGTGACCGAGCACGAGCAGGTGACCATCCGCAGGATCACGTTCGTCGGCAATCACTCGATTCCCGACGACGAGCTCCGCGACCTGATGATCACCGGTCAGACGAGCTTCTTCGACTTCGGCACCGGCGCCTCGTTCCGCGCCGACGCGTTCGAGCGCGATGTCCTCGTCATCAACGCGATCTACTACGACCGCGGCTTCCTCAACGTGCAGGTCGCGACCCCGCGCGTGATGATCACGCCCGATCGCACGGGCATCGAGATCACGATCACGATCAACGAGGGCCCACGGTTCAAGATCCGTTCGCTCGCGATCTTCGAGCGCGACGCCGACGGCAAAGAGGTCGAGCCGATCGGCGGCCGTCGCGGGCTTCGCGAGAAGATCCGCGCCAAGCCCGGCGACTTCTTCAACCGCGCGCAGCTCGCCAAGGACATCGGCCTCATCCAGCGGATGTACCGCGACGAGGGCTACGCCAACGTCGAGGTCCCGCTCGACAACGACGTCGATCCCGAGAAGAACGAGGTCGATGTCCGCATCGTCATCCGGCGCAAGAACCTGGTGAAGTTCGGCCGCATCGAGGTGCGCGGCAACACCAAGACCCGCGACAAGGTCATCCGCCGCGAGCTCGAGATCGAGGAGCAGAAGCTCTTCTCCGAGTCGCTGCTCGAGCGCAGCAAGCGCCGCATCACGCAGCTCGGCTACTTCGAGCGCGTCGACGTCTCGACCGAGCAGGGCGAGAGCGAAGACTTCATCAACGTCAACATCGACGTCATCGAGAAGCCGACGGGCACATTCCAGATCGGCGCGGGCTTCTCCAGCATCGAGAGCTTCATCGCGACCGCGCAGATCCAGCAGTACAACCTGTTCGGCAACGGTCAGGCCTTCTCGCTCCAGGCGCAGATCTCGGGCCTCCGGCAGCTCATCGATTTCCGCTTTCTCGAGCCGTACCTGTTCGACAGCGAGTTCTCGGGGTCGATCAGCCTCTACGACAGGCTGAACCTCTACGATCAGTTCTCACAGAACTCGCTCGGCGGTGCGCTCACGATCGGCTACCCGATCATCCAGCCCGAGCTGAAGGCGGCGCTGACCTATACCCTCCAGAGCGACGAGATCTCGACCTCGACGACGTCCACCTTCTTCGGTACCGCCAGCGCGGTCAGCGTCTACAGGCGCCTGCCGCTCGCGAACCTCTTCAACGACGGCATCACGTCGAGCCTCAAGCCGAGCCTGACGCTCGACACCCGCAACAACCAGATCTTCCCGACCGAGGGCGTGTACCTCAACGTCTCGGCCGAGTACGCCGGCAATTGGCTCGGCAGCGAGAACCAGTTCATCAAGTACCGCGGCAACTTCCGCGCGTACTACCCGATCACCGGCTCGGTCATTTTCCGGTACAACAACGAGTTCGGAGCCGTCACCAGCCCCGACGAGACGGGCGTGCCGATCTACGCGCGCTTCTTCCTCGGCGGCATCTTCGACCTCCGCGGCTTCCGCCTGCGTACCGTCGGCCCGCGCCTCCCGCTCCGCGAGGCGCTCGACGAGAACGCCGCGCCGATCCCCAACGGCGCGAACATCGGCGGCAACCTGATGTACTACCAGAACATCGAGATCGAGTTCCCGATCATCGAGGCCGTGCAGATCCGCGGCGTCGTGTTCACCGATCTCGGCAATGCCTGGAACCTCGAGGGCGTCTACTGCGACGCCGCGCCCGCTTCGCCGGACGCGGTCACCGATCCCTGCTTCGATCCCGAGGACATCTTCCAGGTCCGAACGTCTTGGGGCTTCGGTATCCGCTGGATCTCGCCGCTCGGCCCGCTCCGCTTCGAGTGGGGCTTCCCGTTCTCTCCTTTGCCGTACGAAGAGGGGAACGTGTTCGAGTTCACGATCGGCAACTTCTTCTGATCGAGGAGCGGGGAGGAACGTGGGGCTCCCGCTTCTCGTCGCCCTCGCTGTCGTCTTGGGCGCCTTCGCGGCCTTCGTCGGCGCTCGCTATGCGGTGACGCGGCGTGCGGGCGCGACCAGCCTGCGCGAAGGGCTCTTCATCACGCGCGAGCGCTGGGACGCGGCTTCGCCGCTCCTCAAGGTCGGGTTCCTGATCGCCGGTCCGCTGGCGATGTATGTGCTGGCCGTCGTCCTTTTCTTCATCGGTTTCAAGCTCGTGGGGCAGGACAAGCCGGGGGAGCCAACCCAAATCAGCGTCGCGGAGGGCAAGCCTGCGGCGAAAGCGGGCCTTCGAGACGGAGACAAGATCCTCGCGGTTGACGGCACGCCCATCGCGACGTTTGAGGAGCTCTCCCAAGCCGTGCAATCGGGTGACGACCACCTCCTCCTCGAGATCGAACGCGGGACCGATCGGAGCTCGCTGCAGGTCATCCCCGAGGTACTCGGTGGACGCCATGTGATCGGCGTCAGGCCTCATGTGGCTCACGCCGACCTACCGGTCCCCGACGCGCTGGGGCGCGCCCTCGGCGCGCCCGCAAAGGTCGCCGGCATGATGCTCGAGACGTTCGGCGATCTCGTCTTCGGACCGAAGAAGAGCGAGCTCATTGGACCGACCCGGATGGTCGCGGAAATGAAAGCCGTCCGGCCGCCCGGCGTGCTGGACGGCGTCCTGATGGGTGCGGCCTTCGCCTCCTACTTGATGGTCCTCCTCACGCTGCTCTCGCCGCTGTCGATCCCCTGGCGCGGGAAGAAGAAAGCTTGAGCTGACGGTCCGCGTGCATGTGCCAGAATCCCGGCGCCATGCTCCGACTTCGAATCCTCGGCTATCTCGTGGTCCTCGCAGCCGGCGTCCCCGGGTGCGGCGGGATGGTCGTCTTCGAGGAGGACGGCGCAGGCGGAAGCGGAGCCGGCGGCACGACGACCGGCGCGACGAGCTCGGGGCAGACAGGCGGCAAGTCGACGGCCGTCACGGCCACCGCCGGGACGACCGGCACCGGTGGCATTTGCGAGGGCTTGCTCGCCGCGATGGAAGCCGCCAACGAGAAGGCGCGCTTCTGCAGCAACTTGAAGCCCGTGATTCAGTGTGACGGTAGTGTCGTTCTCTTGGACACTTGCGGGTGCCCGACGATCATCGCCAACGAGAACAACGTCGCCGACTACCAAGCCGCGCAGCAGGCCTACAGAAACTGGTTCGGCGCGGGCTGTGGCCCCTATCCGTGCGAGGTCTGCAACCCCGTGATGGGCGGCGGGATCTGCAGCGGGCCCGGCGAAGCGGGCCTCTGCACCCCGCACGACTAGAAGCCAGCGTCAGTTCGCTTTGCCGCGGGCGTTGCGTGCGTCGCGCGCGATCTTCTCCATCAGCGCGCGAACCTCGGCCGAGGGCTCCTCGGGCTTGGACTTGGCGAACGGGCCCTTGGGCACCGCGCGCTCGGCCGGCTTCGAGGCGCGGCGGCGCCGCCACTTTTGCGCGAGGAGGCCGGGGAGCTTCCACGCCTCGGCACCGTCGAGCGGGCCGAACGGGATGAGGTTGATGGCGACGAGGATGAGGCTGTTCCACGTGAGCGCCCGCGCCAGCTGGAAGCCGGTGTTCCCCAGAGCGTCGACGAGGAGGCCGGTGAAGGGGAGCGCGAGGAGGAAGAGCGCGAGCTGAGCCCAAACGCCACCCCATGCGATGCAGGCGCGCTGGATGGGCGTGGCGTTTCCGGACCACTGACACTCGCCGCCCATGCCGTGCATCGTCACGCCGTGGACGCGCATCCGGGTGATCTTGACGATGGCGGCGTGGCCGAGCTCGTGGACAAGGATGACGATGACGAAGCCGAGCCAGAATCCCGGCGCGAACCGCATGCCGCCGAAGAAGAGGAGGCCGAGCAGGAGGCTCCAGTGGATTCGGATCGGGACGCCGCCGAGCTTGCCTAGGTGCCAGTAGCCGCCGCCCATGGGGCACAAGGTGCGGCCGGAGCCGCACCGGGTCAACATCCCCTCCACACGGTTCGCCGCCTGGCCCGCCGCGAGCTAGGCTCTCGGGTAGTGCGCGAGCTGAGGATTCCGTTTCCGCCCCTCCGGCGGGGCAACAAGGTGGCGCTGATCCTGATCGGGGCGATTTGGATCGTGCTGGCCTCCCTGGTCGAGTACGCCGACGACGCTGGGCCTTCGGTCTTTGGAGCGCTGGTCGGGAGCGACGCGATCCTCGGCGCTCAGGTGTGGAGGCTGTTCACCGCCTTCGTGGTCCACCACCCGGCTGGGCTCGGGTCGGCGTTCCACCCCATCGGAACTGCCCTCGGGCTCTACTTCCTGGGCACCGCGCTCGAGGAGCAGTGGGGCACGAAGCGGTACCTCCTGTTCCTGCTGTTCGCAGGCGTCTTCGCATCCACCCTGCAGGTTCTGCTCGGCGCGGTGATCCCCTGGGTGCACGCGCCGATCTTCTACGGCGGGCTCGGCGTCGTGGACGCCGTCGCCGTCGCCTGGGCGCTCTCGTTCCGCGACCGGCAGGTCAACCTGTTCTTCGCGTTCCCGGTGACGCCGCGGAGCATGATCTTCTTCATTCTCTGTCTGAACATCCTGTTCGGCGTCGTGCTGGGTGCGCGCCACGAGGGGCTCGTGACCCCGTTCGCAGGGATGCTCGCCGGTTGGATGGGCGCCGACGGATCGCCTGTCCGCAAGATCTACCTCCAGTGGCGCTTCAAGCGCCTGCAGTCGCAGTCCGAAGCGCTCCGCGGCGTGAAGGCCCAGCGCGTCCCGCACCTCCGCGTCGTCAAAGGCGGCGCCTCCGGTCCGGAATCGAAGCCGAAGAAAGAGATGCTCAACTAGAGGCCCTCGGCTGCCTTATAGTCCGGGCCGCCATGCGGTCACGGCCTGTCGTTCTCGTCGGTTCGCTCCTCGTCGCTTGCTCGTCGCCCGAGCCGATCAACGATCCCTCGGATCAGGCGTCCGCGAGCGTCAGCCTCGCGCCCGAGTCTCCGAAGACGCCGCCCGGTATGGTCCTCGTGCCCACGACGACGTTCAAGATGGGCATCGACGGCGGCAACCCCAACGAGGGGCCGATGCACGACGTCACCGTGCAGGCCTTCTTCATCGATCGGCTCGAGACGACGTCGGCCGAGTACAACGACTGTTTCGAGCGCAAGCAGTGCCCGCCGGCGGGTGAAGGCGAGTTCTGCAACTCGCTGCGCCCGGAGCGCGACAAGCACCCCATCAACTGCATCGACAAGGCATCGGCCGAGGCCTACTGCGCGTTTCGCGGCAAGCGCCTTCCCACCGAAGAGGAGTGGGAGCTCGCCGCCCGCGGGACCGACGGCCGCAGGTTTCCTTGGGGCGACGGCGAGCCCAACCAGGACCTCCTCTGCTGGAAGCGCCTCGACGAAAGGCTCGGCACCTGTGAGGTCGGAGCGCATCCGAAGGGCGCGTCGCCCTTCGACGTGCTCGACATGTCCGGCAACGTCTTCGAATGGACGAGCTCTCCGTTCTGCAAGTACGGGCAGAAGGCCGGCGCCGGGGCTGACGAGAGCAAGGGGTGCACGGATCAGTTCGTCGGTCGAGGCGGCAGCTGGGACTACTCCAACCCGCTCAACGTCACGACGACAGCTCGTGCGGGCGGCCCGCCCGGTCACAAGCGGGATCTGCTCGGTGTGCGCTGCGTGAAAGACTTGTCGAGGTAGCTCGCGCGCGCTGCGTTGGCCGCTCGGATCTCAGCGCTTCTCGTGCGCGCACAGCTGGATCGCGGCGATCGATCCGGCCTTGAGGATGCACTCGACTTCTTTGTCGTCGACCTTGCGACCCTCGAGCTCGCGCCTGCAGTCGGCGCTCCACTCGCTCTCGATCCGGTCGCCCTCTGCCTTGATCACGAGGCGCGCCCGCTCGCTGACGGGGCCCTCTTTCGGAGCGACCGCCGCGGCTTCGGCGGCGACGTCGGCACGGTGCGCGTCTTCGTCGGCGGCGGGGCAAGCTGGGCTCAACAGGACAAGTTGTTCGCGCCGACGCCGGCCCTGGCCGACGCCTTCGGTTCGACGCTCTCCCTCGACGGCGAGACCCTCGTCGTCGCGTCCAAGCCCTCACAGGGCGACGGGACCCTGCTCGTCTACGCTCGGGTCGGGTCCTCGTGGAACCTCCAGGAGCAGCTCGCGCCGGACCCGGGTCAAGGCCCGTTCGGGGCATCGGTCGCCATCGCCGGGAACCTGCTCGTCACCGGCGCCCCCGATCACGTCCGCGGCATCTGCGGCGTGCAGACGCCCTGCATCGACATGGGCTCGGTCACCGCCTTCGAACGCTCGCCGGGGACCTGGACCCAGGTCGGCGCCGGCTTGGCCGGCACCTTCGGCACGCCGCTGCTCACGGGCACGGGCCAGCTCGCGGGAGGTGACTTGGCGACCATCGACCTCACGGGCGGACCGCCCGGAGGCACCGCGATCCTCGTCTTCGGGCTGACGGCGGTGAACGTGCCCTTCAAGGGAGGCGTGCTCGTCCCCGCGCCCGATCTGGTGCTCGGCGGGCTGACCCTGGACGGCGTCGGAGCGCTGAGCATCGGCTTCGAGTGGCCCCCGGGCCTGACCGCGGGCACGACGCTCTGGTTCCAGTACTGGATCCCGGACCTCGGCGGCCCGTTCGGCTTCGCGGCGAGCAACGGACTCTCCGCGGCGGCACCGTGACGTGGGTGGAGGGTCGGTTGCCGTGCGCCGGCCCCGGCTCGGCGACGAGGTTCCGAACGACTGCGCCGCTCCGACGAGCCGCCCCACGTCCCCCTACGAGCTCTCCCCCACCACCGCGTTCGAAGCCGCGAACCCCACCGGCCCCGCACCGTCGGGGATCCAGTGCTGGTAGTACGTCTTCGTCCCCGCGGGGATGCCCGGCGGCCAGGGGATTCCGAAGGACAGGGTCCCCGTGCCGTCGATGGGCAAGCCGCCGATGAGGATGTCGACGCTGGGGACGAGGACGCCGAACTTGAACGGCGCGTTGATCGTCGAGAAGCCCATGACGAAGAAGGCCGAACCTCCAGGCAGCGCGTTCGTCAGCGTCAAGTCGAAGGTCTCGCCGCGCAGGATGGCGCCCTCGCCGAGCAGCGCGGGCTCGCCGAGCGTGCCGGCGAGGGCGTTGCCGAGGTTCTCCCACTCGCCGATGACCACCGTGTCGATGGCGAAGGTGTAGCCGGTGGAGAGACCCGTCGTCACCGTGAACGACGCGATGTCGTCGGCGCTCACGTCGAGCCGCTGGACGAAGCTCGCCGAGCCCATGGGACCCGCCACCACCGAGTCCGTCGCGAGCACGGCGCCGCCGCCGTCGCGCGCGGTGAGGGTGAAGGTCCCCGGCCCTCCGCCGAAACCGTTGATGACGTCGAGCCGCACCGAGTCGGCGGGTGCGTCGAGCGTCACGGTGATCTCACCGGGCAGCATCGTCGGCGGCGGACCGTCGCCGAGGCCGCAGGTGTCGCACGTGGCGAGGATGTTGGGACCCGACGTGGCCGAGTTGCCGAAGAGCACGTCCGAGAGGATCACACCACCCTCGAAGAGCGCACCCGCGTAGTCGAGCGTGGGCCCGTTGTCGAAACCGGGGAAGATCTGGTGGAAGGCGCCCGGTGCGCTCACGTCGTCGAAGTCGAAGCGCAGCGCGTCGGCGTGCACGGCGGGAGTGACCAGGCCGGCGATCAGCGCGGCGCGGCACGCGAGACGACGGAGGTGGAGTCTCATCGGGAGTCCTCGGGTGGGGTGGGATGCTGTCGGAGGGCGTGACGTGAGTGGACGGCGCCTGCGCAGGAGACGGGCGAAGTCGCGAACGGGGCGGCTGCTGTGAGCCCGACGGGGGGCACCGCCCCACGAGCCCGGCGCGATCCCATCGAGCGTATCGGAACGCGCCGAGCCATGAGCCGCCGCCTCCGTTTCGCCACTCGGATCGCGAAGGCCTGCGGTTCGGTCCACGCCGGACGGCGCCCTCGTCTTGGCGTCGCCGTCCCGCCTACAATCCGCTCCATGTCGATTCGCCATCCGGTCTTCGTCTCGCTCGTGATGGAGACCTTGCTCTTCCTGCCCGGAGTGCGGCGCGCGTACGGAGGCTCTCGGGGAGCGTACACGCGCAGGCGAACGGCGCCGGCGCGCGCCGGCGG
>JBGTSH010000367.1:0-10103 GCA_041940405.1 Polyangiaceae bacterium
CACCGATCTCGCGTCCGCCCCCCTCGGAGCCTACGTCACGCTGTTCGGCCGCAGGCTACAGACCGCACCCGTGACCGGCGCAACCGTCTACTCCCAGACCGAGACCGAGATCGTCATCGTGTGGGAAGGCAACCAGGTACAGGTCGACGGCGTCGAGGTGCCGGTCACCACCATCGCGGGGACGGTGTACGAGGCCACACCAGCCACGTTCTACGACATCGTCGAGGGAATGGCGCCGGGCGACGTCGTCTACCTGCACGAGGGCACGTACGACGACCAATATGGAACGACGACGTGGGGCGACGAGCGACTCACGCTCGGATCGTGGGCCAGCGGTACGGCATTCATCGGCTTCCCCGGCGAGGAGGCGCGTCTCGATACGGCGCGGCTCGAAGACGGGGCCGGGTTTGCCAATGGGGTCACGCTCGCGAACCTCAGGATGCAGGGGTGGTCGTGCGTCCACGGCGGGAGCTGGTGGCAGGAGGACGAATCGGGAGCGACCGACGCCCGGATCGTCAACGTCGATTGCTTTGGAGATTACGGGGACCAAAATACGATGACCGGGCTCGTGGGCCTCGGCGGCGACGGCTGGCGGATTCTGGGCAACAGGTTTTCGAACGACGCTCCGGCCCCCATCAACAACAACCACGCCGTCTACATCACCGTCGGCGCCGACGACGTCGAAGTCGCCTGGAACCGCTTCTCCGACATGAGGATGGGCCACGTGATCCAGCAGCACACCGACGGCCCGGAGCGGACGTACGAGAACATTTCGATCCACGACAACGAGATCGTCAACCAAGACCCGAACGACACCCGCGGGATCGTGATCTCGGCGTGCGACGCGAGCTCGAGCGCGCGGATCTACAACAACGTCATCCTGAACGCGGGCCAGGACTTCAGCGGCATCGCCGTCTACTGCGGCAACGTCGAGGTCCTTCACAACACGCTCTACACCATCCAGGGCTCGACCCTGCTCATGCAATGGGGCGAGAGCAACGTCATCTCACGGAACAACGTCTTCATCGGTGATCCGCAGACGATCAGCACGGGCAACCTCACCGAATCCGACAACGTGACGGCCGGCGACGTCGACGGCCAGGGGCGCCTCGTGCCCGCCGTGCCGGCCCCCAACGTCGGCATCGACATCGACCACGACGGATGGCCGCGCGGAGACACGACCGCGGTGGGAGCGTTCGCGAACTGACGTCGGCGGCGCACTCCGAGAAGGGAGCGAGGGCTCGGTGCTTCGGCTAGACTGCGGTTCGATCCGAACCGCTCATGGTCTCATCGCAAGAGAGCATCGGCCGCTACGTCGTCTGCGACGAGATCGCGTCAGGCGGCATGGCGACAGTGCACTTCGGCCGGGTCGTCGGGCCGGCGGGCTTCTCGCGCACCGTCGCGATCAAGAAGATGCACGCGCACTACGCACGTGAGCCCCAGTTCGCCTCGATGTTCCTGGACGAGGCGCGCCTCGCGGCGCGGATCCGCCATCCGAACGTGGTGGGCTCGATCGACGTGGTCGAACACGAAGGCGATCTCTTCATCGTGTTCGACTACGTCGAGGGTGAGACGCTGGCGCGCCTCGAGAGCGCGGCGCAGAGCCGCGGCGAGCGCATTCCCCTGCCCTTCGCGCTCTCGATCGCCGTCGGAGCGCTCTCAGGGCTTCATGCGGCACACGAGGCGACCGACGAGCGCCGAGACCCCCTCTCGATCGTGCACCGAGACGTGTCGCCTCAGAACCTGATGGTAGGCGTCGACGGCGTGACGCGCGTCCTCGACTTCGGGATCGCCAAGGCTGCCCAGCGGCTCGAATCGACGCGCGGCGGGCAAATCAAAGGCAAGCTGCGCTACATGGCGCCCGAGCAGATACGCCAGCGGCCGCTCGATCGGCGGGTCGACGTGTACGCCGCCGGCGTCGTCCTCTGGGAGGTGCTCGCAGGAAGGCGCCTCTTTGCCGCCGACGAGTCGGGCGCCATCCTGCACCAGATCCTCAATGCAGAGATCGACCCGCCGAGCCGCCACGCGGCCGGCGTCCCCGAAGCAGTCGACGCCATCGTCATGCAGGCGCTCGCTCGTGAGCCCGCCGATCGTTTTGCAACCGCGCTCGAAATGGCCGAGGCAATCGAGCGCCTCGCCCCGCCGGTGAAGCCGCGAGAAATCGGGGCTTGGGTCGAGTCTCTGGCGAGTGAAACGCTCAAGAAGCGCGCGGACCGCATCGCCGAGCTCGAGAGCTCGCCTTCGAGCGCGATTCAGCCCGACGGCTCCGCGGCGCGCCGGCGGGTGACGAGCGCCGACGACGCGACCTCGGTAGAGGCCGCGTCGTCCGCTTCTCTCCCGGCAAAGCCGCCGCCGACCCCGAGCGACGCCGTCCGGCGGTACGCGCCGGCGATCGTCCTGGCGGCTGCGCTCGCGACGGTAGCGGTCGCCTTTGCGCAACGCGAAAGCGGAGCGGAGCCGGGCGGCGAGCGCGGCGAAGAGCGGCCCGCCGGGGTGGCCGGCACCACGCCGGATCCCTCTGCCGAGCCCGTCGTCGTGCCCTCGGTCGTGACGGCGAGCGCGGCGGCATCGGCGACGGCCACGCCCTCGGAGGAGCTGCCGCACACGGCGCCGACCCAAACCGCCAAGCCTGCCGGGCGACCGCCGCAGCCGCCGAAGGCCAATTGCAGTCCGCCGTACGTCATCGAGCCCGACGGCACCAAGCGTTGGAAGAAGCACTGTCTCTGAGATGCGGACGCTCGCCCTCGCAATCGTCCTCACCGCGCTCTCGTATGCGCAGGCCGCCCGGGCTCAGCCGTCCGGCGAGACGGATCAGTGCATCGAGCAGCACGCCGGGAGCCAGAAGCTTCGAAAGAACGGCTCGCTGCTCGCGGCGCAGAAGCTGCTCCTCTCGTGCTCGCGCCAGGCGTGCCCAGGCCCCATTCGTACCGAGTGCAGCCAATGGGCTCAAGAGGTCGAAGCGAGCATTCCCACGATGCTCATCGAGGTGAGCGCCGCCGATGGCTCGCTCCTCGGCGACGTCGAGGTGTACATCGACGGCGAGCTCCGCGAGCAGAAGCTCTCCGGCCTACCGCTGGCCGTCGATCCTGGCGAGCACCAGATCGAGGTCCGGCCGCGAGGCGAAGAGCCGCGCAAACGAAAGGTGCTCGTGGTGCTGGACGACAAGCGCCGGCGCGTTCGCATCGAGGCGCCGGCTTCGACGGCCGCGACGGCGAAGCCCGTCGAGACGGAGCCCGGCTTTGCAGTTCAGGCGCCCGGCGCGCCGGCCATCATCGTCGGCTCGCTCGGAGTCGGCGGACTCATCGTCGGCACGGTCTTTGGCGTGCGCGCGCTCGAGCAGGCCAGCGAGCTCGAGAAATGCCGCCCCGACTGCGATCGTGACGACGCCGAGGCGATGCATCGTGAGGCGATCGCTTCCGACGTCGCGCTCTGGACCGGTGTCGCGCTGATCGGCGTGGCGACGATCGTCTGGCTGACGCAGCCGAGCGAGGCCGACGGCTCGGGCGCCGTGGCCTCGGCGCTCTCCGGCCGCTTCAGCTTCTGATCGCCCAGCTCATCGCTTCCGCGGGCGCGAGAGCCCGTACTCTTCCATTCGATTGATGAGCGTCCGGCGCGCGATGCCGAGCTGCTTGGCCGCTTGCGTCTGGTTGCCGCCGCTGTGCTCGAGTGCCTGGATCACCTGGTCTCGCTCGAGCGCCTTGATCGCCGCCGGAAGCTGGCCCGGGCCTGCCTGTGCATGGGGCTCGGCAGGCCGCAGATCGAAATGGTCGGCCGCGAGTTCCTTGCCCTGCGACAGGACGAACGCGCGCTCGATGACGTTCTTGAGCTCGCGCACATTGCCCGGAAAGTCGTACGACATCAGACGCGAGAGCGCCTCGGGGTGGATCGTGGGCACCGGGACGCGCCACTTCGCCGCCGTCTCGGCCGCGAACAATCGCGCAAGATCCGGAATGGTGCCCGTTCGCGCTCGCAGCGGCGGCAGCTCGATGCGCATCGCGTTCAAGCGGAAGTAGAGATCTCGACGGAACTGTCCTCGATGAACGGCCGCTTCGAGATCTCGGTTGGTCGCCGCGATGAACCGGACGTCGACGCGGGTTCGCTTCACGCTGCCGAGGCGCTGCACCTCATTGTTGTCGAGCACACCGAGGAGCTTCGCCTGCGTGGTGAGCGGCATCTCACCGATCTCGTCCAGGAACAGTGTCCCCCGATGAGCCGCCTCGCAGAGCCCGGCCTTGGCGCGCACCGCACCGGTGAACGCACCCGGCTCGTAGCCGAAGAGCTCGCTCTCGAGCAGGTGCTCCGGCAGCGCCGCGCAGTTCACTTGGACGAACGGTCCGGCTTTGCGCGGCGAGCGATCGTGAATCCTGCGGGCCGAGACGTTCTTGCCGACACCCGTCTCGCCGAGCAAGAGCACGTTGATCTCGGCGGGCGCGACGAGATCGAGCAGGCGCTCGGCGGCGTTGGCGACGTTCGCCGCGCCGGAGCGAGTCGTCGGGGCGGCTGCCCGTTCCGCGGTTGCGGGAGGATGGATCGCGACGAGCGATCCGCCGAGCTCGATGAGATCGCCCGGCGAGATGGTCACCGGCTCGTGGCGCTCGATGCGAGCACCCGCCACCCGCACGCCATTGGAGCTACCCAGGTCGACGATGGCGAGCGCCGGGCTCGTCACGATCCGAGCGTGGTGCCGCGAAGCCGACGAATGATCGACCACGATGTCGCAGTCATCGGCGCGGCCGAGGAGGAGCGTCGATCCCTGCGAGAGCCAGGCGCGCGCATGCCCGCCCTCCCAGAGGACGTGGACGCGGTAGTCGGCGCCGTGAAGCTCGGCGCTTTGGACCTCGGGCGCGGTGCGATCGTCGTGCGAGTTGGCCATCTCAGGGAAGTGGGTCGGCGCAGCAGCGGATCCCTACCCATTCGATGGGGTCCATTCTCAGGGATCCGACACCCCACGAGCCGCACTCGTCTCCGGAGGCACCGAAGGTGCCGCCATTGAAACGACAGTAACCATTGTGGCAGACGTTGACCCATTCGGCGACGTTGCCGCCCAGATCGTAGATTCCGGCGTAAGCCTCGACACCCTGGCAGCTAGGAGAGCTCGCTACCTCTTCGACACCGCCGCTCATGTTGCAAACACCCGGGATCGGATCGGGGCCATAGGGGTAGTCCCACTTGCCGCCGTTCGTACAAGCAAGGATCCATTCGTCCGTGGCTTCATCTTCAGTCGTGTAGGTCTCGGAGTCGATCTCCGCGCCACCCGGACCGCCGCACAACCGCTTCTCGAAGAACCTGCACAAATCCCAGGCGTCGCAGAAGTCGACGTTCGTCACGGGTAGAAGGTCGTCGACGCCGTTCGGGTCCCAACCGACCGGCTCGTAGGTCGCGTTTTCGTTGCGACACAGGAGATCCGTGCTGCTGATGGGTTTGACCGCAGCGGCCAGGAACTCCCGATATTGTCCTCTCGTCACCTCGGTCGCGTCGATGCAGTACGTCCCGAGGTTCACCATGGGACCGCCCTTGGCGGGACAGCCGTTCGCGCTCGTGCTGCCGCCCGTGCCGGCACCGGTGCCCGCCGACGCAGTCGCGCCGGAGCGCGTGGATCCGCCATCAGCGTAGTCATCGCCCGTGAGGAGCACACAGCTCGTCGTCGAGGCCAGCGCCAAGAGGATCCACACGCGCATCGATGCCCCTCGAAGCTACAAGGCTCAATCCGGCGTGTCGCCATGGAACTTCCCAGGACGAGCCTCGTCTACAATCCCCGGATGGACGCACGTGTCCGCGTCAGCCCTCGCGTCAGGCAGCTCGCGCTGATCGGGCTCTTGCTCGCGGGCATCGGCCTCGTCGTGATCGGCCTCATGGAGCCGGACGAGCCCGCCGTGGCCGACGTCGGTCCCGCGGCACATCCGAGCCACGGGGGCACGCCGCCGCCGCCCCGGCAGCAGCAATGGCAACCCGGCAACATGTTCAATCCGCCGCGCGTGTACGAGGGCCCCGACGGACCGAAGACGCTCCCCCTCGACCGCGCCTTCATCGCGAACGTGTGGCTGCAGGGCTGCCACGACTGTATGCCGTCGTTCGAAGCGTGGAGAAAGCTCTACGAGAGCGGCGAGATCCCCAAGGCCCTCCCGATCGTGAACATCGCCTACGGCAATGTGGAGCCGGCGTGGGCGGAGCGGTACCGCCTGCGCGACACGCTCCTCGTCGACGGCGATGGACAGAAGCTCGTCAGGCCGCAGTTGATCACCACGTTCACCACCCTCGTCGTCACGGCAGAGAGAAAGATCGTCTGGCGCGGCCACCCCCGTGATTCCGGCTACCTCGACGGGCTGAAGTCGGCTCTCGCAGCGCTCCCCAAGGACTGAAGGATCCATGGGCTCGGTCATCGCTCGGACCTCGACGCACGAGATCACGCTCGTCCGCGAGCGGGGGCGATCTTTCGTCTCGAAGTCGGCGCTCGGCAGCGTGCTGACGCTCGCGCGCGAGGCCGAGGCCGTCGAGGCGCTGCGCGGCGATGGCGTCGTCGATCTGCGCCGCGCTCGCGATGGCGCGAGGCCGGCGCTCATCTTGGAGCGCGTCGAGGGGCCTACCCTCGAGGACCGCATCGCGAAGAGGCTCCTCACGCCGCGCGAGCTGAGAACGATCGCGAGCCGGCTCGCTCGTATCCTCGAGCGGCTCTGGGCGCTCGGCTGGGTTCACGCCGACCTCAAGCCCGCCAATGTGATGCTGCCGCGAGGCTCTCTGTCGAACGCGGTCCTCGTCGATTTCGAGACGGCGCGGCGCATCGGCGAGACGACGTCGGCGCGCGCAACGATCGACTACGCGGCGCCCGAGCTCTTGTTCGGCGATCAGCGCGCGCTTCCCTCCCTCGACGTCTTCGCCCTGGGCGCGCTCCTCCACGCGTGCCGCACCGGAGCGTCGCCATTTCGCGGGGTGAGCCGTGACGAGACCATGGTCCGTCTGCTCGCGCACGAGCCGCCCATCTTGGACGGAATTCCGGATGCATTCGCGACGAGGATCGCCGCGATGCTCGCGAAGGATCCCGCTGCGCGGCTCGCCTCCCTGGCCGCGCTCGCCGACACGCCGGCCGGCGACGCGGCGCTGCCGGCGGCGACGAGCAGCGAGGTCGACCGTCGCGCGGTGCTCGAGGTGGCCCCGTCCGAGGAGCCGTACGGGTCCATCGTGGCCGCGGCGCGTCGCGCATCGACGGCGAGCTGGATGCGTCGCTCCAAGAAGGCGAAAAGAGGAGACCACCGCCTCTTCGTCGCCGAGCTTCTCGGCCTGCCGCTCTCGGCGGACGAGCGCCGCGCCGTAGCCCCCGCGCACGCCGACGCGCAGCTCCTTCGTCGGGTGCGGCACCGTGCCTTCGTCACGCTGCTCACAGAGGACGCGCCCTCGGGCGCGGTGCTCCTGGTCTCGGGCGCCGACGCGGCGAGCCGAGCCATCCTCGAAGAGGTAGCGGCGCGGCGCACGGGCGCGCGAGTGGTCTTCGAGCACCGGCAAGACCGCGCGCGGACGCAGGACGAACCGACGACGCCCGACGCGTTCGCTGCGCGACATCCAGAAGAGCTCGCTGACGTAGCGCGACGCTTCGCAGCCGCGAACGAGCCGCTGCGCGCCGCGTACTACGGATGGCGCGCTTCGGAGCGTGCGTTCGAGGCCGGCGATCTCGAGCGCGCGCATCTGCTCTTGTCGCTGGCGGAGAGCGAGCTGCCCCGCGTGCGCGGGCGCACGCCGTCGCTGCTCGGCGGGCTCTTGCAAGTCAGCCGAGCGAAGCTCGGTCGGTGGCGCGGCGAGCACGCGGTCGCGGCCGAAGCCGCGAAGCGGGCGCTCGCGCTGCTTCCTTCGGGGAGCGCGGCGTTCTGCGATGCGCTGGCGGAGCGCGCGCTCTCTTCCGGGAAGCTCGGACAGAAGAAGGACCTCTCGGCCGTCGCGTCGGCGCTGGAGGCCCCGCCGGCAGCGGACGCCCTGCTCGCGTGGGATCGAGCCGCTGCCCGCGCCACCGTGCAGCTCTTCTACGCCGGAGAGCGCGCGATGGCAGAGCGCCTCGTCGCGCTCTTCGAAGAACGAACGAGGCTCGCCGACGGGTCGCCCGACGTTCGACGGCGCGGTCTCTCCCCGGGTGTCCTCGTGACCGCAGCGCTTTATGGCGGTCGGCTCGAGGACTACCTGAAGCGTCTCGGCGAGGCGGTGCGAGCGTTCGATGCGGTCGGCGACGATCGCGGAGCGTGCCTCTACGGATCGGCCGTCGGGTTCGCGCTGTCCCAGCTGGGCGCGTACGCACGCGCGGAGCGTGCCCTCTGGTCGGTGCGAGTGCGCGCGGAGCGGCTCGGGCTCTCTACTTTGGTCGCCATGGTCGACCACAACCTCGGTGAGGTCATCGGACATCGGGGGCGCCTCGATGAGGCGATAGCCATCGAGACGCGCGCGGTCGACGCGCTCGGCCGTGAGCAGGATCGCCGCCTCTTCGCCGGGAGCCTCGCGTACCGCGCGCGAATGCACCTCGCCCGCGGCAACCTCGCGGCCGCCGCCTCCGACGCGCAGGCCGCCGTGGACGTCGCGGTCGATCACACGTCGCTCGATGCGCTCGCCCACGGAACGGCCGCCGAAGTCGCCCTCGCTCGGGGGGATCTCGAGTACGCCCGCACCGAGGCCGAACGCGCCTACGCCGCGCTCCGCCCCGACGTCCCCACCGAAGCAGGCGAAGCCCTGGCGGAGCTCGTGTTCTCGCGCGTCGCGCTCGCATCGGGAGACAAACGGAGGGGACGCGACGCTGCCCGGCGCGCGTGCGCCCGCATCCTGAAGCGCGCCTCGACCATCGACAGCCCCCTGCTCCGCCGGAGCTTCCAGCATGGGGTCGCCGAGCACGTCGAGCTCGCACGCATCGCCTCCGGGGAGCGCTGACGCGGCTGCTATGATGGCGCCGGACAGCGCCGAGATGACCGCCGGAACCCGACGCACACGCCAAGCTCGCGACAGCTCGATCGAGACCGCACCTCTCGAGGCTCCGGTTCGCGCGACGCTCGCCGTCTACGTCGTCGATGGTGCGGGCCCTCCGGTGCGCCTCGATCGACCCCTCCGGGTCGGTCGTGACGCGAGCTGCGAGGTCTTCGTCGACGACGAATCTGTCTCTCGGGTCCACGCGATCGTCGAGCCCGGGGATCCGCCGGCGATCCGCGACGCGGCCAGCCGCAACGGCACCTCGGTCGGCGGCCACAGGCTAGGAGGCGACGAACGCGCCCCGGTGAGCGCCGGAACCTTGATCACCGTCGGCGCCGTTCGACTCCTCGTCGATTGGGAGCGTCCGGGCCGCGCGGCTTCCGCGATCGCCGACGCCGCAGGCATCGATCTTCCTCGCACCGGGCCCATGCTCGCGGTCTTCGAGCTCGCCGATCGCCTCGCATCAGATGACATCACCGTTCTTCTCACGGGCGAGACGGGCGTCGGAAAAGAGGTCGTAGCGCACCATCTTCACGCACGCTCGCCGCGCAGCGCGGGACCGTTCGTTCCCGTTCATGCGGCTGCCCTGACGGCGTCGCTCTTCGAGAGCGAGCTTTTCGGCTACGAGCGCGGCGCCTTCACGGGCGCTACCGTCGACCGCCAAGGGCTCTTCGAGGCAGCAGACGGTGGCACCTTGTTCTTCGACGAGATCGGCGAGCTGCCGCTCGAGATGCAGCCCAAGCTCCTCCGGGTGCTCGAGGACAGGCGCGTCACGCGCGTCGGCGGCCGTTCGCCGCGCACGGTCGACGTCCGAATCCTGGCGGCCACGAACCGGGACCTCGCGAGCGAGGCAGCGGCAGGCCGTTTCCGTTCCGATCTCTATTTCCGCTTGAGCGGCTTTCCGATCGCGATCCCGCCGCTCCGCGAGCGGCGAGAGGAGATCCCCTCCCTCGCCAGGGCGCTCCTCGCATCGGCCGCGCGGGAACGAGGGAGGCCGGCGCCCGATATCGCAGAGACCGCCATCGAGAGGCTCCTCTCGTACGACTGGACGGGCAACGTGCGTCGCCGGGAACTGGAACCGCACCGTCCCGTCACGTCGGGCGGTGACGTGGGACCGCAGCAGGGTCGAGACGCCGTGGCTGTCGTTCTTCGCGGCGTAGGACTCGCCG
>JBGTSH010000368.1:0-10103 GCA_041940405.1 Polyangiaceae bacterium
GCCAGAGCAGACGTCGTCCTTTGTCCAGGCTGACGTTGTCGGGCCAGCTGTTGAGCGGCGCGAAGCGAATCGTTCCCGACGCGGCGCCGCCACGTCCGTCGGTCACGCGGTACGTGCCCGCGCTGTGCCATGCGAGGCGGATCATGAGGCCGCCGTAGTGACCCCAGTCGGCAGGCCACCAATCCTGCGACGTGGTGAGGACGTTCTCGATGTCCTTCTTCACCGCGTTGATGTCGAGCTTCGAGAACGCGGCCGGGTAGTCGAACGTCGGGTCGGTCGGATCGCCCTTCGGCGCGTTCGCCTTGAGCGGTCGAAGGTCGAGCTGATTGGGCCACCAGTCATCGATGCCGTACGGGCCTGCCTTCTTCGGCTGACCGGTGACCGGCGGAGCGGTCGGCGGGTTCTTCTGGCCCGGGACGCTGGGGGAGGCGGTCTGCGTCTCCGTCGCGGCGCAGCCGAGGGCCGCGAGCGCGCCCCCGAGGGTCAGCGCGATCGCGAGGAGGTAGCGAGGTCCGTGAGGGCCGATGGCTCGTGTGCGGGTCATGAGGGCCGCCCCTCGCAATCAAAGGGCCAACCGATTCAGGCCTAAATTCGCTCCACATTTCTGCGCCCGGCCGCCGTTGCACCCAAATATGGTTGTCGACCGCCCCCGTATTTGGTTGTGCAACGTCATTCCGTTGCTAGGGTCGCGGGGTGTCGAACGTCCTCGATCTCGCTTCGGACCTCAAGGCGATCGCGTCGCTGACCACGCAGCCGCATCGGCTCGGGCGCACGCTCGGAAACGCGCTCCACTCGCTCGGGCAGGTCATCCCGTTCGACCTCGCCGTCCTGTACAAGCTCGACGGTGAAGCGCTGGTTCCGGCGGCGACCGACGGCCCGCTCGCTTCGGATGCGATCCGCGCGCACCGACTTCGTCTCGACGAGCACCCGACGCTCGTGCGCGTGCTCGATCACGGGCGGCCGATGGCGCTCCACGAGGAGCACCACGCGAGCGACGAAGGCGATCCTTACGACGGCGTGCTCGACCTTCCGCACGGTCACGCGTGCATGGTGATCCCGCTCCGCACGGGCGAGACGCCGATGGGCCTCATCACGCTCGATCGCCGCGTTTGTGAGTCGTACACGCCGGCCGAGGTCTCGGTGGCCGACGTCTACGCGCAGCTCGTCTCGACGGCGCTCGCGTTCGCCGACCAGGCCGAGCTGCTCGACCGGTACCGCCGCCAGCTCGAGCTTCAGAACGAATCGCTCGCCAGCACGAGCATTGGAGAGTCCGACATCGGCGCGGCCATTTCTCACACCAACAGCCCTGTCATGCTGAGGTTCGTCGAGCTCCTCAAGCAGGTAGCGCCCACCTCGCTACCGGTCCTGATTCGTGGCGAGACAGGGAGCGGCAAGGAGCTCGCCGCGCACGCGCTCCATGCGTGGTCGGATCGCGCCAAGCACCCCTTCGTCTCTATCAACTGCGCCGCGATCCCCGAGAACCTCGTGGAGAGCGAGCTCTTCGGACACACCAAAGGAGCGTTCAGCGGCGCGGTGAAGGATCGCCCGGGCCGCTTCGTCGCCGCGAACGGCGGGACGATCTTCCTCGACGAGATCGGCGACATGCCGCTCCTGGCGCAGGCCAAGCTCCTCCGCGCGCTCCAAGAAGGGAGCTTCGAGCCGGTGGGATCCGACGAGACGGTCCGGGTCGACGTTCGGGTCATCGCCGCGTCGCACGTCGATCTCGAGGACGCGATCCGCGAACGGCGTTTCCGTGAGGACCTCTACTACCGCTTGGCGGCCGTTCCTCTCACCGTGCCCCCGCTCCGCGAGCGCCGCGAGGACATCGTCGACCTGGCGCGCGAGCGCCTGCGCACGCTCACCACTTCACGCCGCGGCCCTTGGGTGCTGGAGCCCTGCGCGCTCGAGCACCTCGAGGAGTACGCGTGGCCCGGCAACGTGCGCGAGCTGCTCCACACGGTCGAGCGCGCGACCGTGCTCGTACCCTCGGGCCCGATCCTTCGCGAGCACTTGTCGGTGGGTCCGTTCGAGGCGCCGAAGCCGGTGAGCGATCGCAACCCGGGCCTCCTTTCCTTTGCCGAGGCCGAGAAGCGGCATCTCAAGCGTGCGCTGGAGCTCACACAGGGAAAGATCTACGGCGATGACGGCGCAGCCGCGATGTTGAAGCTCAAGCCGACGACGCTGCAGGCGAAGCTCAAGAAGCACCGCCTCAGGTAGCCGGATAGAAACGAAGGAGCGCTCGCGCCTCCGCCGCCGTACGCTAACGCCATGTCGCAGGGGCGCTGGGCTCGGGGAGGAACGCTCGCGGTCATGCTTCTCGGCTGCGCCGGCGCGGAGGAGCGGCCGCTCGTCTGCGGTGTGGAGATCCAGGACGGACCGCCGACGCCACAGACGACGACCTGCGGAGATGCCGAGGATCCCTACGACCAAAAGCACGGCTGCCCGATCGATCCAGCCGCGACCGAAGAGCTCTACTTCGTCAACGACATACGGGAGTGGACGCAGACGGTGAAGATGCAGGTTCTCGTGGACGGCGAGGAGGTGTTCGCGTCGACGGACCCGCTCTTGCTCGAACGCGACATATTTCCGATCGCCAGGCTCCGCGCCGGCGACCACGAGGTCACGACGGTCATTCAGATGTGGGGCCGCAGCGGGCCGCTCTGCGACTACAAGCACGAGGTGAGATCCGCCTACATTCGCAAGGCTGGGGAGCGTCCGCTCACGCTGGTGCTCTACTCGAAGAGCGACAAGCCGCTCGAGGAGTCGATCTCCGTTCGTTGGGAAGAGCCGAGCGCGCCGCACCGCAATCGATGATGAACACGCCGTCGGTCATGCCGACCTGGCTCGTGACCGGACGAGCGCGACGACGACCACGCGCCTCGGCTCTACGACGTACAGCACGGCCCAGGTCGATGCGCCGATGCGCCGGCGCGCGATCGCCGCCCCACCGGTGGGCTCGGAGAACGCGAGGCCCTCCAGCGCCGCATCGAGATCGCGCTCCAAGGCCTCGGCCACCGGGACTCCGAGCGTGGCCGCGCCCTCGAGGGCCATCCGGATGTCCTCCGCGGCCTCGGGCGAGACGATCACAGGGCGGCTCGCGCGCCCGGTCGAAGGCGTCGCGCCGCTAGGCGAAGGAAAGCTCACAACGAAGGCGCTTAGTTTCCCGCCTTCTTGCCCCGATCGTCCAGCCAGCAGCACTGCCTGAGGACCAACACCGACAAAAACGAAGCGGGCCCGGTGCCATCACCGAGCCCGCTGGCGTCACGCGACGAGCGCGATCACTCTTCTGCGGCGATCGCGTCTTCGGCGTCCTGACGGACGATGTGCTGAAGCTCGGTGTTGTTCTCGAACACGGCCTTGCCGAGGAGCTTCTTGAGGATCGGGCCGAAGCGCTCGTCGGCCTTGCCCTTGGCGAGGTCCTTCACCAGCTCGAGGTCGTGACCGAGGCGCTCCTGCGTCTCGGGGTTCTTCCACCAGGCGTAGAGAGCGCGCACCTGACCCGGTGCGGCCTTGACGGCAGCGACAGCAGCCGTCGCGCTGTCGACCACGGCCTTCTTGGTGCGCTCGGCCTTGGTCATCTTGATGAGCGGCGCGACCTCGTTCACCAGGTTGACCGCGCTGCCCGCGCCGGTGTGCGGTGCGTGGTAGAGCGACGACGCGTACTTGGGGTTGTTCTTGAGGAAGGTGCGCACCTCTTCCTCGGTCACGCCGCACTTCTCGTACGCCTTGCGCAGCTCTTCCTGAGCGGCGAGGCGCGCCTTGAACATGTACATCTGCACGCGGCTGTAGAAGTTCGTCGCGCCGTCGCCGCTGGTCTCGACCGCGCAGAAGATCGTGCCGGGGTACTTGTTCGTGATGAGCGACTGGACGCCGTCCGAGACGCCCGAGCTCGGCATGCAGCCGAAGGGCTTCACGCTGAGCGTCATGTGCGCCTTCGAGTTGACGACGTTGACGATCAGCTTGCCGACCTCCATATGGCCTTCGCCGCCGCGGAGATCGTTCGAGTAGTAGTCCTTCGCCACCTCGGCCACGAGGTCCATGTCCGGCAGGTGGTAGCCGAAGAGACCGAGCGGCCAGGCGAACGCCTGGAAGCCGATGCGGAGGCCGTACTCGGCGAGGCGCATCGTCGCGAGGCGCTTGGCGACGCCGAGGTCGTCGTCGGCGACGCCCTTGAGGCCGTACTCGCCCTCGTCCGAGCCGCGAAGGAACATGCGCTCGCGCGTGTCGCGAGCGACCTCCCAGATGTTGTAGAGGAGCCACGCGGTGGTGAGCTGGATGTCGTTCTCGGACCCCTCGGTCTCGAGGAACCGCTGCAGGGCGTAGTTGCCGTCGCCCTCGGTCGTCATCGCCCAGAACTCGCCGATGATCGAGACCTTCGCCTTGGCGCGGAGCTTGTCGACCTCGACCTTCTCGAACAGGCGGCGGCACTTGTAGAGCGCCCAGAAGATGTTGGTCTGCTCGTAGAGCGCCTTGTAGAGGATCTTCTTCGACTCCGAGACGGCGTGCTCGGTCGCGCCGGGCACGACCTCGTACGGGCGGATACGGTAGGCGAGCGCGTTGAGGACGTCGCCGCAGACGACGGCCTTGATGATCGAGATGAAGAACGTCGGGTTCATCTCGAGGCCGACGTCGTCGCCGGTCGCCTGCGAGAGGCCAGCCTTCTGCTGGAAGAGCATGACGCGGAAGCCGTCGAAGCCCGAGTCGCGGAGCGCCTTGCGGTACTCGGTGACGTACATGCCGAAGCGGCACGGACCGCACGCGCCGGCCGTGAGGAAGATGTAGTTCTTCACCACGTCCTCGGACTTCATGCCCTTCTTGTCGCGAAGGTCGACGAGGTGCTTCACCAGGTTGCCGACGGTGAAGTAGGTCGGGTTGCACTGGCCGCGGTTGCCGAACTCTTTGCCTACCTGCAGTCCCTCGTTGTCGCAGACGCCGATGAACTCGACGTTGTAGCCGAGGCCGCGGAGCGCACCCTCACAGAGGAAGTCCTGCGCCGCGGTGAGGCCCGAGATGAGGAGCGTCACGTTGTCGCGCTCTTTGCGGGTCATCGTCGGGTCGAGCATGTTGTCGACCCACTGGCGGCGGTCGGCCTTGATGCCCAGGCGCTCGCGCTCGATCTGCTCGAAGAACGCGAGCTCCTTCTCGAGCTCTTCGATGCTCTTCGTCGCCTCGGGCGGGGCGATCGCTGCGGCGGAGCTGAAAACGGGGAGGCGCTTGGAGGGGGTCGTGTTGGTTTCCATCGTGAGGTTCTCCGTCTCGTCTCAGACGCCCACAGGGGCAACGGTTCCGTCGGCTTGCTTCTTCTTGAGCTGCACCAGCTCGCGGGGTAGCTCGGGCTTCTTGGGCGGTGCTTCATAGCGGCGCAGGCGCTCGGCCAGCTCGACGATTTTCTTGTCGAGCTCGGCGTCGGTCTGCCGCCGATCGGCGAGCTGCTGCTGCCGGAGCGTGAGCAGCTCGAGGCGCTTCTTCTCTACGCTCATCTCGAGCGCGTGCTTCTTCTGCGCCAGGTCCTCGAGGTTCTCTTGGTAGAGCTTGAGGCTGTGCGCGAACGTCTTGACGCGGATCTTGATCGAGCCGCCGGGTTTGTTCGCGTCGATGTCGTGGAGCGCCTGGTACGGCGTCGCGCTCGTCGACACGATGCTCTCGATGACGCCGTACGTCGGCGCGTCGTGGCCGCACTTGAAGCTCGATAGATCGAGCAGCACGACGTTCGGGTGACGCGCCGCGAACTTCACGGCCCACACCTTCTGCGCGCTGTTCGCCGAGTAGTTTTCCGGCCAGACGTCGTTGATGTCGAGCGGGTGCTGGCCGCGCGCGACCTCTTCCTTGAAGTACCGCTGGAGGTACTCCATGTCGCGCGGGATCGAGCGCACGCTGAGGATCGGGTAGCCGAGCACCTGGAACTCTTCCGGGATGCCGTGGTTGAGGCCCGGGTCCGAGTGGTAGGGGCGGCCGACGGTGAGGATCGCGATGCGGTTCTCGGACTCGACCGTCTCGAGGATCGCGCGGCCCTTGTCCATCAGCTCGCGCTCGAACGCGGCGAGCGCTCGCTCGCCCTCTCTGTGAGCGTGATCGCTCTCGTCCTCGGTGATGCCGAGGCGCGGGCCCCACGCTTCGAACATGCGGCGCGCGGTCAGCGTCATCTCGCTGAAGGTGAGCGGCGTGTTGACGTACTCGATGCCGCGCTGGCCGAAGAAGTCGACCTCCTTCGTGAAGGCGGCCTTCATGACGTCGGCGACGCCTGCGACGATCGGGCAGCTCGTCTTGTCCATCACCTTCTCGCCGAAGCTCGGCACGTGGGTGAGGATCGGGAAGAAGATGTACTTGAGCGGCTTCTTCTCGGTGTGCTGGTGGAAGAGCAGGTTGTGGATGTGCGCCTGCACCACCTTCGACGGGAAGCACGGATCGATCGAGCCGTACTTTCCGCCCTCGACCCACATCTCTTCGGTCGTCTCGTCGCTGAAGATGATGTTCTGCTTCGGGATGCCGATCGCCTCGAAATAGGCGCGGAAGTACGGCGCCGTCGAGTAGATGTTCATCGCGCGCGGGATGCCGATGCGGGTGCGGCGGCGCTTCTCTTGCGCCTCTTTCGAGGAGCGCTCGAACGGCCGCGTGACCTCGTGACGGCGGATGCCGAAGAAGCCCTTCTTCACCGCGACGTCCTTCACCGGTGAGCCGGCTTCGGGCATCGGTGCGGTGTCGTAGAAGTGGCGGAAGGCGAGCTTGGACTCGTAGTCGACGAGGTTCGGGAACTGCTTCGCCGTCTTCTTGCGATCGGCGACCAGGGCGAGCATCGCCTCTTCGCTCTCGACCGTGCCCTTTTCGCACGAGAAGCCGGCGATGTACCGGCTCGACTCGCCCTCGGGCGTCTTGGTGTCGATGAAGGTGCGCTTGCACTCGTTCGGGCAGAAGTGACAGACCGTCTCGTCGTCGTTCTTCGTCGTGTACTCGAGGTTGATCGCAGCCTCGACGCCGATGAACGAGCTCTTGCCCTTGCGCTTGACGATGCGGAGCGTCTCGAACGCAGCGCCGATCGCGCCCGCTTCGCCCGTGTGCGGGTGGACGTAGATCTCGGAGTCCGGAACGCGCTCCTTGATGTAGTCGACCTGCGCTTTGACGGCGGCGAGGTTGTACTGCGTGCCGCCCTGCAGGACGAACTTGCGACCCAGCGACGCGAGCCGCGGGATCTGCACGACGTACTGCCAGACGTTCTTCGGAAGGACCTGCGCGAGGCCGGCGAGGAGCTCTTCCTTCGAGAAGCCCTCTTTTTGGAAGTTCACGCGGTCGGTGTCGAGGAAGACGGCGCAGCCGTAGCTGAACTTCGGCGCGAGCTCGGCCTGGAACGCGGTGTCGGCGTACTCGGTGACCTTGAGGCCGAACTGATCGGCCATGGCCTGCAGCAGCATGCCGTTTCCGGCCGAGCACGAGTTCGAGAGCTTGAAGTTGGCGATGTCGCCGTTCTTCATGAACAGGACCTTGATGTCCTGACCGCCGATGTCGCAGATGACGTCGACGTCGCCGAAGAACTTCACCGCGCTCATCATGTGCGCGACGGTCTCGACGATGTTGACGTCGCTCTTCACGCACTCCTGAAGAACGTCGGCGGCGTAGCCCGTCGCACCGAAGCCGATGCACTCGAGCTTGGCGCCCTGATCCTGCACGTAGTCACGGAGCTGCGCGATGAGCTCCTTGGCGTCCTGGATCGGGTTGCCCTTCGACAGCTGGTACGCCTTGCAGACGATCTCGCCGTCCTCGCTCATGAGGACCGCCTTCGACGAGGTCGAGCCGCCGTCGAGGCCGATGACGGCCCTGACGGTAGAGTCCTTCTCGAGCTTCATCGGCGTGAACTTCGGGATGCGGTAGAGATCCGAGAAGGTCTCTTTCTCACCCGCGTTCTTGGCGAGGGGCGGGCCGGCGCTCGCACCGAGGCGCGCCTTGCGGCCGTTTCTCATGTACTCGACGAGACCCGGGAGGCCCTTGTAGAGGCCGACGTGATCCGCCTCTTCCATGCCGTACACGCAGGCGCCGAACGCGGCGTAGTACTGCGAGTTCTCCGGCACGAAGATGAGCTCTTCGATCGGGACGTCCTTCGGGTAGTCGTAGCCGCGCTCCGCCCAGACCTCGGGGATGCGCTGGCGCCAGCACTCCTGGAGGAACGGCAGGTACGTGTTCGGGCCGCCGAGGAGGAGGACGCGGTGCTTGAGGGTCGAGCCTCGCGTGAGGACGGACAGGTTCTGGAGGACGATCGCGTCGGCGAGCGAGCAGAGGATCTCGTTCGACGGGATGCCGCTCTTCACCAGGTTGACGATGTCGGTCTCGGCGAAGACGCCGCACTTGGCCGCGACGTGATGCAGCTTCGAGTCGTCGAAGTGGACCTTCACCGCAAGCTCGGGCGGCAGGCCCACCTTGATCATGCACTTGTCGATCGTGGCGCCGGTACCCGAGGCGCATTTGTCGTTCATCGAAGGCGCGGCGGTCTTCTCGCCGGTCTTCGGATCGCACGAGAACATGATGATCTTGGCGTCTTGTCCGCCGAGCTCGATGACGCTCTGCACGTCGGGGTGAAGGTTCTCGACCGCGAGCGTGACCGCGTTGACCTCTTGGACGAACTTGGCGCCGAGCGGAGCCGAGAGCGGGAGCGCTCCCGAGCCGGTCATGAAGACGCGCCAGGTGGAGCGCTCGGAGTGGGGGAACGACGCTTCGATATCCTCGAGGAGCTCGACCACCTTCTCCGGCTGCTTGGTCTGGTGGCGCTGGTAGTCGCTCCAGAGGATTTCTTTGGAGCCGGGATCGAGCGCGACGGCCTTCACCGTCGTGGAGCCGACATCGATGCCAATTACCAGGGGCTCACGCCGATCCGAGGGTCCGGTCCGCATCCTCTACGCCTCCACTGACTGGTGAGTCAGTCAGGGGTAACAGAACGTTACGGCGCGTCAACAAAGCACGGCCCAAAGCTCGGTGAAACTTACGGTGACTGGCTGGTCACCCAGAGCGGGGCCGGAGATTCGGGCCGGCGGTGGAGGGGCCGCAGCCTCACATGAAGGCGGCGCTCGAGTCGCTGCAGGCGGCGAACAGCGAGCACGGTGGCGACAAGAAGATGGATGGCGGAACCGTCATCGACGTCGGGTAGCACCCGTGGGAGGGGATCAGCGGGTCGCGACGATCCCCTCGCGCGACCCCATCAGACGCTCGCCCCGGCCGCCCAAAACCATCCGTCGCCGTTCGGCCCCAGCCCTCGCACCGTCGTTTCTTTCATTGGGACGGCGGAACCTGGCACCGAGGCTCGGCCGATGCTCGTCTGGGCTCGTCAAAGGTCGTGAGCGAGCACGGCCCAGCGGGCTTTTGTATGCTTGGCCCGAGATGGCGTCTGTTCCGGGGCCCGCGCGCACCAACATCGCCCCGGAACGCACTGCGTTCATCGGCCGGGAGCGCGATCTGGCGCTCGTCAAAAGTTGTCTAGAACGCTCCCGGCTGGTGACGATCCTGGGTGCGGGCGGGAGCGGCAAGACGCGGCTGGCCCGGCGCCTCGGCACCGAGGAGATCGGGGCGTTCCCGGGGGGCGTTTGGTTCTGCGATCTGACCGAGGCGCTCACGGGTGAAGACCTCGCTGCGCGCGTGGGCCTGGCGTTGGGCGCCGAGCTGGACCGGGGGGCGAAGGGGGGGACCGAGCTCGAGGCGCTCGGCCACGTGCTCGCGGCGCGCGGCGAGCTGCTCCTCATCCTCGACAACTTCGAGCAGCTCGTGTCGGTCGGGGCCGACAGCGTCGCCCGTTGGCTCGAGCGCGCGCCCGAGCTTCGCATCCTGGTGACGTCGCGGCAGGCGCTCGCGCTCGAAGGAGAGGTGCTGTGCGAGCTGCCGCCGCTCACCGCGCCGGACGCGGCCAAGCTCTTCGAGGACAGCGCCCGCGCCGTGCGTCCGAGCTTCGAGCCCAACCCGGCCGACAGCGAGGCGATCGGGCGCATCGTGAAGAAGCTCGACGGCCTGCCGCTCGCGATCAAGCTGGCGGCGCGCCTCGCGGACGTGCTCACGCCGTCGCAGATCGACGCACGGCTCGAGCGCCGGTTCGACCTCTTGCGTGACGACCGCCGCGACACGCCGGCGCG
>JBGTSH010000369.1:0-9991 GCA_041940405.1 Polyangiaceae bacterium
GAAGAGGTCGTCGCCGACGAGCTGCACCTTCTGGCCGAGCGCCTCGGTGAGGAGCTTCCAGCCGGCGTCGTCGTCCTCGGCGCAGCCGTCCTCGATCGACACGATCGGGAAGTCCGCACACCAGCTCTTGTAGATCTCGACGATCTCTTCGCGCGTCTTGTCGGCCTTGTCGAAGGTGTATTTCTGCTTCTTCGAGTCGTAAAACTCGGAGAGGGCTGCATCGAGGGCGACAGAGATGTCCTTGCCGGGCTTGAAGCCGGCGGCCTCGATCGCGCGGACCACGACCTCGAGCGCGGCGCGGTTCGACGGGAGGCGCGGAGCGAAGCCGCCCTCGTCGCCGACCGCGGTGACCATGCCGTCCTTCTTGAGGAGGTTCTTCAGGGTGTGGAAGACCTCGACCCCCATGCGCAGCGCGTCCGAGAAGCTCTCGGCGCGGTGCGGGACGATCATGAACTCTTGGATCTCGAGGCCGTTGTCGGCGTGCGTGCCGCCGTTCAGGATGTTGAGCATCGGCGTCGGCAAGAGGCGCGCCTGAACGCCGCCCAGGTACCGCCAGAGCGGAAGGTCGACCACGTCGGCCGCCGCGCGCGCGGCCGCCATCGAGACCCCGAGGATCGCGTTCGCGCCGAGCTTGCCCTTGTTGGACGTGCCGTCGGCGTCGATGAGGACCTTGTCGATCGCCGCCTGGTCGAGCGCGTCCATCCCCTGCACGGCGGGGCCGAGGACGTTGTCGACGTTCTTCACGGCTTGAAGGACGCCCTTGCCCAGGTAGCGCTTCTTGTCGCCGTCCCGCAGCTCGACCGCCTCGTGCTCGCCGGTCGAGGCTCCGCTCGGCACCGCCGCTCGTCCCCACCCACCCGATTGCGTCCGCACCTCGACCTCGACGGTGGGGTTCCCTCGCGAGTCCAATACCTCGCGCGCGACGACGCTTTCGATCTCCGACATCACTTGCCTCCTGCCCGGAAAAGGGGGGCGGAGCATACTCGAAGGAAGCCTTCCATGCATCGCGGACCAGCGCGCTGCATCTTCGACGTGTGCTGGGGCCGTGGCCGGCTGCCTCTCTTTTGGGCGCGCCACTCCACAAGATGCCGTACTCTCGCGGGCCGGCGTGAGCGAGCTCCAATCCATCGGCGTCTTCGGAGAAGAAGTCGTGCTCTGGGTCTGCCTGCTCAGGCAGTCGCCGCGACGCCCGCCGCCCGATCACGTGTTCCGTCAGGCGAACATCCTGCTCGACGAGCTGCGCACGTCGCCTGCGGCACAGCAGCTCCCGGTCGTCAGCGCAGAGGACGGCCTCTTCGCGCTCGCCGCGCTCATCGATGAAGTGGCCATGGCCCTGCCGGACCTGCGCCCGTGGTGGAGCCAGAACATGCTCCAGGCGCGCCGCTTCAACACCAACAACGCGGGTGTGGAGTTCTTCACGCCTCGGCTGGACCGCGTGCGGCAGGGCCCGAAGATGGTCCTCGCGACGTACGTCTCGGTCCTCGGCTGCGGATTCCTCGGGCAGTACGGTCTTCCCGGGCGCGATCCGTACATGCTGAACCAGCTCCGAGCGCAGCTCGCGCGCGAGCTCGGGGTCGACGCGGATCGCGACGTCATGGGCGGCGCGCTCAAGCCCTATCGATACGACACGCTCCCCGCCGAGTTCTTGCCGAAGGAGCCCTTCGTCAAGAGCGTCTGGATGGGACGGCTCCTCGCCGCGCTCCTCTTCGGCTCCGGCAGCTACGTGCTGGGCACCGCGCTCTACGAGCTCTTCGGGAAATGAGCAGGATCTTCTCCAGCGAGATCTCCAAAGTAGCGGCCCGCGCCAAGCAGCTCGGCGGCGGCCTCTACCGCATCCCTTGGTACATCGCGTTCGGTGAGCCCCTCGTCGGAAAATCCTCGGCGATCCGAGCGATGAACCTCACGTGGGACAAGCCGCAGACGATGGACGGACAGTACTGTCAGTATTGGCTGTCGAACGAGGCCGTCATCATCGAGGCTCGCGAGCCGATCTGCGGTCCCAACCGAAACCCGGAGATGCTGCGGGCGCTGTGCGAAGAAATCCTT
Source organism: Polyangiaceae bacterium (assembly GCA_041940405.1). Taxonomy (GTDB): domain Bacteria; phylum Myxococcota_A; class Polyangia; order Polyangiales; family Polyangiaceae; genus Xiheicaenibacterium. The sequence continues at coordinate 2,047 of JBGTSH010000369.1, forward strand.
CGGACGCGGCCGCGCGAGCCGCTCGACGGCATCCTGCTCATCCTGAGCTCGCAGGACGTCGCCGAACGCCAGGACGAGGGGCTCGAAGCGCACGCGCAGCACCTGAGGAGCTACCTCGTCGAAGCGTGCAAGACGCTTCAGGCCGACATCCCCGTCTACGTGGTCGCCAACCGCTACGACACCCTCTGGGGCTTCGCAGAGGTCTTCCAGTGGACGCCGGATCGCGCCCGCGAAGAGGCGTGGGGCTACTTGGTTCCGGTGGAAGTCCCCTCGCAGAACACCTGGCCCAAGGTCCAAGAGGGGCTCGCCGGGCTTCAGGCGCGCGTCGAAGCCACCTGTCTCTCCAAGCTCTCGAGCGAAGACGGCGTCGAGCAACGCATCCGCGCCTACCAGCACCTGGTCGAGTCGCGGCTGTTCATCGAGAAGCTGAAAGAGGTCGCCAAGGTCCTCGCCTTCTCGAGCGCCTACGAACGCGCGCCCTGGATGCGCGCGATCACGATCGGCTGCGCAGTTCCCGGCACCGGCGATCGTATCCGCGCCGGGGTCCAGCGCTTTCAGAACATGGGGCTCGTGCAAAACCCCTACGACCCGTACCGCTCGGCGCGTCCCGGCGGCCTCCCGCTCTTCGGCTTCATGAAGGGGATCGTCCTTCCGGAGAAAGAGCTGGTCCCGACCAAGACGCGGTGGCGTGACGACCTCGTCACGATCATCGGCTTCATCTTCGGGATTGTCATGCTCGCGGTCGGTATCGCGATCCAGCAGGGCTACATTTCGGTCGGCTGACGTCTGCTCGGCCCTGGCTTTTTTGGAAGCGGGCTCGCGCGCCCGGCGTATCCTCGCCGACCATGTCGCTACGACTCGCGCTCGCTCCGGTCGCCTTCTTGATGTGCTCCGCCATTGCCTGCGCCGACGCGGGGGCTCCGGCGAGCGGCTCGTCGAAGGCGACTGCGTCCGGGCCGGCAGCGTCCGCGTCGAGCTCGGCGAACGCCGACGCCGAGGCGGCTTCGCTCGACGAAGCGGCCGTGAAGAAGCTCGTCGAGGAGTGGCTCGCCGCGCAGAACAAGGGCGACTTCGGCGGGTACCAGAAGCTCTACGCGCAGAAGCTCGAGGGCATCAAACGCGCAGGCGAGAAGACGTGGCGGTTCGACAAGAAGGGCTTTCTCGCCGACCGCGAGCGCATGTTCAAAAAGCCGATGACCGTCGAAGCGAAGGACATCACCGTCCACGCGAGCTCGGTCTCGGCGACCGTCGACTTCAAGCAGCGGTTCAAGCAGGACAAATTCGAAGACGAAGGGCCGAAGCGCCTCGTCGTCATCCGCGAGGACGGCGGGCTTCGCATCGCCCGCGAAGAGATGTTGCACTCGGTCGTCGCGTCGGGCGGCGGCGCCGCGGCGCGCCCGTTTCGTTTCGTCCTCACCGTCGAGGGCAAGCCGTACGTCGTCATTCAGCGAGGTGACGCGTCGTGGGCGAGCGGGCCGGCCGGGCTTCCGATGACCCGTCGAGACAAGCACCCGGACTTTCTGGCGGTGCGTCCCGCGGCCAAGGCGCCCGCCTCGGCGCAGAGCTGGAAGGGCAGGGCGCTCGATCTCTACGAAGCGTCGGGCAAGAAGTGCGAGGCGACGGTGAAGGAGCTCGCGCTGATCGGCGGCGGCACGCCGCACTTCGGTGAGGTGCAAGCGTGGGACGGCGCGCCCGAGAACGGAAAGCCCACGATGCCTGTGCTCAGCCCCGCGCGCCGCGCCGAGCACGTCTTCGGGATGGGAACGCCCTACCTCGTCGCCGCGCTCGACCTGCCTGCCGACTGCAAGCCGGCGCTCGCGCTCGAGCCGAAGGCGCCGAAGATCTTCAAGCCGATCGATCTCGCCGCCGACGACGCGGGAGCTCGTGCGGCCAGCGACGCCTTCAAGAAGCTCGCCGCGTACCAGGACGCGCAGAGGACGTTCGTCACCGACCACCAGGGGAAGGGCGACTGGGCCAAATCGATCGAGCTGAAGGGGTTCGAGGACGGGCCTCGTCGCTTCATCGCCGCCAACGCGTTGGTGTTCGATGGCTGCGGGGGCTTCACGGCCAACGTGAGCGCCCTCTTCGAGGTGACGACAGGCAACAAGGTCGTCCTCGTCGCCGAAGGCATCGGCAAGCCCAGCGCCGTGTTCGACAGCGACGGCGACGGCAAGATCGAGCTCCTCGCGACGGTCGACGGCGATGACGGACTCGGCATGTACCGCGTCGTTTCTGGCGGCGAGATCGTCGCGACCGAGTTTCTCGACTTCCCCTACAGCGACTGTCCCTGCTGACTACGTTCCCGGAATCCCGAGCGCCGTCGCCAGCACGCGGATGAAGAGCGTCACGAGCTCCTCGGGCTTTTGGCGCCGCTCGGGCAGCCACACCAGGGTCGTCGCTTCGACGAAGCCGATGAAGCCTCGCGCCGCGAGCATCGCCTCGGGCCCGGGATCGCCCGGCATGCTATCAACGATGCGCTCCGCGAGCGTGCTGCGGGTCTGATCGACGATCGCGGCGATCTCGGGATCGACACCCACGCCGCTGGTAAAGAGGCCGGTCCACGCCTCGGCGTTGTCCTGCACGTAGACGAGGTACGAGAAGAGCCCTGCTTCGAGCTTCTCGAGCGGGGGCCGATCCTCGGAAGGGCGCGTAGCTTCGAGCAGCGCCTCGGAGCCCTGACGGACGAGCTCGACGTAGAGCTCGCGCTTCGATCCGAAGTAATGGAAGACGAGGCCCTTCGACACGCCGGCGCGCATCGCGAGGTCGTCCATCGAGACTTGATCGTACGGACGCTCGAGAAAGAGGCTCTTCGCGACGGCGAGCAGTTGCTCGCGCCGCTCCTGCGTTTCCAAGCGCTCTCGAGGCGGGGGGGTTCGCCTCGATCGTGACGGAGGTTTCTTTGTGGAGCGCCGCGCGAGCGTCGCCATCGCCACGACGGTACGCCGTTTGACCGGTGGTCAACAAGACCTCTGCGATGCCGCCGATCGCGTCACGTGGGGCGAGAGGCTACGCCTCACCGCCGCGGAACGGGTCGAATCACGCGAGAACACCGGTTGGCGCGACCGCTGCAAGAAGTGGGGTCCCCCGCGCGTGTCGTCCCGACCCATGGGTGAGCGCGCGAAACCTCGAAGAGGACCCATGAGAGTGATTGCGATCATCGCAATGACGGCGCTGAGCCTCGCCGCCTGCGAAGAGAAAAAAACGGACGCTCCGGCGAAGACCGACGCGGACAACACCAAGCAGAACGAGCGCGATCGCTCGGACACTACGAAGCCGGGCGATCAGAAAGAGAACTCGGCGGACCTCGGAATCACGCAGACGATTCGTCAGGACATCGTGAAGAGCGACGGGCTCTCGATGGACGCGAAGAACGTCAAGGTGGTGACCGCGGAAGGCGTGGTGACGCTGCGCGGGCCCGTGAAGTCCGAGGAGGAGAAGACCCAGATCGGAAAGATCGCCGCCGCCACCACGGGCGTGAAGCGCGTCGACAACCAACTCGAAGTGAAAGCCAACTGAGACGAACGGAGAACTACCATGGCAAAAAAAGCGATTGTGGCGATGCTTTCGAGCACGCAGCAGGCAGAGAGCATCGTGACCCGACTGAGCGACGCCGGGTTCTCTACAAATGACATGTCAGTCATCTTCCCGGACAAGCAAGGGACGCGAGACTTCGCGTTCGAGAAGCACACCAAGGCCCCCGAGGGCGCGGCTGTCGGAGGGATGGCCGGCGGAGCCGTGGGCGGCACGCTCGGCTTGCTCGCCGGCATCGGCGCGCTCGCCATCCCGGGTCTCGGCCCGCTGATCGCCGCCGGCCCGATCATGGCCGCCCTCGGCGGCGCGGGCGCGGGTGCGGCCGTCGGCGGCCTCACCGGCGCGCTGGTCGGACTCGGCATCCCCGAGATCGAGGCCAAGCAGTACGAGTCCAGGATCCGCTCCGGCGGCATCCTCATCTCCGTGCACGTCGACGACGTGAACGAGCGAAAGCGCGCTCGCGAGATCCTCGATCGCAACGGAGCGAAGGACATCTCGACCATCGGCGAAGAGCACGTCGGCAGGAAGCAGCAGACGGCGCCGCGCCACTGATTGCGCACGATCCCTTTTCATGCGGCGCTGGTAGCATCCGGCGCCGCATGAAGTTTCTCTTCGTCTCGCTCTCCGGCCTCATCGGCGACATCGCGTGGCAGGTCCTGAAAGAAGGCCACGAGGTCCGATACTTCATCGACGCCGACAAGGAGCGCGACATCGCCGACGGCTTCGTCCCCAAGACGACCGACTGGCGGGCGGATGTCGAGTGGGCCGACGTCGTCGTGTTCGACGACACGCTGGGGCAGGGAAAGATCGCGAGCGAGCTTCGCCAGCAAGGCAAGCTCGTCGTCGGCGGCAGCGAGACGACCGATCGCCTCGAGGACGATCGCACATTCGGCCAAGAGGAGCTGCGCAAGGCCGGGGTGAACATCATCCCGTTCAAGGAGTTCACCGACTTCGACGAGGCGGCGGCGTACGTGCGGCAGAACCCGTCGCGGTACGTCATCAAGCCGAGCGGTGAGGCGCAGAACGTCAAGCGCCGGCTCTTCGTGGGCGAAGAAGAGGACGGCGGCGACGTCGTTCGCGTGCTCGAAGCTTACAAGCACGTCATCGCGGCCGAGATCCCCGTGTTTCAGCTGCAGAAGCGGGTGACCGGGGTCGAGGTCGCGGTGGGCGCGTTCTTCAACGGCCACCGGTTCGTCGAGCCGATCAACATCAACTTCGAGCACAAGAAGCTCTTCCCCGGAAACCTCGGACCGTCGACGGGCGAAATGGGGACGAGCATGTTCTGGAGCGGTCCGAACAAGCTCTTCAACCAGACGCTGAAGAAGATGGAGCGACTCCTCCTGAGAGAGAGGTACGTCGGCTACGTCGACTTGAACTGCATCGTGAACGCGAACGGCATCTACCCGCTCGAGTTCACCTCGCGCTTCGGGTACCCGACGATCTTCATCCAACAAGAGGGGATGACGACGCCGATCGGTGAGGTGCTCCACGGCCTCGCGGCGGGGACGATGGATCGGTTCAAGACGAAGAGCGGCTTCCAGGTCGGCGTGCGCGTCATCGTGCCGCCGTACCCGTTCGACGACGACAAGACCTTCGACGAGATCTCGAAAGAGGCGGTCATCGTCTTCAAGAAGTCGACCCCCGAAGAGGTGCACATCGAGGACGTGAAGCTGGTCAACGGCCAGTGGCTCGTCGCCGGCACGAGCGGCGTCGTGCTCACCGTCGTGGGGCTCGGCCCGACAATGCGCCAGGCAAAGGCCGCCGCCTATGCGCGGCTGAAGAACATCCTCATCCCGAACATGTACTACCGCGATGACATCGGCGATCGCTGGGCCGAGGACAGCGATCGGCTCCACAACTGGGGCTACCTGCGCGAGGCGTAGGCGGCCGTTTCAGCCTGACGGACAACCCTCGCCGCCCGCGACGAGCTTGGCGTCCATGATCGCCAGGACGCCCAGCGACTTCGGTCCGTCGGTGTTCTCACGCCCGAAGCACGCGTATCCCATGTCCTCGAATGGGGGTTCTTCCGACGGTTTCTTGTACGTGTGAAGCTTGGCAGCGACGGCGATCTTGCACGTGGAGACCTCGGCCGCGCTGTCGTCGGGGCCCTGCAGGTCCACGGGGGTCTTCACGACGAGCACGTCCCCGACCTCGAACCAACCCGATCGACTGTCCTGGGCCTTGCCCCACCACGACACCTCCTTCTTCCCGAGCGTGCCCGAGCAGTTGACCGACGTGAGGACCTTGATGGGTAGCGTTGGCGCTTCGCCGAGGGTCAGGCGCATTTCCAGACGCGCTCGCCGCGCCGGGGGTGACGCGGTGTTGTCCGACCCGAGCAGCACCGACGAGGTCGCTAGTGAGCTTCGGCCGTCGAGCGTGAGCCGATCGACTTGCGGAGAGAGAAGCCGGCTCGGGGGTTTTGCCGGAGCAAACGACGAGCAGCGTCCGGGCTTGGCGCTCGTCGCGTCCGAAGGCTTGGTCCAACAGAAGAATGCTTCGGCCTTCTCGTTCCGTTCGCGGTCCTCGACGCGAACCCCGATCTCGCACGTGGTGGAAGCGTCGAGCTTGGTCCCGTCCCAGATCTCGACCTCGCCGGGCTTGCGCCCACGCTTCATCGTCAGGCCTGCATCCAAGGCGTGGAGCGAGCCGCCGGCGTAGATGGGCATTCCAGAAGCGTCCAGACAGCGCACGCGGGAGCTGAGGAAGCCCCGAGGCGGGAACATGATCGCGAGCCCGCCTTTCGGCCCGCCGCCCGAGTCGCGAAGATGCGAGTTGATGCTTCGCCACTCGCCGTCGGGGATCTCGACGATCAGCGCGAGCGCATTGCGATCCGTGAGCGCCACGCCGATGGGGCGCATGGCGACGTCCTTTGCAGCGAGGGCCGGGGTGGGGCTCTTCGGTGATGTTTCGGTTGGCGAGCCGGCGCGCGGTGGCTGCCCTCCGTCTTTCGCGCCCGTCCCGTTTCCGCCGCATCCAGCGAGCAGCGCAACGACGACGCCGAGAATCGACCGGACGAGCATCCCCATCGGCGGGACGCTACGCGAACGAGGATGCGCCAACAACGAGACCGGTGAGCGACCGCTATTGACTAACGGTCAACAAGGCCCCATCGTTGGTTTTCGAGGAGCCCGCGATGGAGATTCGTCCCTTCCCGATCGATCGCCTCGGAGAATCGGTTCCCCGGCACTGGCTCGCACAGAGCGTCCTGGCCACGCACCTCGCCAACGGCGTGAGCGTGCTCTTCCCGGCGGGCGAGCGGTTCTTCGTTCGGAGCGTGAAGCACTTCGCAGAGGTCTACAAAGACGACCTGGCGCTCGCAGAAGCCGTGCGGAAGTTCGCCGGACAAGAAGGGTGGCACGCGGGCGCGCACGACCGCCACATCCAGATGCTCGAGGACCAGGGCTATCGCATCCGGCCGTTTCTCAAGCTGTACGAACGGTTCTGTTATTCTTTCCTCGAGCGCGTGTTTTCGCCGAAGCTCAGGCTCGCGGCGACCGCGGCCGCCGAGCACTTCACTGCGATCATGGCCGAGAACTTCCTGGCAGAGGGGTTCGACCGCGGCATCGATCCCGTCATGCTCGATCTCCTTCGCTGGCACGCGGCCGAAGAGATCGAGCATCGCTCGGTTGCGTTCGACGTCCTCCAGCGAGTCGACGATCGGTATTCGCTCCGCATGGCTGGGCTCGCGCTCTCGGGCAGCGTGCTCGCTGCCTTCTGGATCGCTGGTGCGGCCACGCTGCTCGCGCAAGAGAAGGGTCTCGTCCGCGCCGTGCGACGCGAAGGAAAAGAGGTGGCCGAGCGCATCGCCAATCTGGAAGCCGATCTCGAAATGCTCGAAAGCATCGCGGCGGATTGCGACCAGCCGGCCAAGTGCTGGGTCGTGGATTACGGCCGTCACATGATGAGCTGCGGCATCGCCTATATGCGCAAGCACAAGAACCAATTGATCTCGGTTGCGGGTGGGCAGGATTCCGACCCGCAAGCCGCCGAATAAACCGCATTTAACGGCCGGCCGACGCCCGGCGATCGAATGGAACCTGATCGATGGCATTCAGAGTAAAGTCCTCGCACATCATTGCCGCCTGCATCACCGTCGGGATTGCCGCGTGGATGGCGACCGGCACGTTCTATTTCGGTGGCGAGGCAAAGGCTGGCGCGGAAGCCGCGCCGATCGCCGAGCGCGAGGCGGAAAGGGATGGCGACCTGTTCAAGGTCCGCTACATCCCGCTTCTGGAAAAGGACCGCACGGAAGCCATCCTGGTGCGCGGGCGCACTTCCGCCGAGGCGACCTTCGCCATCCGCGCCGGCGGCCTGCTGCTCGCCGACCGCCTGCCGCGTCAGGGCTTCATCGCCGCCTGGCTGCGCTTCATCCCCGGGGCCGTGCTCGCAGCCCTCGTCGCGCCGGCGGTGGCAT
>JBGTSH010000370.1:0-9947 GCA_041940405.1 Polyangiaceae bacterium
CGCCAGCCCGCGGCGCTCTGCGGCGTCGTCGGGATCAAGCCCACCTATGGGCGCGTCTCACGCTACGGGCTCATCGCGTTCGCCTCGAGCCTCGATCAGATAGGCGTGTTCGCGCGCGACGTCCGAGGCGCGGCCGACGCGATGGAGATCATCGCCGGCCACGATCCGAGCGACGCGACCTCGGCCGCGCGTGAGGTCCCGAGCTGGGCCGACGCGTGCGACGCTCCGATCAAGGGCTTGCGCGTCGGCGTTCCGGAGGAGTACTTCGCGGAGGGCATCGACGCCGGGGTCGCCGCCAAGGTCCGCGCGGCCATCGGCGGGCTCGCCGATCAAGGCGCCGAGATCGTGCGGATCTCGCTGCCTGCCACCCGCTACGCGCTCGCTTCGTACTACGTCATCGCGACCGCCGAGGCGTCGAGCAACCTCTCGCGTTTCGACGGCGTCCGCTACGGCCTGCGCGTCGAGAGGCCGGGCCAGAGCCTCGCGTCGCTCTATGCGGAGACGCGCGGCGCGGGCTTCGGGGCCGAGGTAAAGCGGCGCATCGTGCTCGGCACCTTCGTCCTCTCGTCGGGCTACTACGACGCGTACTACCTCCGCGCCCAGAAGGCGCGGCGGGTCATCGCGGCGGACTTTGCGCGCGCCTTCGAGACGGTCGATCTGATCGCCACCCCGACGAGCCCGACCGTCGCCTTTCCGCTCGGCGAGCGCACCGAGGATCCCCTCTCGATGTACCTCGCCGACGTCTGCACGCTGCCCGCGAGCCTCGCTGGGCTTCCGGCAGCGAGCGTCCCATGCGGCAGCGCCGAGCCCCCCGAGGGCGGCCCCGCGCTCCCGGTCGGGATCCAGCTGATCGCGCCTGCGTGGCAAGAGGCGCGTGTGTTCTCTGCGAGCGCAGCGGTCGAGCGCGCGTACGCATCGGAGCCCGGCGGAGCGTGATCACGGCACGGCCTGCGCACGCGGCTGATGCAGCCGCCCTCGCTGCGTTCTTCGAGGCGGCGGACAGCCGCTGCTACTGCCGGTACTTCCACTTCGAGGGCGACAAGAACGAGTGGCTCGCGCGGTGCGCGCTCGAGCCCGACGAGAACCGCGCCGAGATGCAGCGAGCCCTCGAGGCGGGCCGCGACGACGGCCATGGCGTCGTCGCCGAAGATGACGGTCACGTCATCGGATGGGCCAAGATCGCCCCCGCGACGGCGATCCCGAAGGCGTACGCGCAGCGGTACTACGCGCGCCTGCCGGTGCTGCAGGCCGATCGAGAAGGCGTCTGGCTCCTCGCGTGCTTTCTCGTTCATCCGCGCTTCCGCCGAACGGGCGCGAGCCGCGCGCTCATCCGCGCGGCGGTCACCGAGGCACGCCGAAGAGGCGCGCGCGCCCTCGAGGCGCTCCCGCGGCGCGTGGCCCCGCCCGCGCGCGACGAAGAGCTCTTCACCGGGTCGATCGAGGCGCTGGAGAGCGAGGGCTTCGTTCGAGCAGGCGGCGATCCGGCGTATCCGGTGCTGCGCCTCGATCTGACGAACGGAGATCGTTCGTGAGGGGCGGCGTCCTCCTCGTCGACAAGCCGCACGGGCCGACGAGCCACGACGTGGTCGCGACGGTGCGGCGCAAGCTCGGCACGCGCCGCGTGGGTCACGCCGGTACCCTCGATCCGGCGGCGACCGGGCTTCTCGTGGTGCTCGTCGACGAAGCCACCAAGCTCGCGCCGTACCTGACCGGCGAGGACAAGGCGTACGTCGCGACGGTGGCGCTCGGCCGCTCGACCGACACGGGCGACGGCGCGGGCAAGACGCTGCGCGAGGCTCCGCTCGGCGCGCCCATTCTCGCGGAGCTCGACCGGCTGGCGACCGAAGGCACGGCCGCCAGCGCGCCGCTCGTCGGTCGGGCGCTCGAGGGCGAGCGCGCCCGGACGTCGCAGATCCCACCCGCGTTCTCGGCGATTCACGTGGGCGGCGTTCGAAGCCACGAGCTCGCTCGGGCCGGCCTCGCCCCCGATCTCGCGGCGCGCGACGTCTCGGTCCGCGCCCTCGCGATCCAGGCCGCCGACCCGGCTGCGCAGACCCTCGTCGTCCGCCTCGAGGTCAGCAAGGGCTACTACGTTCGTTCCTTCGCGCGTGACCTGGGCGATGCGCTGGGCGTGCCGGCACACCTGAGCGCGCTGCGACGAACTCGAAGTGGGGCGTTTTCGATCGATGAGGCACGAGCGCTCGACGAGGTGTCTCTCGATGCTCTCGAGCCCCTGGAAACCGCCGCAAAGTGCGCTTTGCCGGCCGTCGTCGTGGGCCCCTCCGATGAGCGCCTCGTGCGCACTGGTCGCACGATCGACGCCGGCGCAATCGCCACAGGGCCTGTTGCGGTCTTCTCCGAGACGGGCGCGCTGGTGGCGATCGCCGAGCCTCGGGAGGGAAAGCTGACCGTATTGCGAGGGTTCTCCCCGTAGACCGAGCTGGGGAGATCCCCGGGCCACGTTGCCTGACCGGCCGAGCCCGGTTACCCTGCGTCTGACCACACACCCACATGTCGGTTCCACTTACAGGCCCGCTCGTCGCCGCTCTCGCAGCGGTGCTTGGTGCGGCGTTCGTCGCCACCGACGCAGCGCTCGGGAGCCTTTCGACGGCCCGCCTCTCGGCGCTGCTCGAGCAGCCCGACCTCGTGCATCGGCGCGCGCTCGAGCGCTACCGCAACGGGCCCGCCGGGATGCGCGCGACCTACACCGTCGGCCGCGTGGTCTGCGCGGCGGTCACGGCTGTGGTCATGGCCGACGTGGTCGCGCCCTTCGTTCCCGGGCTCCTCGGCGTGGTGGTGGCCGTCGTCGGGACCGTCTCGTTCTTTGCCCCGATCACCGATGGAGCCGTTGCGCTGGCGCGCCTGCGCGCCGACAAGTGGGCGCCGCGGCTCGCGACCTACCTCCGGCCGTTCGAGATCCTCTTGTGGCCGCTCGCCGCCCCTCTCGCCCGGCTCACGTCGGCGCTCACCGACAAGCTGAGCGAGCCCACGGCCACCGCGCCCGAGGTCGCCAGCGCCGAGGTCGAGTACCTGGTCGACGAGGTCGAGCGCAGCGGCGTCGTCGGTGCCGAGCCGGCCGAGATGATCCGGAACGTGCTCGAGTTCGAGGATCTCCGGGCGCGCGACGCCATGATTCCGCGCACCCGTGTCGAAGCGGTCGACATCGCGACACCCCTCGAGCAGGTCCGAACGATGGTCGCCGAGAGCGGTCACTCGCGGTACCCGGTCTACGAGGGCCAGCTCGACAACGTCATCGGCCTCCTTTGCGCGAAGGACGTCTTCAAGCTCGAGCCGCCCGAGGGCGCCGACGGCTCCACGCCCGACGTCCTCAACGACATCGTCCGGCGCGACATCATCTTCGTCCACGAGCACCAGAAGCTCGTCGGTCTTCTCAAGGAGATGCGCCACAAGCGCCAGCACCTCGCGGTCGTCGTCGACGAGTTCGGCGGGACGAGCGGGATCGTCACCCTCGAGGACATCATCGAAGAGATCGTCGGCGACATCCGCGACGAGCACGACGACGCCCCCGCCGCGCCGATCCAGGAAATCGGCGACGGGCGGCTGCTCGCAAACGGCACGCTCGCCTTGGGTGATCTCTCCGCGTACCTCGGTGTCGAAACGCCGGCGGACGTCAGCACCGTCGAGATCGGCGAGCTCTTTGCCGAAGAGGACCGCACGCCCGGCACCCTCCTCGACAAGCATGGGATCACGTTCATCGCGCGCGAGGTCGACAACGGCAAGATCCTCCAGATCGAGGTCCACCGCCGCCCGGACACGAGCCTGCGCCCGCCTCCCCCTTCGGGGAGCCCTTCGAGCTTTCCTCCCGCGTCCGAGAACCCCGTCTCGTCCGACAAGCCGTCGCCTTCAGCAAAAAAGAACGACGCGCCTTCGAGCGCCGAAGTTCAAGCCTCGGCGACCGAAGACGCGTAGCGTCGCTTCACAGCGCGGTCAGCGGGCGGCCTTGGCGACCCCGCCCGCCCGCGGTCAGCGGGCGGCCTTGGCGACCTTGCTGTCGATCGACTTCGCGAGGCCCTGGCCCTCTTTGAGGAGGCCGACGACCTCACGACCCGGCGTCTCGTCGCCGTTGAGGAGTACGCGGACGTCGTTCACGGCGCCGACGAGCTGGAGGATCGTGCGCTCGTCGGTGAAGCCGGAGACGCTGTTGGGCTCGATCGGGATGACGAACGGCGTCTGATCCTGGCTGACGATCGCGTCCTTCTCCCAGCGCTTGGCGCCCTTCTCGGCCGGGACGCGCTTGCCTTCTTGCATGACCGAGACGGTGATCTTCGGCTCCTTGGGCCACTCTTGCTTCGCGACCTCCCAAGGCTCCTTCATCTGAACGACCTCGGCCATCGTGTTCGAGCCCGCCTGGCGGAAGATGACGCCGAGCTTGAACAGCGGCTTCTGATCTTCGGCCCACGCGGTCTCGATCGGCTTCTTCAAGCTGCCGAGGAGGTTCTTGACGCGATCCTTCTTCTCGTTCGCGTTCTCGATCTTCTTCATGAACGAGAGCGTCGCCTTCTGAATGTCAGAAGGCATCGCCCCGAACGATTTGTCGTCGAGGTTGAGGTTCGGGATCGTGATCGACAGCTTCTCGATCGCGCTGTCCGGGTACTTCTTGTCCTTGAGCAGGCCCTTCTCGATGTCGTCGAGGATCGGGAGGATCTCTTCCGCCCTCTTCGCCGCATCGGTGACCTCGGGCTCCAGCTTCTTGAGCCCCTCGACCGCCTTCGCGTCGCGCTTGCTCACCTCACGCATGCCGCCGGCGAAGAAGCCGATGCCGGCGAAGACGACCGCGGCGAACGTCGAGTAGAGCAGCGCGCGCCGGCCAGCTCGCTTGCGCTCGTCGTGGATCTCTTCGCTTACCTCGACCTTGATCGTCTGCGCCTCGGCGCTGACGGGCGCGGCCTTGGGCTGCGGCTTGGGCGCGAAGGGGTTCAGCCCCATTCCGCTGGCGATGCCAGGCGGCGGGGCGATGCCAGGCGGCGGGGCGATCCCCGCGGGGGCAGGCACGCCGCTCGAGGACGGGGGCGCGCTGATCCTTCCGACGCCGTCCTGCGACGGGGAAGGAAGTCCAGGTCCAGAGGGCAACGCACCGGGAACGCCGCCAGCCGGCGCCTTCCCCAGACGAGCCTTCAGGTCGATCTTGGGTTTCTTCGACTTCTCTTCGGCCATCGCGTTTTCAGCCTCGGTCGCTGGCGCACGTTAACGGGGGCTTCGCCGGCCTGTCAACGTAACGCCTACGGCAACGTTGAAAAATTCGCCGGCCGTGGGCCGCCCGGGGGGGGCGCTTCGCGCGCCGTTTCGCCGGCCCATCTGTGTTGAAAACGGCTTGAGCTTTTGACTTTGGAATCCATCCGCTAAGAAGAGGCCTTGATGGCGGAGAGCACCCGAAGTCCCTCTCTCCTGGCCGAGCCGGTTCGCCGCGGTCTCCTGACCGAGGCGACCGAAGCGGTGAGCCGCGACGGCACCCGCATCGCGTACTACAGCGCGCGGCCGCCCCGGCCCGACGCGCCGACGGTGATCCTGGCGAACGGTCTCGGCGGGCCGCGCCTCGCGTGGCGCGCGCTGGTCGACTACCTCGGCGATCGGTACAGGTTCATCACCTGGGACTACCGCGGCCTCTACGCATCGTCGCGCCCCGACGACCACGCCGACGGCTACGCGGTCGCGCGCCATGTAGAGGACCTCGAAGCGATCCTTCGTGCCGAGCGCGTCGAGGCGGCGGCGCTCGTCGGCTGGAGCATGGGCGTCCAGGTCTGCATCGAGGCCTTCCAGCAGATCCCCGGGCTCACCAAGAACCTCGTTCTCTTGAACGGCACGTTCGGCAGACCGCTCGACACCGCCATGCCCACCGCGTTCGGGCGGCGCTTCATGGCGAGCGCCATCGGTGCGGTCGAGCGCTTCGCCCGTCCCCTCTCGAGCGCCATGCGCGCTGTCGCGACGCAACCCGAGTTCGTCGGCTGGATGAAGCGCGCCGGCATGATGGCCGAGACCATCGACGAAGCCGAGTTCGCCGAGGTCGTGGGCATGTTCGCGGGCCTCGATCTCGACGCGTTCGCCAAGAACCTCAAGGCCCTCGGTGCCCATGACGCCGAGCGGATCCTTCCGGCGATCGACGTCCCCACCCTCGTCATCACCGGTGATCGCGACAGAATGACGCCGCGCGGGCTCTCCCAGAAGATGGTCCGCAGGATTCCGCGCGCCGAGATCCTGGTGGTGCGGGGCGGCACCCACTACACGGCGGTCGAGTTTCCCGAGCTCGTGGCGCTGAGGATCGAGCGCTTCTTCAAAGAGCACGGCTTCTGACCGCGCACGCCCTCAGATCCGGCGCGCGATGACGTTCGCGAGGCGCAGGCGATCCGAGAGGCTCTGGGCGACGAAGCGAAGCGCCTCGAACGGTCCCGAGCGCCAGACCGGCGTAGCGCACACGAACACGCGTTGATCGGGCTGCTCCGGCACGCCGATCTCGAGCGCGTAGCAGGCGCGGTCGGCGTTCGGAGACAGCACGCGACGCACCAGCGCGCCACTCACCGAGAGCTCCAGGCCTTCGCTGAGGTACGGCACGCCGTCGATGTACTGGTTCAGGAAGAACTGGATCTTGTTTCTTCGAGCGGATCGACGGTCCACCATCATTTTTAGTACGGTAGTCACCGCCAACGTGCCCGGGAAAGAAACGTGAAACTCGTCGTCGTCGACAACTACGACTCGTTCACGCACAACCTCGTCGACCTTCTGGAAAGGCTGGGCGCTCGCTGCGACGTCGTGATGCACGACGACGCTGACCTCGACGCGCTGGTCGCCCGGCGGCCCGGGGGCTTCGTCATCTCGCCCGGACCCTGCACGCCCGCCGAGTCGGGCGTGAGCCTGCCTCTCGCGACGGCTGCCGTCCGCGGCGAGCTCGGCGTTCCGCTCCTCGGCGTCTGCCTCGGACACCAAGCCATCGCTGTTGCACTCGGCGCGAAGCTCGTGCGTGCCGAGCGGCCCCTGCACGGCAAGACCTCGGCGATCCTGCACCGGGGCACCGGTCTTTTCGCCGGCCTGCCGCAGGGCTTCGAGGCCGCCCGCTACAACTCGCTGCTGATCGATCCGAAGACCCTCCCTGCCGATCTCGAGGTGGCCGCACGAACCGAGAGCGGCGAAGTGATGGCTTTGACGCACCTGCGCTTCCCCGCGTTCGGGGTTCAATTTCACCCCGAATCGTTCCTTTCGCCGCGTGGCGCCGACCTCTGCAAGAACTTCCTCGGGATCTGCGCCGAGCGGACGGACAGCGCAGCATGACGGCGATGCGCATCGGCAAGCGCACGCGGCGCCGTGGCGCGCTCGACAAAGCGATCTCCGCCGCCCGCGCACGCGCGGCGCGTCTGGCGGCTTCCCCGCCGCTCGCGCCGAGGCACGTGATCTCGGCCCGCGCAGCCGAGAGACTGAAGGCCCAGGGTCACCCGGCCTGTCTCCTCGTGGACTGCGAGGCGACGGCCGGCGGCAGCTACGAGGCGTGCGAGCGCGTGCGGACGGACATCGACGCCTCGCACGCATCCGAGCCTCCGCTCCTCTTCGCGTCCGACATCTTCGTTCACGAGGCACAGCTCCGCCGCGCGCGGCTCGCCGGCGCCGACGGCGTCGTCCTCGTTGCGCGCGTCCTCCCGCTCGATCGCCTCGATGCGCTCGCGCGGACGGCTCGCGATCTCGGCCTGCTCCTCGCCGTCGAGGTAAGAAACGAGGCGGACATCGCGGCTGCCGCGATGGTGAGCCCCGATGCCCTGAGCGTCGCGGCGATCGACCGCGACACCCGCCGCGAAGATCCCGGTGCCGAGGCGACCGAGCGCGCTGCGCGCGCAACCGGGCTCGTCGTGCTCACCTCGGGCGCCCCGTGACGACACCCCACGTGGTAAGACCTCGGCGTGGAACCGCGCCGGCTCGCAGGATCGCTGCTCGTCACGGGCTTCGACGGGCCCAAGCTCTCCGAGCGCACCGAGCGCGCGCTCGCTCGGGGCGAACGCGCCGGCGTGATCCTCTTCCGGCGTAACGCCCCCGACGTCGCGTCGATCGCATCGATCGCCGCCGCGGTTCAGGCGGCTCGCGCGCCCGAGGAGATCGACCCGCTCCTTGTCGCGATCGACGAAGAGGGCGGTCGCGTCAGCCGCCTCCCTCCCCCCGAGGTGAAGCTGCCCCCCATGCGCCTCGTCGGTCGCATCAAGAGCTCCGACCTCGCGCGGCGGGCCGGCTTCGCAGTCGGCGCGCGCCTTCGTGCGCTCGGGGTCAACCTCGACTTCGCACCGATCCTCGACGTCGACTCCAACCCGCAGAACCCGGTCATCGGCGATCGATCGTTTTGTTCCGACCCCGGGGTCGTGGCGACGCTCGCCCTGGCCTTCGCCGACGGCTTGCGCGACGGCGGCGTCCTTCCGTGCGGCAAGCACTTCCCGGGGCACGGGGACACCGACAAGGACAGCCACCACGACCTGCCCGTCCTCACCCACGACCGCGCGCGCCTCGACGCCGTCGAGCTCGCCCCGTTCCGCGCCGCCTGCCGGGCGGGAATCGAGTCCATCATGAGCGCCCACGTCGTCGTGCGCGCCTTCGATCCGGATGTTCCGGCTACCCTTTCCTCGAGCATGATGACGGACCTGCTCCGAACCGAGCTCGGGTTCGGCGGCGTGCTCGTCAGCGACGACCTCGAGATGCGCGCCGTCGCGGCGAGCTTCCCGGTCGAGGAGAGCGCGATCCGCGCGGTGCGCGCCGGGTGCGACCTGCTCCTCGTTTGCAGCGATGAGGATCTCGCCGATCGCGCTCACGGCGCGCTCGCCCGCGAGATCGAAGCCAGCCCCGCCTTTGCCGAGCGAGCCAAGGCCGCCGCCACACGGGTCCGGGCGATGCGAAGCCGCGCCAGAGAGCTCGCCGCATCGGCGCTGCCTGCGCCGCCATCCATCGCCGAGATCGCTCGAGAGATCGAGCTCGAAGCGAGCAAGTTGAGCGCATGAGCGCCGGCGATCTGCTCCTCGTCCGGGCCGAGCGCCTCGTCACCTGCGATCCCGCCCGAGCGACGCCGACCGATCCTCTCGGAACGATCGCGTCCGCCGCGGTCCTCGTCGAGGGCAGCCGCGTCGTCTTCGCCGGCTCGGCGGAAGATGCTTCGGCTCGGATCCCCGCCGGTGCGCGGCCGCGCGAGCTCTTTGCGCCCCTGGTCACGCCGGGGCTGGTCGACGCCCACACGCACGCCGCGTGGGTCGGATCGCGCCACGACGAGTACGCGCTCCGCATGGGCGGCGCGGACTACGAGACGATCGCAAAGGCCGGCGGCGGCATCGCTTCCACGACGCGAGCCGTCCGCGCAGCGCCCCCCGAAGCGATCGCCGCCGCGCTCGACGCCCGCCTCCATCGGATGGCGCAAGGCGGCGTCACGACCGTCGAAGTGAAGAGCGGTTACGGCCTCGACCGCCCGAGCGAAGAGAAGCAGCTCGAGGCGATCGCCGCCGCATCGCGGCGCGCGGATCGACCCCGCGTCGTCGGCACCTACCTCGCGCTCCACGCGCTCCCTCCCCGCATCTCCCAGCGCCCCGCGCAGACGCTCCGTCAGGGCCGCCTCTTCGGCCGCCATCCGCGCCGCATGCTCGACATCGGGCTTCATCACCAGCATCAGCTGAATTAACTCCAGTTCCAGATCCGATATTTGAAGAACTAGATTGTTCATCTATGTCTTCTTCATCATCATCACCGTCAATACCAGCATCATGATCAATTGCACCAATATCAACTGTTTGCTCATCATCAAATATATGTATTTGCGCATAACAAAGAACCTATTAATGTTAATGGAGAAAAATTAGATTTATCAACATGGATAAAATAAAAGCACACAACATTGCACTACCGCAATAAGGGCAGAAATATAGATTTAGAGATGAAAAACCCAACCCGGCCGGGCAATCAAAAAGAGGCGCTCGAAC
>JBGTSH010000371.1:0-9892 GCA_041940405.1 Polyangiaceae bacterium
CGCCCCGCCCCGCCGGCGGCCGTCCCGCCGGTGGCTGCCTGGTCCGCAATGGTGACGTTCCCGCCGGCATTCCCTTCGCTATGGTCTGGCCGGAGATGGAGGAGGCCGTCATGACCGCTCTGAGCAGCGTACGTCCGACGTGGTCGGAGATGGGCCGGCCGGGGGGGTGAGGGGCAGATGATGCAGGTGCTGGAGGCGTCCGTCGCGACCTCCGGCTGCCGCCGGCTGTGCACCTCCATCCGCACCCCGTCCGCGGTCGGCACCAGCACGAAGTGGGCGCCCCTCTCGACGCCCGGCGGCCGCTTCCACTCCGGCCGGATCGTCAGCCCGAGCTTGGTCCACTCGAACTTCCCCTTGTTGAGCTCCCCCACCACCTTGCCGCCCGGCCCGACGAACACGCCGTCCACCCCCCACTCGTCGCCGTCCCTCGTCACCTTCAGCGCCACCTTGTAGCCCGCCCCGGGCGGGTACGCCCCGATCCAGATCCCCGGCAACCTGTCGGGGTCGAGCTTCGGCAGCGGCTTGTCCTTCACCGCGACGACCACCTCGCGCTTGAGCGCCACCCGCCCCTTCGCCGAGCTGACCGTCGAGACGAAGGACAGCTCGGCCGAGTGGCCGTCCACCGTCAGCGTGCACCGCCGCCGGTCGCGGTAGCTGATCTCCGGCCGCTTATCCCGCAGGGTCACGAAGGTCAGCCCCCCCGCCCCAAGCTCCACGTCCGACACCGCGGCCCCGCCGAGGTCGCGCCCCCTCTTCGAGTACGCCACCTTCACGTCCCACTTGCCGCCCTCGTGCGCGATCGCCCACCGCTCGTCGACGCCCCCAGGCCCCGTCCCCTTCCACACGCCGACGTACTTGCGCACCTCGTCCGCCTTGACCGCCGGCCGCGACGCCACCGGGGTGGTCCGCTTCAGCGCCACGTTGTGCCGCTGCCGCCGGCCCGTGCGGTAGGCGTACGCCAGCCCACCCCGGTCCGCCTTCAGGCTGCAGTCCTCCGGGCTGATCATCCCCTCCGGGGCCACGACGAAGAGGTCGAGCTCCGGACGGAGAAGCACGTGATCTTCGTTGTGCTTTCGCTGCCGGCCGATGTCGGTGACGCCCACCGCCTCGAAGCGTAGGTCGGCGTCGCCGCGTTCGACGGGCTTCGCGTCCGACTCGTGCCGTCCTTCGGCGGTCGCCATGCGAGAGCGGATTATAACGAAGGTTCCGCGGGCAAGGAGGGCGAAGCTGCCCCGTCCAATCCTGCCTCGCGAACCTGTTTGGGGTTGGGTTCGGGGTCGGCGGCCTCTCCGTCGGACTGGGCCGTCTTGGCCGGGTCCTTCTTCGGAGGCTGCGCGGGGGTGTCACTCTCGCCCCACCTGACGGGGTCGATCTCGAAGCGCAGGCCGAGGTGGAACATCGCGTAGACCCGCGGCGCGCCGGGATCCGGCGAAGGCCGCGAGACCATCGTGCCCACGTCGGCCTCTGCGTACGGGCCGAAGCCGAAGCTCGAAACGGGGAAATATGTCGCACCGAGGCCGATCTGCAGGAAGTCGACCCCGTGGTAGCGACCGGGGGTCGGCGTGCTCGAGCCCGGGTTGGTCACGTCCATGCTCATGGTCCGGTAGCCCGCGCCGAGGCGGATCCAGGGGTCGAGCGAGACGCCCTGCGCCAGATGGTAGGTGAAGCCGAGGCTGCCGGCGACGGTGTCGCTCGAGCAGTCCTCGCAGTCGCCCGGCGCGGCGAAGAGGCCGTAGATCCCGGTGAGGTCCATCTCGGCGTAGCGGGAGATGCCCACGCCGAGCGTGCCGCCCACGCCGAGGCCGTAGATCATGACCGAGGACAGCGCGGCGTCCTTGCGAACGAAGCCGGCGGGCAGGAGCAGGCCGGAAACGGCGCGGATGTAGACGTGCCCGGTGCGGTCATCCGGAGCGGCGGGGCGAGGCGTTCCCTCGCGCTCCTCGGTATCCATCGAGGGGACGGGGGGCAGCTGCGCCGTGTCCTGCGCTCGTGCGTCGCGCGGAGCCATCGACGCCGCGAACGCGAGCGCGACGAAGAGCGACGGCAGAGCCCGGGACGCCACGACAGCGCATTTATAACTGCCTCCGGGCGGCCGGAAGAAAAATCGCGCTGCTTAGCAACTCTCGGACGCTCGTGTCGACATGGACCTTGGAGATGATGATGCCCGAGTCGTCACATACAGAAGAGGTCTATGCTGCCGCCGGCGCTTTTGGCCCGCTGGTGCTCCGCTTGTGGTCGCCACGCAACCGAGGCGGAGCGACGCGCATCCTCGAGCCGGGGTCGGCGATCGAGGTCGGCAGCGGGGCGTCGTGCGCGCTCCGGCTCGAGGAGCCCACGCTCAGCGCCAGCCACTGCCGGGTGGTGCATCGATCGACGTTCGTCGAGGTCGTCGATCTCGCGTCGACCAACGGGATCGAGATCGCCGGTGCGAGCGTGCGCGGCGCGCAGCTCTGGCCGGGCGCGTCGGTGAGCCTCGGCGCCGCGTCGCTCGAGGTGCTCGAGCCGTCGCGAAGCGGCGGCGATGGCGTCAGCGGCATCGAACCGCTCGCCGGTCTAGCGGGCTCGTCGGCGATCATGCTCAAGCTGGCCGCGCGGGTGCGCCGCGTCGCGCCGCTCGCGCTGCCGGTGCTCGTCCGCGGCGAGAGCGGGACCGGTAAGGAGCTCGTCGCACGCGCGATCCATAGAGAGAGCGGCCGTCAGGGGAGCTTCGTCGCCCTCAACGCGGCGGCGATCAGCCCGGCGCTCGCCGAGAGCGAGCTCTTCGGTCACCGGCGGGGAGCCTTTACCGGAGCGAGCGAGAGTCGCCGCGGCGCGTTCACCGAGGCGCACGGCGGGACCCTCTTCCTCGACGAGATCGGCGCGCTACCGCTCGAGGTGCAGGCGAAGCTCTTGCGCGTTGTAGAGGACGGGGTGATCCGCCCGCTCGGCAGCGGTGTCGCGAGCGCCGTCGACGTGCGCCTCGTCGCGGCGACCTGCGAGGCGATCGAGAATCGGGTCGAGACGGGCGGGTTCCGTGCCGATCTCTTCGAGCGCCTCGCTGCGTGCATCGTGCGGCTGCCGCCGCTGCGCGATCGTCGAGCGGACATCCCGGACATCGCGCGCGCTCTCCTCGCAGATCTCGGTCTCGGCGACATGGAGCTGTCGCGAGCGGCCGAGCGCGCGCTCTTCGGACGGCCTTTCAAGGGCAACGTGCGCGAGCTGCGAAACCTCCTCGCGAGCGCAGCCGTTCTCGCAGGTGACGACCTCGTCATCAGGGCCGAGCATCTGCTCGACGCGATCGACGAGCGCAACGGCCCCACGCGGCGACTCGGGCACACCGACGTCCTGCGCAGCTACGAAGCGAGCGGTCGCAACGCGACGGCGACCGCTCGAGCTCTCGGCGTCCCGCGCTCGACGCTCCGTGACGCGATCAAGCGCCAGCGCGCGGCCACCGGCCGGTGATCACGGAGACGAGGATCAGAAAGCGCCGGTGACGAAGGCGCCCTGCGTGTCGGTCGAAACCCACGGGACGACACCGACCCGCGGACCCTGGCTCTGACCGCGACCCTTCGCCGCCTTCGGGTACTCGATGAGGATGTACGCGGTGGTGCCGCCGGCCGCGAGCCCGGCGAGGACCCAGCCGACGACGGCGACAGCGACATTCTTGTCATGAACCGAGAGCGCGTCGCGCAGCTGGTTGCACGGCCCAGGGTAGGTGTCGCCGCCGCCCTCGCCGTCCTCGGACCCGCAGGGCTTGCCTTGGATCCCGTCGGCATCCGCGCGATCCCGGATCGCGTTGGCGATCGTGTCGGCGTCGTCGGCGCTCTGCGACGCAGCGACGGAGAACCCGATGCCGAGGCCGAGACCGACGGCGGTGAGGCCGGTGCCGACCCACGCGATCGGATTCGTGATGAACCACTCGCCGAAGCTCTTGCCACCGCCGGTGTCCTGCTGCGGTCCGGGCCCTTGGTACGGACCGGGTGTGGGACCGACCATCGGACCGGGCGCGGGTCCGGGAGCCGGACCAGGTGCGGGTCCGGGAGCCGGACCAGGCGCGGGTCCGGGAGCCGGGCCGGGCGCAGGCGCCGCGTTGAAGGTCACCGTCGCTTGCGCGATCTGACCCTTCTTCGCGTCGACCTTGGCCATCGCGTTCTTTCCATCGGACGTCGTGGCGACGATCGTGCGCGCGCCCTCGTTCACGAAGACCGGATCGGTCATCGGCGACTTTCCGACGAGCGTGCCGTCGACGCTCACGTCGGCGCCCGGCACGTCGACGGTGATCGAGACGAGCGCAGCCTTCTTCTTTGCGTCCTCGATCCCTTGGATGGCGCTGGCCTTCTGCTCGGGCGAAGCCTCCTTGAACTCGCGCATGAACTGGAAGAGGTGGTTGCCACCTTCGACGGGGCGGTTCGTGCGCAGCTCGGCGAGGCCGAGGTTCAAGAGAATGCCGGGAGAGCCGGTGAGCTGATGCGCCTGCGTGAACGCGAGACGCGCGTCTTCGAAGCGACCTGCGTCGAACGCTTTGACGCCGTCGTTGTAGCGCTGGCGCGCCACCTCTTTCACGGCGTCGCTCGGCCCGCCGGGCTGCGCGGGCTGCGCCGGCGCGGGCTGGGCCGAGACGGTGGCAGGTGCTGCGAGGACGAGAGAGAGGGCGATTGCCGACGGAAGGAGGGCGCGCAGTCTCATGGGTGACGAAGGCTCACCCGAGCCTGCCCGCGAGCGCAAGAAGGAACGCGGCGCCGAGATCAGAACGGCGCGTCGCGCATGATGCCGCCCTTCTTGCCGCCGCCACCACCGGACGGCTTGGACGGACCGGACCCCCCGGACGACGGAGGCTTGCCGGCGGCCGGCTTCGTCGGCGGCGGATCTTTCTTGGCGGCGGGATCGGGCGTCGCGGCCGGCTCTGCGGTCGGCGTCGCTGTCGCTTCGGCCGCCGGTGCCGCCGTCTCGACCGCCGTGGGTGTCGGGGTAGGCTCCGGCGTCTTGGCTTCGGTCGCGGTCGGCTTCGGATCCGGCTTTGTCGCAGGCTCTGACGCCTGCGTCGTTGCGGGGGCCGCGGGCTGCTTCGGTGGGTCGTCGCCGCCCATCGAGAGCAGTCCGCCGACGACCAAGACGCCGACGAGCGCGACCGCGCCACCGATGTAGAGGCCCTTGGAGCTCTTCTCGACCGGGAGCTCGACCGGGTCGTCGACCTTGGAGAAGCTGACCCCGGCGCTGCCGGCCGGTGCTGCCGATGCAGCCGAGCGGCGCCCGCGATCCGAGTCGCGCGCCTCCGGACCTACGCCGTCCTTCGTCTTTCGCTTGGAGCGGCTCTGGCTCTTCGACGGACGCGAGGCCGGAGCCTCGTCGGCGGAAGCCCCGTCGGCGGAAGCCCCATCCGCCGAAACCTGGTTGGCGGCCTCGGCCACGAGCTTCTTCACCGGAAGCGCCGTCGTCACTTCCGCCTTCTCGGCGGCCGGCTCGGCAGCCTTCGCTTCGACGGGCTTCGATTCCGCGGCGGTCTCGGGTGGGACGCTCTTCTTCTTTTCCTCCGCAGAGGACGGGCCGTTCGCCGCGACGTCGGCGAGGGCCTTCTTCACCGCCATGACCTCGTCGCTCGCGCCGAGGCCCATCACCGTCGACTTGGCGGGCTTCGGCGGGACGGGACGGTTGGCCGGCTCGAGCTGCGAGGGTCGCAGAGGCTCGGCCGGATCGGTGCGTCCGGGGTCGGTCTTGCCGACCTGCATGATCGGCGCAGCATCGATCAGCGTGTCGTGCGGAGGCTCGGCCCCCGCAGGTGGCGCCGAAGCCGCAGCCCCGGCGGGGGGCTTGTCGTGGGAATCTTCAGTCTCCCACGCCGGACGAATGCTCTCGGCGAGACGGTCCGCTTCGTCGAGGTCGAGTTGGGAGCCGTCTGTCGGCGCGCCCGCGCCTTGGCTGGTCATGCTACCTCTTCAGGCCTGGGGCGCATTTCGCGCCCGGAACAAAAGCTATCACCCAGGCTTTGTCCTCGCCAACGACGACGTAGTCATGCCCGCGACCTCCACGCTGCTCGACGCGACGACCCCCACCCGCCCTGCCCGAAGGGGTCATTCGTTCTCGGCCAGCGGTATTTTGCGTGGTTTCGCCGGCGTGTTGGCGGCGGCCCTGGTGGCGTGTCCGTCGTCCGAGACCAAGGACGCGCCCAAGCCTCCGACGGACGTCGAGCGTGCGACCGCGATGCTCGAGAGCTCGGCTCGCCTCCCGCCGAGGGCCGAGGTGGTCGCCCTGGCCGACGCCGTAGCCGTCCAGGCCTCGAAGGAGCAGAGTCCTGAAGAGCAGGCGCGGCTCGACATCCTCGCCGGCGACCTGCGCGTTCGATCGTTTCGGTTCGATGCTGCGGACGCCGACGCGCGTGAGGCGCTCGAGCTCTACGCCGCTGCCGTGCGCGCCGCGAAGGGGACCGAGATCGCCTGCCGGGCCGATCGCCAGCGAGCGCTCCTGATGGGCGAGCTCGCGAAGAGCGCCGGGACTGCCTACCGCGAGCTGTATCTCGCGCGCCGCCGCCACGCGGCCCTCGCAGCCGAAGGAAAAGAGTCGGCCTGCCACGCGGCGCTCGGTCGCGATCTCGCATCGGCCCAGGGCTTCCGTCCGAGCGGCAGCGAGCTCGCCGATCTCGAGAGGCAAGGCGACGAGGCAGAGAAGGTATCGCTCGCAGGCCCCGCGGCGGCCTCGGGCTCGCCGGCGACGGTGCCCGCGGCGGCGACGGGCACGCCCAAAGATCTCGTCGTCGCGCCGATCGATCTCAAGCCGGCAAAGGGGACGGTCAAGATCGGCAAGGTCGAGAAGTTCGCAGCCGAGGGCGGTGGGCGCGTCGTCATCCACCTCAGCGAGCCGACGACGTTCCAGGTAGGAACGCTCGCCGCAGACGACAAAGCCGGCAAAGACGCGCGAATCTACCTCGACATCGAGAAGGCGACGGCCAAGGGCGTCGCCCGCGAGATCGAGGTTGGCGGCGCGATCAAACGCATCCGCACGGGCCCGCGCGAAGGCGGCGCGCGCATCGTGCTCGATCTGTCGGCCGAGATGCACCGCAAGGTCTTCTACCTTCCCGAGCCGTTCCGCATCGTCGTCGACGTCAGCTCGCGCCCCGCCGAGACGAAGGCCGCATCGGCCAACGGCCCGCGCACGGTCCGGCGGGTCGCAATCGATCCCGGCCACGGCGGCCACGATGACGGCGCCGTCGGTCCCACCGGGCTGAAAGAGAAAGAGGTAGCGCTCGACGTCGCCCACCGTGTCGCGCCCGTGCTCGCGCACGAGCTCGGCATCGAGACGCTCCTCACGCGCGACTCCGACGTCTTCGTCCCGCTCGAGGAGCGGACCGCGCGCGCCAACGCGTTTCACGCCGACCTCTTCATCTCGATCCACTGCAACGCCTCCGAGACCGGCGAGGCGCGCGGCATCGAGGTGTTCGTTCTCGACGAGCTCAAAGACGTGAGCCGCGCCTCGGCACGCGTCGCCGCGCTCGAGAACGGTCTCGGCTCGAAGAAGGCGCTCGACGCCTCGGCGCTCGACGCCGAGATGGGGAAGATCGCCGGCCGGCTGCAGTCGGGCGAGATCGCCGCCTCTTCGCGCAAGCTCGGCGATCTCTTGTCGCGCGCGACGCTCGCCTCGTTCGGCACGCGATATCCCGACACCAAGGACCACGGCCTCAAATCAGCGGGCTTCTACGTTTTGCTCGGCGCCGAGATGCCGGCGGTCCTGTTCGAGACGTCGTTCATCTCGAACCCCGAAGACGAAGGGCGGCTCGCCAAGGCGGACTACCGGCAGAAGCTCGCGGACGGCGTCGTCAACGCGGTGAGGGCGTACAAAGAGGGGAAGTGAGGCTTCAGCCTTCAGGAATCAGGCTACAGGGAGAGGCCCGGGTTTTCCTGATCCCTGAAGCCTGATCCCTGAAGCCGAATCGCGCTTCGCGATTCAGATCACGCCTCCGGATCGTGATCCGGCGCCGCTTCGCTGACAAACCTGCCGTCCCTCAGCACGAAGCGGGTCGGCCCCTCGACGCGGAGCTCATGAACCTCGTGCGCAGGGTCGCCCGGCAACGCCAAGAACGGCGGATCGCCCGGGCAGAACCGCGGGCACACGGCTGCGAGCGACTGGCGCTTCGCGATCGCGACGACGTCTTCGAAGCTCCGCGCCGGCGCGAGGAGCTCGAGGCATCGCGTCGTCGGCGGAGCGAGCTGCACCTCGCCGCGCATGAACCGATCGAGGACGGCGCTCGGGGTCGCCCAAAACCCGGCTGTCGTCTCGTGCCCGTCGCTCGTCGCTTCCTGCCCGGCGGGCAGCTCCACCACGAAGAACCGCGCGTCGAAGCGCCGTGACTCCGCCTCGGGCGTGATCCATCGAGCGAACGGGACGAGCGCACCGAGATCCAAGACGGCGCCGTGCTCGGCCAAGACGTCGGCGAGCGGCCTTTTGGCGTCGATCGCCGCTCGCATCGCAGCGACGGCGACCTTGTCGATCGTAGAGGCGAGCGGGACGACGCCCGCCTCCTCGAGGGTCTCGCGGGCGGCGCTCACGGCGATCGCCCGCGCTCGCCGTGCGTCCTCGGTGATCTCCAGCGAGCGCTCGGGAAGACCGCGCGCGATCGCGCTGTTTCCTTCCATGTGCCAAGCCTCTGCGCCGTCGGCGTCGTCCACCTTGCCGCCCGGAAACACGACGGCGCCACCGAGGAAGCCGCTCTTCGCGTGCCGCACCACGCAGAAGACCTCGACCGTCTTCGCCGCCCCGGGCAGGACGCGCACGACGATGACGGTCGCGGCGTCGCGGGGGGCGACCACTTCGCGGCTCGGGTCGAAGGACAGGCCGGCTGGCGTGGCTTTCTGGCTCATCGGGGCGCGTTCGTAGAACGTGCCCGCAGGGCTGGCGAGCCCGAGGGTGAGATTTGTGCCGGCTGCCGCCCGAAGCCCGAGAACTTCCGCCCCCGAGCGGCGAAAGCGGCGACACTGAGACGAAGCCGCCCAGCGGACGATTGACGGATCGGGATCTGCACCCTACTTTTACGCCCCCCTGAAGTCCGGGGGACGAAAGGACCGCGAGAGGAGCCCCACGTGACGAAGGCCCAGCTCAAGAAGTTCAAGACGCTGCTAGAGGCCAAGCGGGACGAGATCCTGAAGAGGGCCAAACAGACCCTGAACGACGACATGACCCTCGACACGAACGATCTTCCGGACGAGATGGACCTCGCGTCGAGCGAGTACCTCCAGTCGTTCACGTTCCGCCTCCGCGGCAGAGAGAAGAGCTTCCTCGACAAGATCGAGCGGGCGCTTCAGAAGATCGAAGAGGGCACGTTCGGGAACTGCGAGGAGTGCGGCGAAGAGATCGCCGTCAAACGCCTCGAGGCGCGCCCCGAGACCACGCTCTGCATCCGCTGCAAAGAGGATCAGGAGCGAGCCGAACGCGACTTCGGCTGATTCTCCTTCGGCGCGGCTGCCCCTCGGGCACCACCCGCCTTCGTTCCGCCCTTCGAAGCCGGCGCCTTTGGTGCCGGCTTCGTTGCGCCCCGACCCCGCGCGGGCCCGGCCCCGGCAAGCACCTCGGCGAGGTAGCGACCCGTGTGCGACCGCTCTTCGCGAGCGACCGCCTCGGGCGTGCCGGCCGCGACGAGCTCTCCGCCGCGCGTTCCGCCTTCGGGCCCGAGGTCGACGATCCAGTCGGCAGACGCGACCAAATCGAGGTTGTGCTCGATCACGACGACGGTGTTGCCCGCGTCCCGCAGCCCCTCGAGAGCGACGAGCAAGAGCTCGATGTCGCTGAAATGCAGGCCGGTCGTCGGCTCGTCGAGGACGTAGAGCGTGCTGCCTGTCGCGCGCCTGGCGAGCTCGCGCGCGAGCTTCTCGCGCTGCGCTTCGCCGCCCGAGAGCGTCGTCGCCGGTTGGCCCAGCTTGATGTAGCC
>JBGTSH010000372.1:0-9836 GCA_041940405.1 Polyangiaceae bacterium
AGGGCGGCGTGTTCACCGTCGTCGACGCCGCCGACGGCACCTACGAGTACGAGCTCGGCACGGAGCTCGTGAACGTCGAGCCGACGCAGACGCACACGCTCGGGGCGTTTGCGTGGCGCGACTTCGAGGGCAAGCGGTACGTCGCCAACCAGGTGTTTCACTTCCGGCCCGACGGCCAGCCGGTGACGGAGCTGCGAGAGATCGTCGAGACGACGACCTGCAACCACTGCCACAACCCGCTCAAGACGCACGGTGGGCTGCGCCGCGACACCCAGCTCTGCATCACCTGCCACACGCAGGACGTCGTCGACCCCGACACCGGCAACTCCGTCGACATGTCCGTCATGATCCACAAGATCCACGCGGGCAAACACCTCCCCAGCGTGGAGGCCGGGACCCCCTACCAGATCATCGGCTACATGCAGGGCGTCCACGACTACTCGACCGTCGGGCTCCCCCAGCCGCTGCAGCACTGCGAAGCCTGCCACACGGGCGCCGACAAAGACGTGTGGAAGACGAGGCCGTCGATGACGGCGTGCAGCTCTTGCCATGACGACGTCTCCTTCGAGGACCCGGCGCCAGCCGGTATGATCGCGCATACAGGCGGCCCGCAGGTCGACGACTCGAATTGCTCCGTGTGCCACACCTCTACGCCGGCGGGCCTCGAGAGCATCGTCACCAACCACATGACGCCGATGATCGACCCGAACGCGCCGGAGCTGGTCGTCTCCATCGTGTCGGCGTCGAATACGGCGCCCGGCCAGACGCCCGAGCTCGTCTTCACGGTCACCGTCGACGGGACGCCGCGCGACATCCTCGCGCAGCCGCTTCAGAGCCTCCGCGTCACCGTCGCCGGTCCGACGACGGATTATGCGACCTATTGGCAGCACACGATCCAGGGAAATGGCTCGACTGGAACCTTGGCCGCCGATCCGCAAGGCTTCCGCTACACCTTCCCGGCGCCGATGCCGCTGAGTGCCGCCGGCTCCTACGCGATCGGAATGGAGGGCTACATCCAGCCGGCCTCGGATTCGCCGCGCTATGCAACGCCAAATCCAGTCGCCTACGTGCCGGTGACCGATCCCATCGCAGCGCCGCGGCGCCAGATCGTGGCCGAGGGGCAATGCGACGGATGCCACTCGGACATCAGCGCTCACGGCGACTCGCGCACCACCGTCGAGTACTGCTCGTTCTGCCACAACGCGAACAACGTCGGCGACGATCGCATCTCGCGATTCGAAGGCAGCGTCGTCATGGCAGAGAGCGTGGATTTGCGCGTGATGATCCACAAGATCCACATGGGCGAGAAGCTCTCGCAGCAGCCCTACATCCTCGGTGGCAACCCGTCGCCGACCACCACGAACCCTGCCGGCAACCCGATCGATTTCGGTGAGGTCCGCTTCCCCGGCGACCAGCGCTCATGCGGCACCTGCCACATCGCAGGCACCTTCGAGCTGCCGCTCGACCAAGGCCTCTTGCCGACGCATGTCCAAGAGCTCACCTGCACCGAAGACCCCGCTGCGGATGCGAACGAGCACTGCGCGACTCGCTCGGTCACCAACGACATCGCGACCGGGCCGACGGCATCTCCTTGCCTCTCCTGCCACGACGCTCCGGAGACGCGTGCGCACGCGATGACGAATACCGACCTTTCGACGGGCGTCGAGGCATGCGCCACCTGCCACGGACCCGGAGATGCTTACGATGCAGCAATGGGTCACACGTTGGATCCGTGACCCGCCGCGAATCCTGCTCGTGGTCGCGCTCGCCTTGGCCGCGGTACAAGGCTGCCGGTGGGAGCGCGATCTCGAAGCGGGGGACGAGGTCCACCCCGCCGGCTTCGACGACGTCGCCGGCGAGGCGTTTCATGGCTCGTACCTGAAGCGAACCGGGTACGCGCTCGGCGCGTGCCGCGAATGCCACGGCGCCGACTACCGAGGCGGCGCCGTGGGCATCGGCTGCAGCTCGGCCGGCTGTCACGAGGCGGGCGTCGAAGCCTGCGGCACGTGCCACGAAGCGTCCCCGACCACCGAATCACACGCCGCGCATGAGGGCCCATGCAGCACCTGCCATCCGCCGCGAGCCGACGCACGGTCCGCCGCGCATCCGGGAGGGCACGTCGAGATCGCCTTCTCTGGGGTGGCGACGGTGAACGCGCATCCAAGCTTCGATCCGGAGACACGCACGTGCTCGACGACGCACTGCCACGGTACGGGAGAGCCCACCTGGGGAGCCCCTGGGCCGCTCGCCTGCAGCGGCTGTCACGGCGCGCCGCCGACCTCGCACGCTCGATACGCCGGCGCCGAGACCGACTGCGCTTCCTGTCACGCGGGCGGCTCGCATCACGTCGATGGGTCGCTCGATGTCCTCGTCTCCGGCTGCGACGCATGCCACGGCAAAGGTCCTCTGGGTGCACCTCCTGCGGGGCTGTTCGGTGCGGTAGACAGCTCTGCGGTGGGTGCACACGCTCGGCACCTGGACCCGACGCTGGCCGACCGAATCGGTAAGACGGCACGGTGCGACGATTGCCACGTCGTTCCGGACGAGCTGGACGCGCCGGGGCACATCGACGCGAGCGCGCCCGCTGACGTCTCGTTGCGCGCCGGCGAAACCTACACGCCGATGACGCGCGCATGCACGGTCGGCTGCCATTGGGACCGAAGCCCTGGTCCTCGCTGGGATGACGTGTCGGGGGCTGCTCGCGCGTGTGACGCCTGCCACGCGATGCCTCCCGCACAAACGCGCCAAGGAACACCACACCCACCGGCGGAGCCGACGCTCGAGGCGTGCACCAGCTGTCACGCCTTCGATGCGAGCACGCACGTCGACGGCGAGGTCGACTTCACGTGGTAGCCCGCCGCTGCTTCGCACTCCCCGTTGCGGCGCTGACCGCGACGCTTGCCTCACAGGCGGATGCGGAGCCTTATCGGCTGCGGGCGGACACGTTCGCTGAAGCGCCCGATCCGGCAGGGTTCGTCATGCTGCAGGCCGAGGCGCGCGAGCGACGTCCTCTGCTCGTCGATGCAGAAGCCCTCGTATGGACCGGAGCCGGGCTCGATGCGGCGGGCGATCCCGAAGCCCGGGGCGAGGCCGTGCTCGCCGTCATCCGCCTCCGCGACGAGAATCGATACGTCGACGCCCGACTGGGCCGGCTCTTCTATTACGGAGGCGCGGTTCGGCCGATGCACATCGACGGCGCCGCTGTCGGCTTTCGGGCGCCGACGGGGGCCATGGCCGAGGTCTTCGCAGGGTTGCCCGTTCAGCGAGGCTTCGAGGGACGCAGCTTCGATTGGGTGGTCGGGGGTCGTTCGACGCAATCGATCGCCGGCGTTGCAAGCCTCGGGTACTCGTATTGGCAAGGCCGGGATGGCGGGCGGATCGCGCATTCCGAGCTCGGATTCGAGGGGAGCGCGACGCCGACGAAGGCGATCGCGGTCCGGGCGACGGCAGCCCTCGACACCATCGACCTCGGCCTCGCGGAAGCGCGCATCTCGACTACGATTCACGATTCGACGAAGCGGCTCGAGGCGCACGTTCTGAGGCGCTCGCCTTCTCGCTTGCTGCCGGCAACCTCTCTCTTCGCCGCCTTGGGGAGCTACGACGCGGACGAAGCTGGCCTGGACGGCTCGTGGCGTGTCGCACCGCGACTCGCTCTGGCGGCGACCGTCACGCTCGAGTCCATCGCCGGCGAGCCGGGCGCCACCCAGCTCGCTCGCGCCGAGCTCTGGCTCGACGATGAAGGAAAGGGCGCGCTCGGCGCCGAGGCCCGCCGCAGCTCGATCCCGGACGCGTCCTGGACCGGGGCACGGGCATGGCTCCGATATCCGCTCTTCGAGAGTCTCTCCGGGAGCACCGAAGCCGAGGTCGCCGTGCCCGATGAGGCCTCGAATCGAGGCTCGGCGTGGCCGTGGGCGCTCGTTTCGTTGCGTTACGCGCCGCTCCCTTATGTCGATGTCGCGGCGGCCTTCGAGGTCGGTTCCACCCCTCGATACGAGGCCTTCATCGGAGGTCTTTTGCGCGCGACCGGCACCTGGGGGGTCCCGTGAAGCCGAACGGCGCCCTCGTCCTGGTGCTGGTCTTCACTTGCGCGTGCGCAGGGATCCTCGGCATTCGGCCAGAGAGCAGCCAAGAGCACGCGTTCGAGCACCGCGCGCACGCCGTCGCGGGCGTCCATTGTCTGACCTGTCACCAAGGCATTCAGAAGACGGGCGACACCGGGCCGCTCCACCTGCCGAGCGCATCGAAATGCAGGAGCTGTCATCAGGAGCCACACGACGAACGCGATTGCAATGGCTGCCATGGGCTACCGCACACCCGCAGCGCCGCGGAGCGGGCGCGCACGGTCGTCCGCTTCGATCATGGCCAGCACCGCGAAGCTACGAAGGCCGACTGTGTCCGTTGCCATAGCGACGCGGGCACGGGTGCGGCGGTGCTTCGGCCGCGTATGGCGGCATGCCTGAGCTGTCACAAGCATGACGGCGAAATGGCGGCGGCCGACTGTGGAGGCTGCCACGTCGACCTCATGACCGAGGGCACGCTCCCCGAAGATCACCTGGTTCACGGCGAAGACTTTGCTCGGACGCACGGCGCGGCCGCCTCCCAATCGGACGGCATGTGCTCGACGTGCCACGCCGAGCGCTTCTGCTCGAGCTGCCACGCGGGCGGCATGATGCCCATCACACCGGACCGGCTGGCGTTCGACGCACCCCGAGGGCAGGGGCTGCACCGCGCCGGATTCCTGGCGCGGCACTCGCTCGAGGCGGCAGACAACCCCGGCCTGTGCACGACCTGCCACGCACCCGAATCGTGCGCCTCGTGTCATCAGCGCGAGAAGCTCGACGCGACATCGAAGAAATCTCGCAACCCACACCCGCCTGGGTGGATAGGGCCGCGCGGGTCGCGCAACGACCACGGCCCTGCGACTTGGCGCGACCCGGCATCGTGCGAGGGATGCCACGGCGGCGCGGGCGAGAAGCTCTGCGTCGACTGCCACCGCGTAGGAGGTCCGGGCGGAGACCCGCACCCCCCGGGACACGAGCCCTCCGGATCGAAGCTTCGCGTCCCATGCAATCGATGCCATACAGGCGGCCGCTGATGGCAGGGCGTGCACGGGAGCTCGCTTCGACGATTGGGCTCGGCCTCGCGGTAGCGGTGGCCGGCGCGTGCGGTCTGTTTGCCGGCGGCGCCGACGAGCAGAGAGGTGAGACGCAGGCGACCGCACCGGTGCATGCGCACGGCTCTCCCCAGCGCGAGCCGATGGCGCCGCGCAAGCGCTCGAGCTGCATCGACTGTCACGAGAAGGAGCATGTCGATCCGTCTTGGCGCGAGCGGGCGATGAGCGTCGGGCACGATCTGTCGCATCATGTCCGAGAAGCGCGCTCGTGCACGTGCTGCCACCTCGGCGAGATCGAGGGTTTCGGCGAGCCTCTCGCGGAGCGATGTCAGGACTGTCATGCCGACATCCACGTCTCGATCCCGGCGATGGCACAGACGCATTGCTTGGCTTGCCACGACCTCACGCAGGGCCAAGACATTCGCGAGGGCGCGTGGGAGTGCACACGCTGCCATGCCGAGGAGCATGGCGATGCCCCGCTGATCGACGTTCACGCGACGCAGGATTGCTCGAGCTGTCATCAGCCGCACGACGAGCCCTGGGTTCTGGAAGAGCGCTGCAGCAGTTGCCACGGCGGCAAGGAAGAGATGTCTCACGGCGCGCCGGCTCGCTCACAGCAATTGGTCTGCGCCGACTGCCACGAGCCGCACGAGGCCGCGGGCGAGGCGGCAGGGCGCTGCGTGCCGTGCCACACCCAGGACACGCCGGCGAAGTTCACGGCGACGCTCTTCGACGGTCACGACGCGTGCACCAGCTGCCACGCGCCGCATGGCTTTCGCGCGACCGAGGCGACCGGCTGCGCGAGCTGCCACGCCGACCACGTTCCTCGCGGCGGCCCCAAGGAGCACGCGGACTGCGCGAGCTGCCACGACACCCACGCGCCGCGATCCGTCGGTGAGTCCCAGTGCAAGAGCTGCCATTCGACCATCGACCCTTCGCACGGCGGCGGCTCGTCGGAGACCTGCATGACTTGCCACGACGTCCACGCCGGCGCGCCCGGGCACGCCGGCGGCCAGAAGAGCTGCTCGAGCTGTCACGACAAGGTCGGCCACGACGGCAAGGCGCACGCCGGACACCTCGCGTGCCAGAGCTGCCACCAGCCGCACGACTTCGACATCGAAGGCGCGCCCCTATGCGCGCGGTGTCACGTGTCCGAGGCGCGAGAAGCGGCGAAGCACACCGGCTGCGGCGACTGCCACGGCGACGCGCACACGACCCACTCGGGTGCCGGAGCGTGCGCCAGCTGTCACAAGGAAGAGCACACGACGTTGACGAAGGGTCATGGCCCTTGCGTTCAATGCCACGACGCTCACCAAGGCTCTCTCCTCGCCAAAGCGGCGACGTGCAAGAGCTGCCATGCCGAGAAGGCTGCGGGCCCGCATGCTGCCGTGAAAGGTGGATGTGAGACATGTCACCGGGCCCACGGACCCTCGGGCCAGGCCTCGCCGGCGGCGTGCACGAGCTGCCACGCGCTATCGACGCAGATCGCGGGTGCCATGCACGCGGTGAAGGAGCACCGAGCCTGCGACAAATGCCACTCGTCTCACGCGGCGCCGAAGGCGGATCGCGCGACGTGCATCGGCTGTCATCAAGACCAGACCGACCACGAGCCTTCTGCGCGCGCCTGCAACGGCTGCCACACCTTCAAGGGCTTCTGATCGTCTGTGGCCGTCGTGCCACGGCACGATCGATGCAGCCTCAGGAGGTTGATGCGACGTCGCTCATTCCTTCTCCTGTCCTGCGCTGCCGTTCTTGCGTTCTTCGATCTCGGGGCGGCCCGTGCCGAATCCATAGAAACCCAGGGGCTCGGCAAGGGCCGATACGCGCGCATGAAGATGCGGCTCGAGAAGACGTTCTTGAACGTCGATGTGCTCGACCTCGAGATTCGCGTCGACGAAGCGACCGCCGCCGCGCTCGAGTCGATCGTCAAGGGCCAAAAGTACTCGAAGGAGCTCGAGCAACGCGTCGTGGACGCCGTGCTCGTGACGACGAACGCCTACGCCCGCATCCGCTTCCTTCGAAGCGTGACCTTCAGTCAGTTTGTCGAAGGCGGCCAGGCCAACGCGAAGAAGGCCTTCGAGGCGAAGCTGATCAGCCGCGCGGAATACGTGCGCGTTCGCGACGGACTTGCGCGATGGTTCGCGCCCTTGAAGAAGCGAGGCGTTCGGGAGGGGGACCGCTTTCACTATCGGGGGCGCTCATCGGGACTGCGAACGATCGTCGACGACGCTGATGGAAAGAAGCAGATCGAGCTGTCGCAGGATGGTGCCGCACCGCTAAAGACCATGCTCGCGAGCTACCTCACGCCTGGCGGCGACTTCCGCGAGCCATTGGTGCGGTCACTGTTCGGCGCCCAGAGCGCCTGAGGCCCCGCGCCTTGCGCGCCTCCGATCCGGTGCCTACGGTGAGGCGGCTGTTTGATCGCTCGACGAGCGATGAGCACCCAATACTTTCCGTACCGTCAGCAAGGAGCCTCCATTGCAGCTGCGATGTGACGTCGTACAGGTCGTGCGCTTGGTCACACTCTCGGTTTTCGCGCTGGCAACCTGCGGGTGTCTCGCTCTCGTGGGCACCGAAGCGGCCAGCCCACCGAGCCTCGGGACGCGCCCGGTCGGTGTGACGACCATCGAGGTGAGCGATCCGGCGCGTGATCGCTGGCTGACGACGGAGGTGTGGTATCCGGCGGCCGCCACATCTGCCGACGAACCGGTCGTCTACGACGTGCCGGCGCTCGACATGACCGTCGCACGCCTGCGTTCTGCAGCGCACGCCCATCGGGACGTCGAGCCATGGCGCGAGGGTGGACCGCGCCCGGTCGTGCTCCTCAGCCACGGCCGTGGTTCCACGCGCTTCGGCAACGTAAGCCTTGCCGAGGTTCTCGCCAGCCACGGCTACATCGTCGCTGCGCCCGATCACGCCGGCCACACGATCGACGACCAGCTCAAGGGCATCGGCGACGAGGAGCGGGCGCAGAGCGCGATGGACCGACCGCTCGATCTGTCCCGCGTGCTCGACGACCTCGTTTTGCGCGCGAGCCGACCGAGCTCGATGTTTCAGGGGCTCATCGACGTCGAACGAGTCGGCGTCGCAGGGCATTCGTTCGGCGGTCTGGCCGCGCTCGGTGTCAGCGGTGCTCGGTTCGACACGGCTCGGCAGCGCAAAGACTGCTCGAACGGCGTGCACGATTGGCGCTGCAGCGCAGCCGAGGTCTTCGGAAAGGACGCGTACCGCTATCGCGATCCGCGCATCAAAGCGGCTCTGCTCATCACGCCAGCCGGTTACGATCTCTACCGGAAAGACGGCGTTGCAGAGGTCGACGTCCCTACGCTGGTGGTGGGGGCGCGCCGCGACCAAAATACGCGGTTCGACGCCTTCCCCAAGCCGACCTACGAGGCGCTGAAGGGACCCCGTTACTTCCTCGACTTGGAAGAGGCGGGGCACCTGACGGCGACGGACCTCTGCGAAATGATCGATTCGATCGGCTTTCTCGCCAAGACGTTCGGGGGCAAAGACGCTCGTGACGGCTGCGATCTCGACGGCTACACGAGCCGGGACGCGCTGAACGCCGTTGCCTCCGCGTCACTTCCGTTCTTCGCGCTCCACCTCGACGGCGACAGCGCGGCAGAGCCGGAGCTGCGAATGGCCCTCGCCCCGGCGCCGAAACAGAAGGTCGCTCCGCGCGTCGCCGGCGGCGGCTCGGCGACGCGGGCACGCTGAGCTTCGCGCGGCGCCGCATGAGCGCGCTATCGTGGGGTACCGTGCGCATCTTGATCTTCGGTGCCGGCGCCCTCGGAACCCTGTACGCCGCGCGGCTCGCCGAGGCGGGCAACGACGTTGCGATCCTCGCGCGCGGTCGTCGCCTCGACGATCTGCGCCTACATGGAGCTCGCATCCGCCTTCGCGGAACCCAGTCGACGCTCGCTCTGCCCGTTTCCGTCGTCGAAAGGGTCGGTGAGCGCCCCCACGATCTCATCGTGGTCCTCGTTCGCCGGCATCAAGTCGACGATGTCGTGCGGCTGATCGCCTCTGAAGCCGGAGACGCGAGCGACGTCTTGATGATGGTCAACCTGGCGTCGGGCTATGAAGCCTGGCGAGCCGCGCTCGGCTCCCGTCTCATGGTGGGCTTCGCTGGCGCTGTGGCGAGCTTCGCGGCCGACGGCGTGCTGGAGTACACGATCTCGCCGGCCGTACTCCAGCCGACCGTCATCGGTGAACCAGATGGTCCTCCGACGGAGCGCGTACACCGCGTCGCAGAGATGCTCGGAGAAGCCGGCTTTCCGGTTCGCGTTCGCCGTGACATGGAGGATTGGCAGCGCTGTCACGCCGCCTGGATCACGCCGTTCATGCTGGCGACGGCCGCGGCCGAGGGCGATCCGGAGAGATTCAGAGATCCGGCCAACGTTCGGCTATGGATGGAGGCGACGAAGGAAAGCCTACGGTTCATGCGGCAGGCGCACGGTCCTCTCACCCCCGCTGGCCTGGACCTCGTGGCCTCGCTCCCGACGAGCTGGCTCGCGGCGCTCGCCAGGCTCGCGATCGCTCCTCGCTCGGTCCGTACGAGCGTCGTCGCGACCGGTCTCGATTCGCGGTCCGAAGGGCTCGTCCTCGCCGAAGAGATCGCGACGCTGGCCGCACGAGAATCCAAGCCGCTGCCCCACCTCGATCGGCTCCGAGGGCTCGCCGGCTGATCCGCGGCGCGGCGTCGGACATATCAGGCCAAGCG
>JBGTSH010000373.1:0-9816 GCA_041940405.1 Polyangiaceae bacterium
TACGTGCCATTCCCCGCAGACTCCCTTATTACACAGACCAACTTATTGATCTCAGCCGCAATACGCCACGTCTTCAGCTTCTCGGCGCCTTCGCTCGAGAGGGACCCCCGGTCCTTGTAGATCGTCGTGACCTTCAGCTTCTTGACGTGGCAGGTCGTGTGCGTCTGCAGCGGGCAGTCGCACTTGTCGCCGCTCGTCGACTTGTTCTGTGAGGTCGGAGTTCCGTCGCCCATCATGTCACCTGGGGAGAGGAGAGATGTTCCGGTGCGGAGATGTCGATCGGATCCACCCCTTGTTCGCCGCGGGCGCGGGCAGTCTCGACGATCTTGCGTACCTTGCCGATCGGCAGGAGGTGGCGCGCGCGAAGCGGCTCCGCGAACCACGGCAGACGCTCGTCGGCGTCGTCACCGAACCGCAGCAAGAGGAGGACGAGCTGCGTCGTCTCGAGCTCGATCCGGAAGCCATAGCCGTCGCTCTTCTCGACCAGGGTACGGATGCGCTCGCGGAAGCCGGCGGCCTTCGCCGCTTCGGCGGGCGCCAGGCTCGGGTGCCGCTCGCGCACGTACTCGGTGAGCCGGTCGAGGTACCTGGCTCGTCCGCGCGCGCGGAAGTGGTCCATCTGCTCCTTACGAATGCGGAACATGGCCCTCCTCGGCGCGCTCGGTCGAGTCCCCGGCGTTCTCGATCACGACCAGCGTTGCGTCTTCATCCTCGAACATGACCCGAGAGAACGGCAAAAGGAGCTCGCCCTTCTGGCGGGGCGTCGCGACCTTCAAGAACTCTCGGAGGACGCGCGGGTCGTAGAAGCGGAAGTACAGGCGCTCGAGCGTCTCCTCGTCCAAGACGATGAGGTATCGCCGGAAGTGTCGCCTCACTTCCTTGAGCGGTTCGAGGCTTCTGAAGAAGGTGCCCCAGCCCCGGCCCCATCCGCCGACGAGAAGGCGACGGAGCAGCGACGAAGCCGGAGCGAACCGGACGAGATAGGGAGCGACGTCGTCGAGGGCGCGCCCCGGCACTCCCTCGTAGAGGTTCTGGTGCTCGTCGACCGACTCCTGAAGGAGGCGAAGGATCCGATCGTCCCGAGCAGCGTCGAAGACGCCGAAGAGATCGCCGCCGCCAGCGGTCAGCTTGCGCTCCACGCCCGCGACGAGGTCGAGCCGCGCCTCGGTCGGCGGCTCGTCGGTGGGCGGCGTCGACTCCTCGACGAAGAGCTGGAAGGTGGTTCCGCCCGCGACGACGAAACCCCCGTGGCCGATCTGCTCGCGCGGCACCATCGCGCCGTTGATGAGCGTCCCGCCCTGGCTGTCGAGATCACGCACGACGGCGCTCGCGCCCGCGAACCAGACCTGGAAGTGGAGCGCGCTCATCTCCGGGTCGTCGATCATGACGTCGGCGCGCTCGGTCCGGCCGAGCGTTATCGACTGACCGGGCTCGAGCACGATCTTCTTGAAGGCCTGCTTGCCCCAGAGGACCTGCAAGATGCCGCGTTTGCCTTCGCTCTTCGGCCCGCGCTTGTTGCTCGCGTCGTACATCTCGAGCATCACCGTCCCCACTTCCCGAGAAGGAAGCGGCGCCGCTTCTCCGAAGCGAGCACGTTGTGGGCGAAGAGGCCGAGGTCGAAGTCCTCTTCTTCAGCGAGGGTGGGATCGAGCTCCATCGGCGGATTGACGGGGTTCGGGTACTGGTGCGCGAGCACCGTCTCGCCGTTCTTCACCACGCTGAGGCGCCGGAGACCGTCGCCTTCGAGCACCACCTTGGTGGCGGCGAGCTCGCTCGCGCTCACCTCGT
This sequence comes from Polyangiaceae bacterium, assembly GCA_041940405.1. GTDB lineage: Bacteria > Myxococcota_A > Polyangia > Polyangiales > Polyangiaceae > Xiheicaenibacterium. The sequence continues at coordinate 1,789 of JBGTSH010000373.1, forward strand.
TGGGCTGGATCATGGCGATCTCCTCGCCGACGCGGAGGACGAACGCTCCGCCTTGGGCGTAGAAGAACGCCGTCTCGCGGCCGAGCTTCATGTAGGTTCCCTTGGCGGACTCGCGCGCGGCGGCGCCATCGGCCACCGGGTGGAGCGCGCCGGTGTCGGTGTCGAGCTCTGCGAGCTGACCTCGCTTCAGGAAGCTCTCGCAGAGGACGCGCATCAGACGAGGCCTCCGGCGACCGACGAGACCTTCTCGCCGAGCATCGCCTTGAGGTGCTCGAGGAGGGGCTTCGCGAACTCCTTCGTCTCGGCGTCCATCACGCCGTCGAGGAACTTGTCGAGCCCTGCCTGGCTCATCTCCGAGAGCTTGTCGGGGAGCGTGTGATTCGCGATCGCGCTGACGACGCCTTTGACCTGCTCGTTCGGGATCTGATCGATGATCGCGTTCGTGGCCAGCGACTTCGCCTCGTCGATGTTGCCCTGGGCCGCCGCGACGACGACGCTCCGGACTTGCTCGTTCTCGATCAGCGTCGACGCGACCCCGTCGATCGCCGCCGACTTCGCCCCGGCGAAGTCGCCCTTGAGCGCGGCGGCGACCACGCTACCGACCTTCGGGTCGACGATGTGGTCGGCGACGACCTTGTCGATCAGTTGATCCTTGGTCTCGAGGAGCTTTTCCTTGAGGTTGCCGTTCACCCCCGCGACGACGAGGCCGCGCACGGTCTCGTTCTCGATCAGCTTCTCGGCGACGCGATCGATGATTTCGGGCTTGAGCTCGGTGAGCTTCTCTTTGAGGTTGCCGGTTGCGGCCGCGTCGATGATCTCGCGCGCCGTCTTGCCCTTCTCGGAGACGAGGTACTTGATCGACGGGCCGAGCTTGTCGCCGAACTTCTCCTCGTTGCGCTCGTAGACCTTGTCGATGACGTCCCAGTGGTCTTCGACGTCGTAGGCCTTCATGATCGAGGCCTTCGCCGTGCGCGCCCAATCGGCGGCGCTGCTGTCGTCCTTTCCGCCCTTGATCAGCTTCTCGGCGAGGGGCTTGATCGCGCGGATCAGGCGCTCGCGGTCCTCTTTCTCTTCGGGCAGGATCTTGTCGACCGCGGCTTTGATCGACTGGATGATCTTCTTGCCTTCGGCGCTTACGACGTCGGCCGACCCGGGCGGAGGGTCGTTCGGTGCCGGCGTCTCTTCGAGCTTCTGGAGCGCCTTCTTCGCCTTTTCGCACTCCTCGCAGAACGGGGTGCCGTCGGCTGCGGCGCCCTTCAGCGTGGAGCCTTGTCCTGTCTCGCCGATGAGCACCGTCGGGCAGCCGGCGACGATCACGCCGCCATGCACCGTCGAGTCGCCGATGCGCGCCGCCATCCGGCCGTTGACCAGCACGGTCGGCGACCCTTTGGCGATCGAGTCCACCGCCGGAACGCAGACGAGGCTGTCGCCGACTCGAGCTTGCGGCATGAAGCCGACGATGACGTCGGGGCTGCCGGAAATGTCCGGACCGCCGACGTGAGGAACCGGGCCCGGGTTCACCATCGGGCAGGTGTGCATGTCGCTGATGCGTGCGGCAGGCGGCATGGTTCCCTCAGTCCTTGATGTCCTCGGAGTGGTCCTTCGGGAAAGCCTCTTCGGCGTCCTTCGGCTCGGTCGGCTTGGCGCCGGAGCCGCCCGCCGGCGAGCCGCCCGAGTTGATGCGAACCAGCGTGCCGACGATGTCGACGCCGCCGGGGTGGATGGCGACGAAGCCGCCGGCGCCCTTGATGGTCAGCTGCGAGCCGGCCTCGATGACGACCTTGTCACCTGCCTTGAAGTGGATCTCTTTGCCCGCCTGCAGCGCGTGCTTGTTGCCGATCTTTTCGTCCTGATCGACGCCGACGGTGAGCGACGTGGACTTGTCGATCTTCTGCATGCGGTCGCCGATGACGTGGAGCTGATCGTCCTTCTTGATGAGCTCCTTCTTCGTCTTGACCACGATGAGGTGCTGGTCCTCGAGGATCGTCCGGTGGTGATGTCTTCCGATGCGCTCGGTCCAGTCGCGTTTGACGAGCTTGTGCAGGTCCTTCTGGGCCTGGACGTAGATGAGCTCCTTGTTCGCCTTGTCCTCGATCTTGAGCTCGTTGTACCCGCCCGTCGTCGGTGAGGAGTGCGACTTCCAGCCGCTGACGGTCTTGTTGTCCGGCAGCTTGTAGGGGACGGGGTTCACCGCGTTGTAAGCGCGGCCGACGATGATCGGGTCGTCCGGATCGCCGTCCAAGAAGCCGACCAGGACTTCTTGTCCGATGCGCGGGATGCAGATCATGCCGTAGTGCACGCCGGCCCAACCCTGCGAGACGCGCATCCACACCGAGCTCCCGTCGTCGTTCTTGCCGTCGCGATCCCAGGGGAACTGGACGCGTACGCGGCCGAACTCGTCGACGTGGATCTCTTGTCCGCTCGGCCCGACGACCGTCGCGCTCTGCACGCCGGTCACCTTGGGCTTCGGGGTGCGGCGCGCCGGCCTGAACGGGTCGGCCTTGAACACCGCGCGGGTGACCATCTGCCAGTCGCCGTCGTGCGCGCCGGTGATCTCGAAGCCGGTCACCATCAGCTCTTCCGCGAGCGCGTCGTGCGGATGGTTGTCGATCGTGAAGATCGTCCCCGGACCGAGGTCGAGGACGTTCGTCTCGAACTCGATCGAGCGCCGCCCTGTTCGATCCGCAGCGAGGCCGATCTTGGCGCCGTTCTGCCCGTAGCTCGCCTCGTAGCGATAGGCGCCCTTGTCGTCGGCGATCGGCGTCTGTCCCGGTGAGCCTTCGATGAGGAACTGTCCCGGCGAGTACTCGTACTGCTCGTAGAAGGCGTCCGTACCCACCGATTTTTCGCCCTCGCCCAAGAGGCGCTTGTTCGGGTTGCGGAAGTCGTAGTCCACGCGCGAGAGCGCGCCTGGCCGCACGTCGTGGTAGAGCCGGAGCGACGTCGCGTACTCCTGCTCGGTCGCGTCCTCGCGCTGATCGAAGTACCGGATCCCGGACGCGGTTCGGAGCGCGCGCACCGTCGGTGCGTCGGTGAGGGTGAGCACCATCTCGCCGTCCTTGTCGATGAAGGCGTAGGTGATGCCCGCCTCTTCGAGGAGCCGGCTGAAGAGCGCGAAGTCGTTCTCCCCGTACTGCGCCTTGTATTCGAGCTTGGGGTAGTCCTTGCGCGCGATCTGCCAATCGATCGGAATGCCCCACTCGCCGAGCAGGATATCGATGATGTCGGGGATCGATTTGTGCTGGAAGATTCGGTAGCCCTTGCGCTGACTCAGCAGCCACAGGCGCGGCACGATCCGCAGGTAATAGGTGGAGAGGACCGCCGAGCCGTCACGCCACGGGAGCATCGCCCGCGATTGCTCTGCGTGCTGGACGTAGCCCGACCAGAGCCTGTGCGAGCGGAGCGCGTGCACCACGCCGGTGTCGAGCTTCAGGCTCGCCGTGTTGTTGACGATCGTGTCGAGATCGATGTTCGGGTCCGGCGACACGGCAACGATTTCGATGACGAAAGTCTGAGACATTGACTCGCGCACCGTGAACCGACGTACGTCGAACGGCGATCCAACGGCGCAGCTGAGATCGATGAAGGGCATGCGGGTCCTCCAGTATCGATGCTACGCAGACCGCGGCTCACGGCTACTCCAGAATCTGCGCGACGATCTGGTCACGATACGTTCACGTAGCCGCGCGTCACCCCCGCGTGACAACACACAGCTCACGCAATGTCGGCGATCCGGAGCACGTCGAGGACATCGCCATCCTGGACGTGGTCACGTCCAGGGGGAACGACGGCGAGCGCCGTGGCTGCCGCGAAGCTCGTGACCGCGCCGGAGCTTTGGTTCGGCGCAATCGCAAAGGAAAGCTCGCCGCCATCGTCGACGATCCGGCCGCGGAGGAAATCGGTCCGACCGGTTGCGCTCTTCGCTTTGCCGCGGACGGCGAGCCGGCGCAGCTCGAGGCGAGGCGCGGCCTCTCCGCCGATGGAGCGCAAGAGCGGAACGCCAAAGAGTAAGAAGGTCAGGGAAGCCGAAGCCGGGTTCCCCGGCAGGCCGAGGACGCGTGCTCCGCTCGGGTGAGCCCCGGCGAGGATCGGCCGGCCCGGCTTGATCGGGATCCGATGAAACAGGATGCGGACGCCGGCCGCCTCGAGGGCGGCGCGGACGAGGTCCCGATCGCCCACACTCACGCCGCCGATGGTCACGACCAGATCGGATCCGGCGAGCGCGGACTCGAAGGCGCGGGTCGTGGCGTCCAGATCATCGGCGACGAACGGCGCGAGACGCGCGGCCGCGCCGGCACGCCTGGCGACCGCGGCGACGAAGAGGCCGTTGGATTCGACGATCGACCCCGGACGAGCCGTGTCGCCCGGGCTCCTCAGCTCGTCCCCGGAAGAGAGCACGGTCACGACGGGGCGGGCGTGGCAGACGAGGGTCGCGCGATCGAGCGTCGCCGCGAGCGCGAGACCACCCGGCCCGAGCCGCGTGCCGCGTGACAGCGCCACCGCACCCGAGGCGAACTCCTTGCGCCCGGTGAGCTCGAGGTCGACGTACGTCGACAGTCCGGCGGCCGGCGGTTCGGCGAGGCGGATGGTCTTTCGCGCGGCGTCGAGCGTCACGTTCTCTTGCATGACGACGGTGTCAGTACCGTCGGGGAGCGGCGCACCGGTGAAGATGCGGCACGCCGCGCCGGCTCGGTACGACGGCAGCGATCCGCCGGCCGCGCTCGTGCCTTCGACCGGGAGCTCGAGCGACGGGGGGACGCTCGCGGCCGCCATCGCGTAGCCGTCCATCGCCGAGTGATCGAACGGCGGGAGAGGGAAGGGCGCGACGAGATCCTCGGCGAGGACGCGGCCGTCCGCTTCGTAGATCCCGACGCGCTCGGCGGGCGTCTTTTGGACGTCGCGAAGGAGGAGATCGAGCGCCTCTTCGTACGAGCTCGGCGCGCTCATCCTCCCCCCTTTTTGTGGGCGGTGCGGCCTTGCGCGAGCGCCACCATGTGCCCGAGCGTCGGCCCGACGAGCGCCTCGACGCCGAGGCGCACTGCCTTGGGGCTGCCCGGAAGGGCGATCACGATCCGTCCGCCCGCGACGCCGGCGGTCGCGTTGCTCAGGATCCCGCGGGGGCCGATCTCGTCGAACGAGAGGCGTCGAAACGCTTCACCGAAGCCGGGGAGCTTTTTGTCGTAGAGGCCATCGATCGCCTCGATCGTGATGTCGCGCGGCGCGATCCCCGTCCCGCCGGTGAGGACGATCGCGTCGACGCCTTCTCGGCTGACGAGCGCCGTCACCGAAGCGCGCACCTTCTCGATGTCCTCACGTACGATCGCGTGCTCGGCGAGGACGAAACCCGCGGCTTCGAGCAGCGACCGAAGGAGCGCTCCGCCTTCGTCGTCCTGCTCGGTGCGAGTGTCCGAGCAGGTGATCGTCGCGACGCGAACGGCCGTCACGCGGCGCCCTCGGCCGGGGCCGTCGCGGGGAGCTCTTCGATGACCATGGGCATCTGGATCGCTTCCTCGAGGCGCCCGCGATCGAAGTCGAAGTGCCGCAGGCGGATCGGCTGCTCGGGATAGATGAGACGGAGGTTGACGTGCGGCGGTACGCGAGGCGGCCGCTCGCGCTCGAAGAGGGTGGGGGAGACGGCACCGCGCGCGTACGGCGTCACCACGGTGATGTCGGTGATCCCGCGATCGAGAAGGACCGCCAGGAGCGTGTTGTCTGCCGCGCCGCCGTCGACGTGCACCTCACCGTCGAGCACCGGGAGCCGCGCGTAGAGACCCGGGATCGTGGAGCTTGCGACAATGACGTCGTGCATGTCGGTTCGCTCGCGGTTCGAATGGACCACGAGGGCGCCGTCGGCCACCGCGAGCGCGCGAACCGGGCTCGGGGCATCGAAGGGGAACTGCGGCTCGGCCGAAGGCGCCGCGCGCGGGGGCCGCGGCGTGGTCAGCATCCGCGCGCGATCCCAGACGCTCTTGAGCATGCGGCCGGCGCGCGTGGTCGAGACGAGCAGCTCGGCCTCGGCCGACCAGATCTTCTCCTCGGGGAGGTAGCGTTCGAGCGCCTCGCGCACGATCCGGCTCATCCCGAAGGGGCTCCTCTCCGACTTGAGCCACTTCGCCGAGACGATCGGCGTCGAAGCGAGCGACAGGAACATGTCGGGGCCCGACGCGGCGAGGCCCGCGACGGTGACCCCGCCGCAGATGGCTCCGCTCGAAGCGCCAGCTACAACATCGAAGCGCTCGCCTTGTTCCCAAAGGCGCTTCATGACGCCGAACTGGAAGGCGCCGCGACAGCCGCAGCCCGGGAGGCAGAGCGCGCGCAGTCCCTTCGGTTTCATCTCCTTATCGCTTTCGCGCCGGCGCCTTGTGCGCTAACCCGTCGCCCGTGGGCGCACCGCTGATTCCGTATATCAAAATCCCCGAGATACCGCTTCCGCTGCCCAAGCCCGTCGACAGCATCAAGCCGTTCGGGCTTCTCGTCGCCACGGGCGTGTACCTCGGCTCGGTGGTCGCGATCCGTCGCGCGCGGCAGCGCGGTCTCGATCTCGAGAAGATGAACACGTTCATCTTCTACGTCGTCGGGTTCGGCTTCATCGGTGCGCACGTCTTCGACGCGATCTTCTACACCCCCGAGCGCCTCCGCGAGGACCCGCTCTACCTCTTCAAGCTCTGGGCGGGACTGTCGAGCTACGGCGGCTTCTTCGGCGCCATCTTCGGCCTCTTCCTCTACAAGCGGCGCTACAAAGAGAGCGTCATCGGTTTCGCCGATACGGTCTGCAGCGCGTTCCCGCTCGCGTGGGTCTTCGGACGAATGGGGTGCGCCACGGTGCACGACCATCCGGGACGCCTCACGACGTCGTGGCTCGGCGTGCAGTACGGCCACCCCGACGTTCGCAATCCGGAAGCCATGGGCTTCCTCAGCGATCCGAACCAGGTCGTCGGCCGGTTCGATCTCGGCTTGATCGAGATGGTGCTCAGCATCCCGCTGGCCGTCGCCTTCCACTTCCTGTGGAAGAGCCGCCCGCGGCCCTACGGCTTCTTCTCGGGCTGGATGTGCATCGCCTACGCCCCGGTTCGCTTCGTCCTCGACTTCTTCCGCATCGAGCCGGGCGATCCGGTTCCGGAAGGCATCCCGATGGAGGCGCTCGAGTCGTTCCGCCGGATGATCGGCGGCGAGACGGATCCGCGACACTGGGGGCTGACGCCTGCGCAATGGGCCTGCTTCCTGCTCCTCGGGATCGGTGTTTTGCTCGTTCGGTTCTCCAAGTTCCACCCGGCGCCCGCTTCGTGGGCGGACGTCCAGCCGTGGGAGCCCCCGCCCGAAGAGACCGAGGAAGAGGCTGCGCCCAAGAAGGCGAAGGCCGCTGAAAAGCCCAGCGAAGCGACTCCGGTGAAGAAGAAGAAGCGTCGCCGCGAGCCGGCCAAGACGAGTCCGGCCACCCCGGCGGCGAAGCGCTCGAGCGACGCCGACGCGACGAAGGACACGCCCGAAGACGAGCGGAAGGCAGAGGCCAGAGACGAGCCCAAGGACGAGGCCGACGAAGCCTCCGACAAGGAGCCGGCCGAGAAGAAGAAGGCCCCGGACGACAAAGAGGTCAAAGAGAGCGAACAGGCCGAAAAAGCCGGGGAGCCTTGACGCCCCGGCCGGCTCGGGTAGCTTCAAATACCCGAGGTCATGCGCCGCCGTCCGCCCGTCTCGTGCTGCTGCGCCGCGCGCACGCGCCTCGCTATTTCACCCAACGCAAGCGTCCGCTCGCGTGACGCGTTCTCTCATTTCTCTCTGTCGTCTCTCTGATTTGTCCGAGTCGGGCCCTCTGGGGCCTCAGTGATTTTCCGATGGCTGAAGATTCTCGCAAGTTGTTCGTCGCCGGTCTTCCGGACACATTCTCTGAAGAAGTCTTGAGGCAGCTCTTCGAGGCCACGGGTGGAAACGTGGCCGAGGTGACGCTGCCGCGCGATCGAACGACAGGCCGGCCGGGTGGCTTCGGCTTCGTGACGTTGGCGACCGCAGAAGAGGCGAGCGCAGCTCGCG
>JBGTSH010000374.1:0-9782 GCA_041940405.1 Polyangiaceae bacterium
CCGGTGAAGTTCGGCATCTCGTTCACCGCTACCTGGCTCAACCAAGCCGGCGCGCTGGTGCTCGTGTACCGCGACGGCACCATCCAGGTGAACCACGGCGGTACCGAGATGGGTCAGGGCCTCTACACCAAGATGAAGGGCATCGCGATGCGCGAGCTCGGCGTCTCGGCGTCCGCGGTGCGCGTGATGCGAACGCAGACCGACAAGGTCCCGAACACGTCGGCAACCGCGGCGTCGAGCGGTGCCGACCTCAACGGCCAAGCGGTGCGGCAGGCTTGCGTGACGCTCCGCGAGCGGCTCGCGCCCATCGCCGCCGAAATGATCGCCGCCGAAGCCGGGATCCCGATCCCGGAGAGCGCGGTGATCTTCGAGAACGACACCGCCCGCGCCTCGCAGGTGCCGGGCGTCCTGCTCGCGTTCTCGGCGGTGGTCGAGCGCGCCTACATGAAGCAGGTCTCGCTGTCGGCGCAGGGGTTCTATCGCACCCCCGGCATCGGCTACGACAAGAAGAAGGGGCGCGGCAAACCGTTCTACTACTTCGCCTACGGCGCCGCGGTGAGCGAGGTCGAGGTCGACGGCTACACGGGCATGAAGCGCGTCGTCGCGGTCGACATCCTCCACGACGTGGGAGAGTCGCTGAATCCCGGCGTCGACCGCGGCCAGATCGAGGGCGGCTTCGTCCAAGGAATGGGCTGGCTGACGGGCGAGGAACTGCGCTGGAGCAAGGAAGGGCGCCTTCTGACTCACTCGGCGAGCACGTACCAGATCCCGTCGATCGGCGACGCGCCTGCACGCTTCGACGTGACGCTCCTCCCCCACGCTGCACAGGATGGCGTGATCCACGGCAGCAAGGCGGTCGGCGAGCCGCCGCTGATGCTCGCGATCAGCGTCCGAGAAGCAATTCGCGATGCGATCGCCGCGTTCGGGACACGAGGGGGCGAGATCGCGCTCTCTTCGCCGCTCACCCACGAGACGATCCTCGCAGCAGTTCGCGCGCGCACGAAGGTGATGACCGGGGCGGCTGCCAGCGCCGCGGCCGAGGAATGACGAGCTCCGTCCGCGCGCGGTGAGCGCGCGCTTCGGCGCGCCCGTGGCGGAGCACCCCACTCCGGAACGCCGCTCACTGTCGTGCACGGTCCGTGGACGTTGACCCTTTCGCCGCGTGGCCGAATGGAACAGTCGGTGCCAGGACGCTCGCCCTCGGGGGGAGCGATGAGGCTTGTTCAGGGCATCGGGGGTGAGGACCATTTCAGGGGGCGGGCCGACGCAGCGATCGTCCTCATCGCGTACGGCGACTACGAGTGCCCGCTATGCGCACGCGCCAACCGCGCGATGACCGAGCTCTTCGCCGAAGCGGCGGATGACGTCTGCTTCGTCGTCAGGCACTTCTCGCTGTCCTTGATACACCCGCGGGCGATGCTGGCGGCGCAAGCCGCCGAAGCCGCGGGGGCCCAAGGACGGTTTTGGGCGATGCACGAGAAGCTGCTCGAGAACCAGGACGCGCTCATGGTCTGCCATCTGGCCGAGTACGCCCGGCTCCTCGGGCTCGACGTCGCTCGTTTCTCGCGCGATCTTCGGAGCGGCGTGCACCTCGACAAGATCGAACGCGACTTCCGTTCGGGCCTGGCGAGCGGCGTGAATGCCACGCCGACGTACTTCCTCGACGGCAAGCGAGTCGACGGCGCCTGGTCGGAGGGAAAGCTCCTCCGCCTGGTGCGCGAGCGACAAGGCCGACGGCAGGCGAGCGCAGGCGCCCACGTCCAGTCGGCACGTACGATGCCTCGAAGCTCCATCGAGGGCTGAAACATGGCTGTGATCGACCGGTACGGCTTTCGAGAGCTCGCGTGGCGGGGGGCGTTGAGCCTCGTCGTCGGCGTCGTCGTCCTGGTGTGGCGCACGCCGCCCCTACCCGCGCTGACGGTGCTCTTCGCCGCATACGCGTTCGTCGACGGCGTCTTGACGCTGGACCTCGCGCTCCGCTCGCCGGACGCAGATGGCCGGTGGCCCTACGTCGTCGAAGGCGGCGTGAGCATCGCGGCGGCGCTGGTCACCTTCTTCTGGCCGGGCCTCACGCTCGCGGGGCTCTTCGTCGTGATCGGCGCTCGGGCGCTGCTGCTCGGCCTGGTCGAGATGATCGCGGCTTGGAGGCTGACCGACTCCGTCGCGACGGCTTCGCTCTACGGCCTCGGCGGCTTCATCACCTTCACGGGCGGCCTGTTCATCCTCGAGCTCCCGATCGTAAACGGTGCGTTGCTCCTCACGGTGCTGGGGATCTATGCGGTCTCCTTCGGCGCCGCGCTCCTCGCGCTCGGCCTCTGGTACCGCAGAACGAGCAGCAGCGAGCTCGTGCGAGCCCACCGGCCGCTGCTCCCCGAGCGACGCCTGATTCAGCGTTGACCGACAGTCAATAGCGCCCCAGAATCCCTGGCGCGCATGGACCACATCCACGACGTCCTCATCATCGGCGCCGGATTCTCGGGCCTCGGCATGGGGGTAGAGCTCGACAAGCACGGCCTCTCCGACTGGCTCATCATCGAGCGCGACGATGAAGTGGGCGGCACGTGGTGGGCGAACCAGTACCCGGGCTGTGCGTGCGACGTCGAGTCTCAGCTCTATTCGTTCTCGTTCGAGCTCAACCCGCAGTGGTCGCACACCTTTGCGCGGCAGCCCGAGATCCTCGCGTACCTCAAAGGGGTCGCCGACAAGTACGATCTGCGCCGCCGAATCCGGTTCCAGACCGCGGCGACCGCAGCGACATTCGAGGATCGCCACGGCGTCTGGACGGTGACGACGAACCGCGGCGACACCATCCGCGCCCGATCGCTCGCGTGCTGTGCCGGCGGGCTGAGCCACCCGACGAACCCGAAGATCGATGGGCTCGAGACGTTCGCCGGAACGATGTTCCATTCCGCGAGGTGGAACCACTCGGCGAAGCTCGAAAAGAAGCGCGTCGGCGTCATCGGCACTGGCGCGAGCGCCATTCAGATCGTGCCCGAGATCGTCGACAAGGTCCGGACGCTGAACGTCTTTCAACGAACGCCGCCGTGGATCGTGCCGCGGCTGGACCGTGAGATCGGCGCCGGCGAGAAGGCGCTCTACGCGGCGGTCCCGGCGCTGCAGTGGCTCGTTCGTGCGGGCTACTACTGGCGGCGGGAGCTCGTCGTCGGTCCCGCCCTGATCAAGCAGGGTCTCTTGACTCGGCTCCTCGAGCGAATGGCGCGCGCACACCTCGCGCGGAGCGTGCGCGACCCCGAGCTCCGAAGAAAGCTGCTTCCGAGCTACGTGATCGGCTGCAAGCGCATCCTGATCTCCAACGACTACTACCCAGCCCTACAGCGGCCCAACGCAGCGCTGACGACCGAGAGCATCGAGCGCATCGAGCCTCGAGGCGTGATCACCAAGGACGGCAAGCTCCACGAGCTCGACGTCCTCGTCCTCGCCAGCGGCTTCGAGGCTTCCGAGCGCGCGGTGCGGTTCGACATGCGCGGGCGCGACGGCCGCACGCTCGACGATGCGTGGAAGAACGGGATGGAGGCGTACTACGGGACCACCATCTCGGGCTTTCCGAATTTCTACCTGGTGCCCGGGCCCAACATCGGGGGCGGCCACACCTCGCTGATCTTCATGCTCGAAGCCCAGATCCGCTACGCCGTCTCGGCCATTCGAGAGATGCGCGCGCGCGGCGCGCGCTTCGTCGACGTCCGTCCAGCGATCCAGGCAAACTACAACGCGAAGATCCAGCGACGCTTCGAGGGGACGGTTTGGTCTTCGGGCTGCCACGCGTGGTACCGGACCGCGAACGGCAAGCACACCGTCCTCTATCCGGACCTGACGGCCCGCTTCTTCCTCGAGACGCGGCGGTTCGACGCCGAGAACTACGACTTCGTCGCCGATCAGACGCGCGAGCGCGGCACGACGCCGGCAGAGAGCGTCACTGCGGCTCGATCTCCGTAACGGTACCGTCATCGGCAGGGGGCGGCCCGGCGTCGGGATCGCGCATCGGAGCCGGCGAGCCGCGAAGCGGCACCTCGGCCAGGCCGGCCTCGAGGTCCTCGTCCGAGAGACGCTTGACCTTGTTGGCGTGCTTCATCAGCGTCCTCAAGTTGTTGAGCCACCCGGGTGAGAGCGCGCCGCCGGCGCCGAAGTGCTCGACGCGCGGGCTCGGCAGGATCGACGCGAGATAGAACGCTTGCGAGAGCGTGAGCCGCGAAGGAGAGGTCCGGAAGTAGTGCTGCGCTCCCGCCTCGACGCCGTACACCTTCGGGCCGAGCTCGACGACGTTGAGGTAGAGCTCCAGGATCTGCTCCTTGGTCAGCGCCTGCTCGAGGTAGAGCGTCAAGAACGCCTCCTCGATCTTTCGGCCGAGGCGTTTGTCGCGCTCGAGGTAGAGGTTCTTGGCGAGCTGCATCGAGATGGTGCTCGCGCCCCGGACGAACCTGCGCTGCCGGACGTTCTCGCGGATGCTGTTGCGAATGGCCTCGTGATCGAAGCCTTCGTGCCGGTGGAAGCGGCCGTCCTCGCAGGTCATGACCGCCGGCTCCATGAAGCGAGAGATCGCGCTGTACGAGACCCAGTGTCCGGTCCCCGGTCCGGTCTCGAGCTCGAGCTCTTTTTCTCCGGGCCCGCCTCCGGAGAGCGGAGGCCCATAGACCTTGAGCGTGAACGCCTTCTTGAATCGTGCGACGTCGACCGCGGGGGGCACGTCGGTCACCCGGCACGAGCTCGCGACGTCGTAGTCGACGGCGAAGTCTCGGTCCAACGTAAGCGTGTCGAACCGGGCTTTGCCCTTCAACGAGAACGAGCCTGCGATCCGCATGCCCTCGACGGTGGGCAAGAGTCCCCGTGGCGCCGCGTCGACGAGCGCCTGACAGGGCACCAGCGGAACCTCGTAGGTGGCGTCGAGCTTGTAACGCGTGCGGCGATCCTCCTTCGGTGCGCCCGGGTACTTCGGCGGCGACGGCGGAGGCGGGTCCTCGCGCGAGACGTCGAAGCTCGTGACGAGCCGCACGTTGCCGACCTCGAGCTCGCCACCGGAGACGGTGACCTTGCTGCCGTCGAGCGCGCCCCGGACCTTGCCGCGGAAGGAGAGCGACAGACCCCGAACCGGATCCTTGGCGACCTCATCGACATGAAATCCGAGGTCCGACACGCGCGCCTCGCCGTCGAAGGAGCCGACCTCGCCGTGCTCGTCGACCTCGATCTTGGCGTTCATCCGAACCGAAGCCGATCTCGGATCGACGATGTGCAGATCGCCTTCTCGGACGCCGAGCGTCGAGAGCGCGATGGGACCGCCGTTCACTTCGACCAAGAGAGGCTCTCCCGGTTGGGGCACCTTCGTCCGAACGGTCAGCCCGTCGGTTCCGGCCGCGCCCGTCGCGCTCGAGCCCGCGAGGTATTCGAGCAAGGTGTGGCCACCCTCGCGCCGCACGCGGATCGTCGCCGGCCCGATCGCGAGCTCGGTGTCGCCTCTGCGAATCTCTGCCCGAACCCCTTCGAGCTCGACGCGTCCGCTTTCCCCGAGCACACGCGACGCCTCGGCCTCGAACCGCGAGAGGGCTTTGCGAGCCGTCGCGATCCGTGAACCTTTGCCGGAGGGCGCGTCGCCCGCGCCGGCGTCGGCAGGTGCGCCCTCGAGGTCCACCTTGATGTCGAGGCCACCGGAGACAAGCTTGAGGATCCGGTAACCGTCGTCGGTCGCTTGAATCTCGAGACCGCCTTGGTGGAGCTCGGCGCGCACCAGCTGCGAGGAGAGGCTCGCCTTGTCGGCTTCGAACGACCAACCCCCCGCGCTCCGTGAGATGCGCGTTCCGGTCACCGAGAGAGCAACGCCCTCTGCGCTCTGCGTGACGTTGACGCCTTCGACCGAAAGGTCGAGCCCTGCGCCGCCGCCGCCGGAGCCTTCCGGTTTCCGGGACCGCACCTTCGCGAGCTCGGCCGCGAGCTGGTCGAAGCTGCCCGTCAGCTCGACCTCGCCTCCGCTCACCTCGACACGCCGAGGCGATCCCCACCCGACCTTCACCTTCTCCAGGTCGACCCGAACCGAAGGCGCGTCGGGGTGTCGCACCTTGACCCCCTTGAGGGTCACCCCACCCCACGCGGGGAGGACCCAATCAATCTCGACCTCGGCTCCGTGACGTTCCGCGGCGGCGCTCGCCCGGCTTCGAACCAAGGGCCCGAAGCTGAGGGCGGCGGCGGCCAGGAGCACGACGGCCGCAATCACGAGGGTCTGCCAGCGAAGGAGCCTCTTCAAGACGCTCACAATCCTAGCAACGCCCGGGCAGGGGGGCCCTCTTCTCTCGAAACTCCAGGAAGGCCGCAACAAGGCGCTCCCCCCGGAGATCGAGACACTCTGCCCCATGTCGGAGGCGCATCACCGCTGGAGCACGACGAACGACGCTACATTCTGACGACCGCGCTCCCCCAGGAGATCCCCGCGCCGAGCGCGCAGAGGAGGAGCGTGTCGCCCGGACGGACCTTGCCCGAGCGGACGCTCTCGTCGAGCAGGATCGGGATGCTGGCGCTCGACGTGTTGCCCACGCGATCGATGTTCACGAGCATCTTTTCCTTCGGAACGCCGAGCTTCGAGACGGCAAGATCGATGATCCGCAGGTTTGCCTGATGCGGGCAGATCCAGTCCAGGTCGGCCCCGGTCATGCCGAGGTCGTCGAGAGCTGCCTGGCTCGAGCCGTGGAGGTTCTTCACCGCGACCTTGAAGATGTCCTGGCCCCTCATGTGGACCTTGTGGAGCTTCTTCTCGACGACGTCGCTCGAGACCGGCGCGGCGCTCCCGCCGCCGGGAATGATGAGCGAAGGCGCGAGCGTCCCGTCGCTCTTCATCTTCGTCGAGAGGATCCCGCGTGGCTTGCCGCGCGCTTCAGTCCCCTGCGCGGGGCCGAGGACCGCCGCGCCGGCGCCGTCACCGAAGAGGACGCACGTCGTGCGGTCCGTCCAGTCGATCACGCGCGACAGGAGCTCTACGCCCACGACGAGGATGTGTTTCATCGCGCCCGATCGGATGAACTGGTCGGCGATCGAGAGACCGAAGACGAACCCCGCACACGCAGCCGAGAGGTCCATGGACGGGCAGTTCCCCGCGCCGAGCTTCTGCTGGACGAACACGGCGGTCGCCGGCATCGGGCAATCCGGTGTCACCGTCGCGACGAGGATCATGTCGAGATCCTTCGGATCGAGCTCGGCCATCTGAAGGGCGCGCTTCGCAGCGGCCGTCGCCATGTCGCTCGTCACCTCTCCGTCGGCCGCGATGTGGCGCTCACGGATGCCCGTACGCTCCACGATCCACGCGTCGGACGTTTCGACCATCTTCTCCAGATCGAAGTTCGTCCGTACGCGCTCGGGTAGGTAGTGGCCCGTTCCCAAGATTCGGGTCGCCGGATGATTCATCCTCGCGCCGTACCGCGAGGTGCGCGCACCGGGAATGCGGAAAGCTCTTCATGACCGCCTCGTCACGAATGCTGTGCGTCATTCCGCGCAACGTGACCGACTGGTCCGTCACGAATTGGATCCGCAGCGGAAGCAGACGCGTGTTCGATCAGGGCGGGCACGCGTAAAGAGCGCGCGATTCGTAGCCCTCTCGGTAGTCCATGCCCGACTCGACCGCGCCTTCGTATCCGTCGACGCCGTGCATGTCGATCGTCACCGTCGACATGTCTTCGCCGGCGAAGCCGAAGCGCACCTCGAGATCGTCGGGAAGGTCGGGATGGAAGACGAGCCGCGGCTCCGCATCGCCTTCTGCCGTCGTCCACGGGAAGTGGTAGTGGATGCTCCGGAAGTGATCGGGATACGTCTGCGTGTCGGCAGCGATGCCCACGTCGCCGGGATCGCCCGCGCCGAACTGAACCGTATCGCCGTCGAGCTCGATCGTCGCGAGACGGTCGGCCCGCCACGCGACGTCGAACGCCTGCGGGAATGCGGTCCTGCGGCGCGCCGTGCTGCACTTGCCTGCCGATTCTGGAAAATCCGCCTCGATGTCGAGCAAGAGAGGAATCGGCACATCCAACACGGAAGCCGTGAAGCTCTCGCTCGACTCCGATGCTACGAGCTCGAAGTCGGAGTAGAAGGGATCCATCGCGACCGCGGCCGAATTGAGCCGCACCGCATGACCCGACAGCGCGGTGCCCGGCGTGATCCCGTCGAACCGTACCGTGAAGGACTCGGTAGCGGTCCGCGTCGGAGAGAACGTGTGCGAAAAGGTGCCGCTCGATGGCATCGGCTCATTGATGAGCATGTCGTAGCCGACCAGGCCCGTTTCGATGTCGACGGCGGCCAAGAAGACCGAAAACGTGTTCTTGCCCGGGCAACCTCGGAACTCGGGCACGACGATCGGAAGCGGCATGTCGGCACCGTCCCCGGCGACGAAGGAACCGTAGGAGTGAGGGTCGGTGGCGCACGCGATCATCGCCATGTATGCGACCGCGCCCGGCACAGGCTCGACCTCGAGCACGAGCTCGATCGGTGGATTCGTGTACTCGACCGGGGCGCCGAAGACCACGTGCTGGATCGACTTCAGCTCCGGCGTGATCAGGTACGAGTCCGTGCTCCGGGTCGGCAGCGGCTCCGAAGTCTCGGACTCCCAGAAAATCGAAACTGTCCCGCCGACCTCGTACGCGAGCATCGCCCGGCCGTCGCTGCCGGTCTCTCCACCCGCGATGATCCCGCCGAGCGAATCGTTGGAGACCACACGAACGCGCTCCACAGGGAGCTTCGTGCCCGAGTCCACGACCCGCACCTCGATCTCTTCGTCGGCGGGAGGAGGCTCGGGTCGGTGATCGTATCCATGCGGCGGCATGGGATCGTCGTCACAGGCTACGAGCGCTGACAAAGCAAGCGGAGCAAAGAGCAAGCGGCGCATCGTTCAAGAATAGCCGACCGAGCTCGCACCCTGCGCTACGGGAAGCACGATCGAGACGGCATCCAGCCGATCTTTTGGATGCGACGCGAGCGTTCTCTATCCTGCGCGCCATGCGAAACCTTGCTTGCGTGGGCGTCGTGCTGTTGGGGATCGCGGGCGTGGCGGTCGCGGGCTGCTCTGACGACGAAAGCGGCAGCGGCGGCGCGGGAGGGACGGTCGAGACGACGACCAGCACCGGGACCTCGAGCAGCCCGACGACGTCCGCGACGTCCTCGAGCGGCACCTCGACGTCGGCGTCGTCGTCGGCGTCGACATCGACGTCGACCTCGGCATCGTCGACGAGCACCGGCATGACGACCTGCGAAGAGATCGAGACGAACATCGTCGAGGCGCAATCGCTGTCCTCATGGTCCGGCGAGGTGACCCCGCAGCTCGGTGCGGCACAGCCCGACTACGCCATCCTCGGGATTCCCCTCGGCAGCTCCGGGACGATCACGCTGAGCCTGCCGGCCAACATCGACGATTGCGCCAACACGGACGCGTGCGTGCTCGTCCTCGAAGACTTCGTCGATCCGAACCCACCGGCCCGCATCTATGCGTCGACCAGCGGCACCATCACGCTGGACGACACCACCGGTCCCGCGACCGCAGCCGGCACCCTGGACGACGTCGCGCTGGTCGAGGTCACCCTGGACGACGTCACGGGAGCATTCACGCTCGTCGAGGACGGCGCCTGCCTGACCCTGCCGACTGCGAGCTTCGAGTTCCAGGGCAAGTAGCCTCCCGGGAGATGGAAAAAGAAAAGGCTCGCAGCGTGAGCTGCGAGCCTTTGAAAAAGATCCCGGCGGCGTCCTACTCTCCCACTGAGTCTCCCCAGCAGTACCATCGGCTCCGAAGAGCTTAACTTCCGAGT
>JBGTSH010000375.1:0-9653 GCA_041940405.1 Polyangiaceae bacterium
GTGTTCCACGCGACGTCGAAGGTCGCCTTCCAGCTCGCGCCGTCCTTCACCATCGGGACGCCGACGTCCCAACCGTCGGGCTTGAACGAGCCGCGCAGCTCGACGCTCGCCTCACCCATGTCCGGGTAGGTGATCTCGCCGGCGCAGACCTTGTTCTCGTCCTCGCACACCGGGGGCATGTCGCCGCCGCCCGAGCCGCCCTGCCCGTAGCCCGCGCCGTACCCGTTGGCCGTCGTGTTGCCGGGGTTGTACCCGCCCACCGACGGCGGGTCCTCATTGATGAAGGTGTCGTCGCCGCAGGCCACGCCGAGGAGGGCGAAGGCCGACGCGATGAAGGACGAAGTGAAGCGAAAAGCGCGTCCCATGAGACTCCCTCCAGCGATCGCCGTAGCTCAGGTCTGCGTTACGCTTTGGACTGTAGCCCGGATCGGCCCCGAGGGTAAGGGGGGGCCGATCAACTCTCTAGCAGAAGGGCGAGGAGCGCACGGCGCTCCTCGGCGTCGGTGAGCGTGGAGAGCTCGCGATTGGCCTCGCTCAGGATGGCCGCGGCAAGGCTGGAGACGTCCCCCTCGGTCGCGAGGGCGACGATGGTCGGGTTCTCCGGATCGATGACCACCCGGCCGTCCGCGAACCGGACGGGACGGCCGCCTCGCGAGAACGCGATGACCGTGCCGTCACGTAGAGGCAGGCGGGAGATGACCCGCTCGAGCTTGCGGACCAGCGGATGCGTCTTCGGGGCATTCCACGTCGGGCGAACGCCGAAGAGGGTGAGAAAGCGGTCGATGAGACGCGGCTCGGGTGCGCCGAGGTCGGGCACGGCGGGCTCGGGCTCCGGTGCGGGCGGCGCCGGCTGAGGAGTCGCTTGCGCGGCGGCCGGCGCAGGCGGCTTCGCTCCCGCGGCGGGTCGCGGGACCGCCGGGGCGGGCGCGTCCGACAGCCAGCGAACGTGCTTCGGCGCCCAGCGGGTCAGCGCTCGCCCGAGCGGATGGTCGGCGCCGACCACGACTTCCTCCGGACGGGTCAAGAGCTCCCGGACCCCCGGAACGAGGGAGACCATTTGGCCACGACCGACCATGTCGCAGAGCTGGGAGATCAATGCCGGCTCATCCGGCGTACGCGGCCGGAGGAGCTTCAAATACGGCGCGAGCTCATCTGCGAGCGCCCCGGGAACCTCGGAGACGAGCGACTCGAGGACGCCCCACGCGACGTCGCTGAAGGCGCTTCGCATCGCCGGGTCCTCGGGTGCGTCCGCGACGAAGACATAGCCGCCGAGCGGGACCGGTAGCGGCGCGCCCCGCGACTCGACCGCGAGGCGTGTGCTCCCGCTCGGCGTGATCACGAAGGGAGCCTCGACGGCGCCGTCGGGGATCCAGAGCCAGCCGACCACCTTGGCCCGCTCTCCGAGGCGATCGACGAAGCGCCTCGCGAGCACGTGAGACGCAGGCGCGGTGAAGCGATCGATCGCCGCGACGAGCGCGTCCTCGGCCGCTGCGGCGATCGCGTCGAGGCGGATGGGATCGAGCGCGCCGGACTCGATCTCGGCGCGCGTGAGGACCGGCACCTGGGCCCGACCGGTTGCCGGAAATCCGAGCAGGCGCGGAATGGTGCCGATCTTGATGCCGAGGTGCGAGATCGAGAGCCCTGCGGCGCCGCGAGCGATGCCGACGTCGCCCTCGCCGATCGAATTCACCGTGGCCGTTATCAGGGCATCACGCCGCTCGTCGGCGCTCATGCCGACCTCGACATCGACCTGCTTGCCGAGCGCGCGCAGAAGCGGAACGAGCTCCATCAGCGGGAGGTCGGCCGAAAACGGCGCCTTCTCGATCTCCTCGAGCGAGGCCATCGCTCCGCCCTTGGTGGGAAAGAGCTTCGCGGCGCGCACCCGCTTCGAGATCTGTCGTTTCTTGCCGAGCTCGTCGACAAGGTGCCGCCGGATGTCGCGCGCCACGAATGGCGGAAGACTCTCGTGATCGCCGGCGAGGTCGCGCAAATGGCGCCCGAGGGCGACCGCCAGATCGCCCATGATCGCGTCCGAGAAGCGGCCGCGCGGGGCGCGGACCGTCCCACGAACCGCGCACGGCAAGAGGCCGATCGCCTGCGGCGGCGGCGTCCACGGAGGCGAGCCGGGCTGGGTCACCACGAGCTGCGGCGCGCCATCGATGATGTCGACGTACCCGCCGAGCCCGGGAGCGGTCCTTTGACCGAGGCGGATCCGGAGTCGCTCGTCGAGCGGGGGCTCGACCGGCTCGATCGCGGTCGCGCCGCTCGCGCGGTCCGCGAGCAGATCCTTGACCGCCTCGGTGACGTCGCGCATCGGGCGACCCAGCGCACCCAGAAGGGCACGGATCGCGTCGCCGCGGCGGTCCTTCGGCGCGAGAAGAATCGGTTGGTCGAGCGGGCTCGCCGGCTGGGCGCGCGGCCAATCGGCTCTCGCCTCGAGGCCGAAACGAATGGTGCTCCCTTTGATGAGCAGCGACAGGGGCGCGAGCTCACCCTGGATCGTGGGCACGACCGCCGACGTATTCTCGAGCGCCTCGCGGATCGCTTCGCGGCCGCCGTCGAGCGCCGCGTGCTTCAGCACCTCGAGCGCGTTCGGGTAAAGCAAGGGTGACGGCTTTCCGTCGCGGAGAAGCCTGAGCGCGAGCTCGTGTCCGGCGCATCGGCTCATCAGCGCGAGCCCCCTGACCCAACGTGGGCTCGGTCCGCCCTCGCCGGGCAAGAGGCCCATTCGATCGAAGTCGACGAGGAGCGCGATCGGCAGGCCCTCGACCTCGGCTCCGAGCGACCCCACCTCGCGCCCTTCGAAGAGGAACGACACCTGCGGTTTGCGCTCGGCCGCCTCGTCTGCGAGCACGGCGACGACCGCTCGGCGCACGCCCGGGCGCGGCCGGAGCGGCACGAGGGGCAGCTCGGCGTGAGCGCCCGGCGGCGGGGCGGCCGGATCCCGGAGGTTCATCGCCAAGAGCGCAGCGCGCGCCGCCCGGCGCGCCATGCGCTTGCGCAGGCGCACGACGAGCGTGCCGGCAAGACCCGCCGGGCGTCCTGACAAATGCGTCATCACGCCGGCATCGGCTTCGTCCGCGAGGATCGCCTTGAGCCCTTCGACGCGTGGCTCGGGCAGCGCCTCGACACGCGGGACCTCGGAAGCCCAGAAGCCCGCGATCGTAGATGCCGAGCAGTGCCCCGCCAGCTCGCCGTCCTCGATGAGCGAAAAGAGCGGCAGCTCTCGGAGCGACCTGTGGAGCGTCGAGGGCGCGGGCCACTTGCGAGCCTCTTTCCGGATCAGTCGCCGGACCGCTTCGCTCCGCCGCGCCCATGCCTCCGCATCCGGGCGCTTCACGAAGCCGTGGAGCACCCGCGATACCTGCTGCCCGAGCGTGAAGTCCGCCGGCGGGGTCGTCCGCCCGCCGGGGAGGAGCCCCTCGTCGTCGAAGGCGACCGCCAACCCGAACCCCGCCGGCGTCTCGATCCTGGCTACCGTCTCGCCACGGTGCATCATGACGATGACATCCTTGTCAGCCGGGGTAGCCGCGAAGCGCCGACCCTCCCCTTCGAAATGGACCCAAGGTGCCTCGGCCCCGCCCAGCTCGGCCGCGAGCGCGGCCTCGAGCCCTTCCGGAGGCGTGCGCGACCGCGCCAGATAGGACGCATACGGAACGATGCGCATGTCGCCGCCGAGCAGCGTTCGGAGGGCGCGACGATCCGCGTCGTCCAGGATCAGCACCGGCCCCGGGGTCGCTCCGGGCTTCGTGGGGTCGTGCTCCTCCGGCGTGATCGATCGGACGCCGCCGTCCGCCTGACACAGGTTCGCGACCGCGAGCGTCGAGAGCGGCGGCCGTCCGAGCGCCGGCCAGACGGCGAGCGCGCGGAGCTCGGCCCCGCCTTCGCCGGCGGCACCACCGGCGACGAGCGCGCGCACCTCGGCGCTCCGGTGCGCTGGAACGCCGGCGAGGTGGGCGAGCACGCCCTGGCGCGCGAGCCTGCCGAGGGACCGGATGGCGCGCGCCAGCCCCTCGTCGCGCACGACGCTGTCGTAGGTGCGGTTCGGGTGCAGGACCTCTGGCCATTCGAGCGCCGCATCGAAGGGGATGCCCGAGGGCGGCTCGGCGAGCGAGATCGTCTCGCAGAGCCGGCCGTCGACGTGCAGGCGAACCGTGCAGCCGGAGCCCATGCGGCCGGGCGCCCGCAGCGCGAGCAGCGCTCGGAGCGCGCCTTCTTCCGCACGGTGGACGATGACGTGATCCGGCAGGGCCGTCACCTCGAGCGGGTCGGCCGGCCCCGCGAGGCGCTCGTTTCGAAGAGAGACGCCGCGCGTTACGTCCTTGGCGATCGCGCGATAGGGTCGGTTCTCGACGGCGCGCAGATAGGCTTCGGCGGTGCCGCCGCGCAGCCAGAAGACGTCGTGCGTGAGCGGCAGATGATCGGCGGGCAGCGGCTCGGGCGCCTCGCGAAGAAAGACCGGCTTGGCGGAGCCGACGATCCGGCGGGCACCGTTCAAGCTGCGCAGGCGACCGACCGCATCCCACAAGAGAGGAAGACCGAGCACCGGCTCGAGGGCCCGGACAGCGGGGTCGCCGGCGTGCCCGGTGTCGTGTGCGATCGCGGCCACGACGCCCATCGCACCGAGCGCGTCCTCGCAGCGAGCACGGGACGGGTCATCACGAGCGGCTGCCCGCTTCTTGAGCTCGTCGATGAGCGCGGGCAGCGCGATCTCGATGGCGAGCGCCACGCGCCGCTCCAGCTCTTCTTCGACACGCGACCTCGAGACGTTGGTCACCAGGCGGTCGCGGCGCACGACGGCTCGGAGGGGAAGCGCGACCCCGCCGTGCACCCGGCCGACGGGCGTCTCCGGCCTCCAGGGAGCCGAAGAGAGCACGACGCCGAGCTCGACGAAGACCATCTGGGGGGCCGTGCGCCACGAAGGCGTCACCTCGATGACGAGACCGTCTTCTTCGTGGATCGGGACCGACAGGAGCGCGGGCTCGTGCGCCGGCGCGAGCGGCGACCCGTTGACGGTGATCGCCGGTGCGCCCCCTTCCAACCTGGCGCAGAGTGCATCGACCTCGGCCGGTCGCGACGTCCGCACCAGCCGGCCGACGCGGATGCCGGTGAAGCCGTGCTCCACGTGCAGGCAGAGGGACTGAACGGGGCGCTTGTCCTTCGCTTGCACGGCGTCGCCTCGGACCTTCTGACCCAGCCCGCTCGAAGAGAGCACCGAAGACTCGAGGCCGCCTTCTTCGGTCCGGGTGATCACGCTGACCCGCTTCGCGCCGGTTCCGAGGGCGGCAAAGCTCGAGACGGCCAAGAGGTACCCGCGCCGATCGCCGGCGGCACCGCTCGTGCCGAGGGCCGCTGCGGCATGCTCGATCACGCCGCTCTTCCACGGATCGCCGTCGAAGCGAACGTAGAGGTCATCCGTGTCGTAGGTGATATCGACATGCGTCGCATGCGACAGCGTCGCGACGCGAACGATCTCGGCGAGCCACGTCGAAGGGTCCGCGAGGAGATGATCGCGGAGCTTGTCCATCGCCTTCGCCGCGTCGACGCCGATGCGGCCCTTCGCGAGGACCTTGCTCACGACCGTACCTCGATCGCCATGTCGAGCAGCGCGTCGGACCGCGTCGCGGAGACCGGTCCAAACGCTTCGACCAGGACGAGCCGCGCGAGGAGCGCGGCCGCCGACCGAGCGCGAGAGGCCCCGACCGCTCGGCGAACTGCAGGGTGCGACGATTTGAGGACGAGCGTCGGCGCCCCGCGTGGCCTCTTCGCCTCGGGGACGATCCAACGGCCGTCCTTGGCCGGCCCAAGCAAGAGCCCGCTGCGATCGGATCGACCTTCGACGACGTGGGCGATCACGATTTCTTTCAGGTCGAGGCCGAGCCCACCGAGCATGATCCCGAGCCGCTCGAGGAGGGCTCGCTCGTTCGACGTCGGCTCCTTGGCTTTGAACAGAGCGAGGTGCGCCTCGGGTTTGGGCACTCCGCCCAGACCGAACACCTTGCACATCGTGGAGCTCCCCGGGGTGGCGTCGGGCTCGAGGCGCAGGATGGCCGCGCCGCGCGACGCGAGCTCGGCGCTCAGCAGGCTCGGCTCCGTCGCCGAGTACAGCCGCTGTGCCTCTTTCAGCTTTCGCGCCCGAGCGAGCGTGATCGTCGGCTCTGTACCGAACGGCTCGACGAGCGGCACGAGGATCTCCGTCTCCTTCAAGAGCACGGCGGCGGCGGAGAAGATCGGGTCCGCCGTCGCAAGCACCTCCGGCGTTCTCGCGGCTGCGCGCGCGGCCGTCGCTTGCTCGCGCTCGAGCGCCGGGAGAAGCTGCTTCTTCACCAGGCGGCGGACGACGCGCATCGCGCGCTCGAACGCTGCGTCTCGCTTCACGTCGTCGCGGCTGATCGTGTGGGAGAGATCGGCGCAGGCGACCTTGAACCGCACGCCGGGGATGGCCGTCGCCGGATCCGTCGTTTCGAGCAGGGTGAGGCCGTGCGCGTAGAAGCCGGCGAAGGTACCGGTGCCCTCGAGACCGTCATCGCCCGCCATGAGCTCCGTGCCGGCGACGACGCCGACGAGCGCGTGCACGCCGTCCTCTTTTGCTTCGACGATGACCGGGGCGCGCAAGGTGAGCTTCTGGTTCACCGTGTGCTCGCCGTCCGGCGTGACGACGGTGACGGGCTTCGGTACGTGCCGGCACCAGCGGCGAGCCGCACCGAGCACGCGCGCCGAAAGCTCCGCGCGGTCCTCTTTCCCGGGCTCGAGGATCATCGAAACGTGCGTGCCGCTTCCTTTTCGCTTCGCGCCCTCGCGCACCTCGAAGCCGTGGTCCCTGCCGATCTCGACCAGGTACGAGCCTTCTTTTCGCCACGTCTCGACGAGGACGACGCTGGGCTCGAGCGCGAAGACGCTCATGAAGCCGACGCCGTATCGGCCGATCTTTCCCCTCTGACCTTCCTTCGATGACGAAAAGAGCGTGAGGAGCGGCCCTTGGATGATCTCGAGCGTCATCCCGGCGCCGTCATCCTCGACGCGCACCACCGGGGATGGCCCCGCGTCGTCGATCACGACACGGACCGAGGATGCTCCGGCGTCGATGGCGTTCTGAACGAGCTCGCGAACGAAGGCATAGCGATCGGCGAACTGGCGAACGATCTGATCGACGACGCCGCCCTCGGACCCGCCGGCCCCTTCGGGTCCGCTTCGGTACGCGCTCACCCGGGGGAAGCTACACGTCTCTGTCCGTGTCGAAGAGCCCCAGCTGTCGGGGAGCCCGGGCGGGCTCCGGCGTGGGCTCCTCGTCGCGGACGCGCGCTTTGACGCGTGTGGGCGTGCCCAGGACCTGCGAGACCAAGCTCGACTCGCGCCGGAAGAAGCCTTGGGTGTGGAACGAGTCTTCGAGACCGTAGAGCTCGTAGTCGAGGTGGTGGAGCACCTCGTGGAGCAGCGTGCGAAGGAACGTCTTGAAGCGGACGACGCGCCGCTGTGCCGCGGTGCGCATCCAGACGCGGATCACCGGCACCTCGTCGTCCTCGCGGACGTAGAGGCCGTGCAGCGTGCTCTCGTCGTCGCTCGGCCGTCGCGAGAGGACCTTCACCCTGGCCGGCGCAACCTCGAGATCGCGGCAGATCGCGTCGGACAGCGACTGCGCGGCCTTCGCCGCCGTCCGCCGATCCTCGGCGGCGAGGGCTGCTTCGAGCGCGGCGGATGCGGCTCGGATGCCGTCGAGCTTGCGCAGCGGGACGGTCGCGACGGCGTCGCTCGCGTCATAGATCCGCTTCTCCTTCTTGGAGAGCCGCTCGTAGTACTCGAAGGGCACGAGGGGCATCCTGACCCATCGCCGTTGGGCCAACCAGCTCAGCGTCTGTCCGGCCGCCCAGCGAGCCACGAGCCCGTCGGGATTCGGGTCGCGCCGGCAGGTAGCGGGCCCGCCAAGAGGTACGCCACGACCGACGCTCCGTCTTCGACGGTCACGAGGCCGCGCTCGTAGCCGTCGCCCTCGAACGCATCCAAGGCAGCCAAGA
The DNA here is from genome assembly GCA_041940405.1 of Polyangiaceae bacterium. Lineage (GTDB taxonomy): Bacteria > Myxococcota_A > Polyangia > Polyangiales > Polyangiaceae > Xiheicaenibacterium. Next base: position 8,013 of record JBGTSH010000375.1, read on the forward strand.
GGCGCTCCGAGACCTCGTACAGCTCGCCGGACACCACGCCCTCGTCGGTGCGGACGAGCGCCGGGTAGTCGCCGATGTCGTAGATCGCAAAACCGGCCGATGTGCGCGCCTCTCGAACGAACGTCGCGCCGGCAAGCTCCTCATGATGGCGCCCACCGCGGAGCAGCGAGCCGTAGACGAAGAGCCAAATCGCTGCCACGGCTCGATATTGTCGTTTCTTTCTCCCCCAAACGAATGGGAAAATCCGATTCGATGCTCGAGGACGAGGCGACCATCGACATCGGTGGCGTGCTGCCCGAGATGGGCGTCTCCGCCGGTGGCCCCGTCATCCTCGCGGGTAGGTACCTGCTCCTCGGCCTGCTCGGCACCGGCGGCATGGGCACCGTCTACCGCGCGCGCGATCTCGATCTGTCAGAAGAGATCGCGGTCAAGGTCCTGCGCCGCGAGCTCGTCGCCAACCCGAGCATCGTCGCGCGCTTCAAACAAGAGGTGCGCCTGGCCCGGCGGGTCACGCACAGGAACGTCGCTCGCACGTTCGACACCGGCGAAGACGGCGGGGAGCGCTTCATCACGATGGAGTACGTCGATGGCGAGGCGCTCGCCGATCGGCTCGCCAAGCAGGGCAAGCTGCCGCTCGGTGAAGCTCTCGATCTGGCCGGATCGATCTGCGCGGGTCTCGCTGCCGCGCACGCGGCGGGGATCGTCCACCGCGATCTCAAGCCGGAGAACGTCCTCGTCGAACAGAACGGTCGCGTGGTCCTCACCGACTTCGGCATGGCGCTGACGTTCGAGGACGCCGAAGGCGACACGGTCGTGGACGGCTCGAACGAGCTCGTCGGAACACCCGTCTACATGGCGCCCGAGCAGGTCGAGGGGCGCGTGGATATCGACGCGCGCGCCGACGTCTACGCCCTCGGCGCGATGCTCTACGAAATGGTGACCGGCGAGCGGCCGTGGCGCGGAGACACCGCGTGGGCCGTGGCGTCGGCGCGCCTCTTGTCGCCTCCGCCCGACCCGCGCGCCGTCGTGCCCGATCTGCCCGAGGCGGTGAGCCGCGTGATCACCCGCGCCATGTCGAAGAGCCGCGACGATCGGTACCGCGACATCGAGGACATGGCGAACGAGCTCTCGACGATCACGTTGCCATCGGGTCCCGTCTCCCTTCGAGGCCACCGCGCCTCGCTTCCCTCGATGCCCGATCTTCCTGTCGAGATCGGCACCAAGGCGGTCGCCGTCCTGCCTTTCGCTTACGCGGCTGCTGAGGACGAAATCTACTCCGAAGGCATCATGCTCGATCTCATCGACGCGCTCGCCGCCGTCGAAGGGCTGCGCGTGCGCGGGCCCCGCGCGAGCAGCGAGCACGCACCGCAAGGACGCGACGTGCGCGCCGCCGGCCAGACGCTGGGTGTCCAGGCGGTCATCGACGGCTCGCTCAGGCGGGCGGGCGGCCGCGTCCAGGTCGTCGCGAGGCTCACGGCCGTGGTCGACGGCTTTCAGCTCTGGGCATCGAGGATCGAGCACGCAGAAGAGGACTGGTTTGCGCTGGTCGCCGACATCGGGCGCGGCGTGATGGGCGCGCTCACCGTCCGCGAGCGCACATCGCCGATCCGAGAGCTCGTCGACCCTGCTCGGCTCGGCGAT
>JBGTSH010000376.1:0-9635 GCA_041940405.1 Polyangiaceae bacterium
TGAAGCGCTGCAGCGTGGATGCTGCGTCCGGCCAGGGAGCGAGGCGTGAGTACGCATCGACGAGCTTCTCGCGGTCCGCGGCCGCGAGCGACAGCTTGTGCGTGCGCTCGGCGAACGCGAGCGAATCGAACGTGATCTTTCGAAAGTCGGCATACTGCTCTGCCGACGCTCGAAGAAAGGCATAGACGAACTGCTTGTTGCGCCAGGTTTCGCAGAAGGCGGCCGAGCCGTCGCCGACGATGCTCGCGGCGACGTCGTTGACAGACCGAGGATCGAAGAGCGTGAAGAGGTCGAAGCAGATGGCACGAATGCGCCGGCGCGGCGCCGGCGTAGCGTTCGACGGGTGCGGCGGGCTTCCGCACGCTCCGAGCGCAGCGCCGACGGCGCCACCCGAGATGACCTGAAGAAATTCTCGTCGCGACATCTCCCCGACGATGCCGCCACTTCCCATGATCGTCGATTCTCGACCTGCGCATGAACGCTATGCGTTTTTGCATGGCGCCGGGTAGCCTCGACCTCGTGCTGGATTGGGACGACCTACGGTGTTTCCTGGCGGTGGCTCGAGCCGGCACCCTGTCGGCAGCTGCTCGCACCCTGAAGCTCACGCAACCGACGGTCGGTAGGCGCATCACGGCCTTCGAAAGGCGGCTCGGTGCCAAGCTCTTCGATCGCAGCGCTTCGGGGCACGCGCTCTCCGACACCGGAAAGCGACTGTTCCCATACGCCGAGCGGATGGAGGTCGAGGCGCTGGGCGCGGAGCGCAGGGTGACCGGACGTGACGCGGGTCTGCGCGGACCCGTGAAGATCACCGCCAGCGAATGGATGGTGGACGCCGTCCTCGCGCCGATGGTCGCGGCGCTCGTCGCTCGCCACCCGGAGCTCGAGATCGAGCTCCTCGCCGAGCCCCGCCACTTGAACCTCGCTCGTGGCGAAGCCGAGATCGCCCTTCGGCCTTCGCGGTTCGAGCATCAAGACGTCGTCGAGATTCAGGTCGGTCTGGTCCGATTCGGGCTCTACGCGTCCGAGGCGTACCTCGGCGAGCGCGGCGTCCCGGACTTCACGCGTGGGTGTGATGGACACTCGCTCATCGCAATGAGCGCCTCGCTCACGCGCATCCCGGACGTCGCGTGGCTCCCCGGGGTTGCCGGCAACGCGAGCATCGTCGCTCGCAGCAATGGTCGGCTCCCGATGGCGACGCTCGCCGCTGCGGGTGCAGGCATCGCGATGCTGCCTGTCCTCGTCGGAGATCGCACGGTCGCGCTGCGCCGGCTCGCGACGCCGGTGCCCGGCCCCGAGCGCACGCTGTGGCTCGCCGCACACCGCCACAGCAGGTCGATCCCTCGAGTGAAGGCGACGATCGCCTTCTTGAAGGATGCGTTTCGCAAGATGGGCCCCGCCCTCTCGGGGTAGCGCGTTCAGTATTGACCAAGTCATCTGATGACATTACAAGCGGCTCACCCATGAGCGCTTCCCTCCAGCGTGTCCGCCGAAGCCGGCTCTCCGATCAGGCCGCCGCAGAGCTCAAGCGGCTGATCGCGACGGGGGTGTACGGGGCCGGCTCCCGTCTTCCGACCGAGCTCGAGCTATCCGAGCAGCTCGGGGTAACGCGTCTCACGGTGCGTGAGGCGTTGTCGCACTTGGAGGCGGCGGGCTTCACGCAGACCCGGCACGGGAGTGGGACCTACGTCGTCGATACCGAGGAGATTCCGACGCTCGGGCTCCTCTCCGAGCTCTTGGGCGCGGGCCGTCGCCTGACTCCGTCCGAGTGCTTGAGCCTGATGGAGTTTCGCGCCGTGGTGGTCCTCGGCTTCGTGGACACGCTGGTCGAGCGCGTCTCCGACGACGACATCGCCGAGCTCACGCGCATCGTCGGAGCCGAGCGAGCCCTCCTCGCCGACCCGGCGCGCACGGCGGCGACGATGGCCGAGCACGACTACCAGCTCAACCTGGTGCTCGCCCGCGCGAGCCAGAACCTCTTCTACGGTCTTTTGATGCGCTCGGTGCGCGTGGTCCACCTCGAGCTCGGCGGGATCATCTTCGAGAAGAACAAGAGCGATAGGGCGATCGTTGCCGCGCACGAGGCGATCGTCGCCGCGCTTCAAGGCCGGCGTGCGGCCGCTCTCAAGAAGAGCTTGAGCGCCTACCTCGAAGGTGGAACCGCGCTGATTCGCAGCTGGGCTCGCACCCAGCGTGACGCCGCGCCGCGCCTCGCGGTGGCTCGCGCTTCATCGAATCGAACCTGAAACAAAGGAGCATGTCATGACTCGTCGAGGGTGGTGGGAATCGTGTGTCTTCGTTCTCTCGATCGCCGGTTGCGCCGACCTCGTGGACCCGGACCAGATGGCTTCGTCCGAAGGCGGGAGCGGGGCAGGAGACGGAACCTCGGTAGCGGAAGGCGCCGCTGACACGAGCGCTACGACGAGCGGCGGCGACGCGACCGGGGGCGGAGAGATCGCGACCCCGGATCCGCAGCCTGAGCCTACGCGCATCGTGCTCTTGATCCCGGGCACCGCGATCGTCGGCTCCTACTTCGACGACATGGCCGCGAAGCTGGAAAAAGACGGGTTCGAGCCGATCATCTACGAGACGCCGGATCTCTTGACCGAGAGCCTCGCGATCGGAGCCGTGCGCATCTCGGACAAGATCGACGAGGTGCTCGCCGCCTCCGGTGACGCCAAGGTCCACATCGTCGCGGAGTGCAACGGCGGCGTCGCCACGCGCTACGCGCTCCAAGTCCTCGGCGGATCCGAGCGCGTCGACCAATTCGTCAGCTTCGTCTCGGCGCACCATGGAACGTGGCTCTCGCCCGTCGGCGACTGGACGACGGGCTTCGATTCGCTGGCGGACATCACGCCCGGCAGCCCGTTCCTCACCCAGCTCAACGCGGCGCCGTTCCCGCAGGGGCTCGAGATGACCAGCATCTACTCGTGCAACGACGAGCTGATGCTGCCGTACGACACCTCGATCGTCGACGGCGCAACCAACGTCCTCTTCTGCGACCACTACCTCGGTCATCTCGACGGCTTCTGGGATCCGGTCGTCTACGGGCGGATCCACGCGTCGCTCGGTGGCCAAGGGGCCCAGGCGCCGACGCACTATTGACGCGGAGAGAGGGAAGGGGGGCGCGGAACATCGCGTAGAGTGGCCGCGCATGGCCAAGACCTACGTTTGCTCCGACTGTGCAGCGTCCAGCGCGGAGCCGGGCGACTGCCGTTGTGGGGGCGGCGCGCTCCTCGATCTCGACGATCCCGCAGCGGTCGAGATGCTGGTCTCGCAGGACGACCGCGTCGAAGAGAAGGTCAAGCAGCGCAACCTCTGGATCGGTGTCGGCTTCGGGTTGCTCACCGTCGTTGCGACCCTTCTGGTGGCGCCGAAGCTCATCCTGGCCATCCCGCTTCCGATCCCGTTCGCGAATCCCATCAAAGTGGTAACGTTGATGATCCTTCTCGCCGCAGGCGCGATGAAGGTGGCGAACGCGGCGATGCCGGCGCACCGCAAGTTTCCACAGCTGCGCCAGGCCATTGCTCCGACCTCCGCGGTCGCGCGTATGCGCGGTCCGCAGCGCGGAACCATGATCACCATCGCGATCGTCGGCGGCTTCCTGGTGCTCGTCGGCGTCGGCGTCACCGTGCTGCGTGGTGTCGTCGGCGACGATCCGAAGCGGCTGCTCGCCGCGAAGAGCGGAGCCGTCGAGGAGGACGACGCACCTGCGGGCCCGAAGCCCCGCTATCGCGCGAGCGATTTCGGCGTCGTCGCGCGGGGCATCCTCAATCTCCGCGGGATGGTGAAGATGGGCGACAAGACCGCGCTCCTCTATCGCGCGCCGGACGGGAACCTGGTCGCCTGTGTCGTCGAGCCCGACGGTGCAAAGAGCGTGTCGTGCGACGAGCTCCGGGTGGGGCTTCGCCCGCAGACCGCGCGGCTCGTCGAGGGCCAGAGCGAGGTGTTGGTCCACGGCGTCACCAAGATGGGCCTCACGCCCGAGGAGACCGAGTACGGCGCATTCCGAACGGACGGCTCGAGCTACGAAGGGGATCTCGAGAAGCTCACGATGGCTTCGGATCGCCCCACGTTGCCGCCGTCCAGCGCCACCTGGTTTTCCGGGGACCTCGGCGGAAAGAAGACGAGCCTCACGCGCCGTCCGTCCGGCGAGCTCGAGCTCGCCCGCTCGGGTGAGGAGCCGCTGGTCGTCATGCACGACGCCGATCACGGTGGCCCGTCGACCGGAACGCCGATGGCGTTCGTCGGCAAGAACGCCGTCGTGGTGATCTTTCAGACCAAGGAAGGGCTGTCGGGGCTCTTGGTCGACGCGAACGACATCTCGCCGATCTGACGAGGGCCGGTGTAGCTTCGCGAGATGCCCGCGAAGAAGGCCGATGCTTCGCCCATGACGACCGGCGCCTGTCTCTGCGGTGCGCTCCGCTACGAAGTGGAGGGCAGCGTGGGCGACCTCGACCATTGCCACTGCTCGATGTGTCGAAAGCACCACGGCGCGCCATTCGCGACGTTCGTGGCTCCGCCCGCGGAGCGTCTTCACTGGGTGCAAGGGGAAGCGTCCGTGGTGCAGCATCGATCGTCACCCAAGCGTGATCGCAGTTTCTGCGCGACGTGCGGCGCCGTCGCTCCGGCGGTGATCGGCGATCGCGCCTGGATTCCCGCGGGCAACTTGGTCGGCGAGCTCGGTGATGTCGGCGGCCTTCACATGTTCGTCGGATCGAAGGCGCCCTGGCACGTCATCGGCGACGACTTGCCGCAATACGAGAAGGCGGCGCCGAGCTGGCCCTTCGAGGAGGTGCAGCGACCCGCTGCACCCGCGCTCGATGGAGCGATCGGTGGATCTTGCTCGTGCGGCGCGGTCACGTTCTCGGTGCGAGGCGCGCCGGCTCGGTGGTTCCAATGCCATTGCTCGCGCTGCCGGCGCGCGCGGAGCGCTGCGCACGCGAGCAATATGTTCTTTCAAGCGGATCAGTTCCAGTGGCATTCAGGGCGTGAGGTCGTCATCGCGTACAAGCCTCCGGATGCGGAGCGGTTCACGGTTTCGTTCTGCTCGCGTTGCGGCGGAGGGGCGCCGATCCAGCGTGAGAACGTGGCGTTCGTGCTCGTTCCGGCTGGCCTGCTCGACAGCGATCCCGGGCGCCGGCCCGATGCGCACATCCACGTGGCCAGCAAGGCTCCCTGGTACCGCTTCCGCGACGAGCTGCCGCAATTCGCGGAGTTGCCGCCGCTTTGAGCTGTCGCGGCGCGAGCGCCGAGGCGCTAGGCTCGCCGCCATGTTCCGCCACGTCATCACCTCGCTTCCTCTCGTCGCCGGGCTCGTGTTCGTCACCGGGTGCGGTACCGAGACGTTCGACACCCAGGACTCCGGCCGCTCGGTCACCTTCGACGTCGGCGACCAGTTCGAGGTGCACCTTCCGGTCGACAACGCGCACGGCGATCGATGGGCGCTCGAGAAGCTCGACCAGACCGTGGTCAAGAGCCTCGAGGCCCCAGAGCCGGAGGAGCCGTCCGAGGAAGGCGCCAGCACGACGCTCGTTCTGCCCTTCGAGTGCGCCGCTCCCGGCACGACGCACATGGTGATCGCCGAATCGGATCCCGATGGCCGCCTCGTCGGCACGTTCAACCTCGACGTGCGCTGCAAGGGTGACGCGGCCGAGGCTGAGGAAGTGGCCGAAGAGGAGTAGGTCACTTCGGATCGCGGGACAACGGTGAGCGCGCTCACCGCATGGGACAAGGCACCGGCTCGGGGCAGCTCCCCATCTCGGGACGCGGATGGGTCTGCGTGCACTTCGTGACGGATTCGAAGTTGTTGCCGGCGGCGAAGTCGAGCGAAGGATCGCCGTAGTAGCCGCGGTCGATGCCGTGCGAGGCGCTGTTCCTGACGGTGGTGTTGGTGATGAAGACGCTGGTGGGGGCGCCGCTGCCGATGAGGCGGATTGCGGCGTCGTTCTCGACGCCGTCGGGGTAGGGGCACGATGCGCTGCCGGATCCGCTCGGGGTCTGGCCTGCGAAGTCGACGATGACGTTGTCGAGGACGTTCGACGGATCGGGAACGCCTCCGTAGCGGATGCCGTACCAGTCGCCCGGCGCGGGTGAGGGCTCGGCCGAGGTGAAGATGATTTCGTTGCCTGGCGTGCCCGCGGCGATGAGGGCGCCGAGGGCGGGATCGTCGCTGGAGAAGTACGAGACGTAGAGCGATCCACCCTTCTTGAAGCGGAGAATCACGCCGGGCTCGATGGTGAGCGTCGGCACGCCGGTCTGCGAGCTGACGTAGAGCTCACCGAACGAGCCGGAGTGGCCGACCTTGTACGGCACGCCGAGGTTGTGGAAGGTGACGTCCCAATCGGCGATGGCTTCGTATTGGCCTTGGCCAGAAATGAGAATCTCGTCGTTGGTGTTGCCGGTGTAGTTGCCGGTCGGGAGCGTGCCGGCGAGGTTCGCCCAGGTGTGAATCGGGTAGCCGGCTGCTCCGGAGACGGTGACGTCGGTCGAGGTGGCCGAGAAGCCGCCGCCCTCGCGCAGGTAGATGCCTTGGGTGAGCGAGTCGCGAACGACGAGGTGATCGGCGTGCAGGATCTCTTGCGGCGGCATGTATTGATCGCCGCGCACGTCGAGCGCTCCCTGATGGTCCGGGACGATGTTGAGTGGATCGCCGCCGCCTTCGATCGTGGTGTGGGTGAAGCTGAGCGTGCCGCCGCCGAACGCGACGATCGCCGCCCAGTGCTGTCCTTGGTCGCGCTGGCCGATCATGACGGGCTTGTCGGTGGCGCCGTTGGCGACGATGCTGCCGCCGGCTCGCACCGTGATCGTGGCCTTGGGCGCGATCTGGACGGTGGCGCACGGGTCGATGGTCAGCGCCGCGTAGATGGTCCGGTCGCCGGGGATGATGTGCGGGCTCGCGTCGGCGCTCCACGTCTCCGGCGCATTGACATCCTGGTCATGAATCGTGGGCCCGGCGGTCGGGGTCGGGCACTCGATTGCCGGCGGGCTACCGCCGCCGCCTTCGGCCCCTGCTCCGGTACCGCCCTGTCCACCGCCGCCTTGCTCGCTGTCGCCGCAACCCGCACAAACCAGCAAGATCCCGCCCGTCGCTCCCCAAAGCTTCATCCCTTTCACGTACGCCGAGAGGACGACGATGCCCCGGATCATTTTCGGACATCACGCGGTCGACGGGGGACGCAGGGCGGGATTTCATGGTTGCCGCCGATGCTCCTCGCGCTCCCGCACGTCCTCCGCTTCGAAACCGGCTTCGGGCCGGTGGTCGAGGCGGTCGCGCTCCGGCGAAGCGGGCTCGTCATGCGCCGCACCCGGTTCTCGGAGATGGTGGTCGACGAGCGCGTGCTCTGGAAGGCGTTCCCGCTCGCCCCGCGGGTGGTTCGCCCCATCTGCTACCTCGTCTTCGGCGGGCGGGGCTACCTCGAGGACGGTGGCGAGACGCTCGAAGTCGAGGCAGGAGACGTGATCGCGTTTCGCGCGCAAGGGGGCGTCAAGCCGCGGTGGCACGACGTGCGGATGATCGAGATCGCCTGGACCGACGAGATCGAGGGCGGCGAGGCGAGACCAGGCGCCGTCAGCGATCTCTTCTTTCGTGCGAAGGCCGCGCCGGCCGACATCGCTTCGCTCGTCGCCGGCTTCGACGACGTCTGGTCGCTCGATCACGGCGCTGTCATCACGCGTGCGACTGCCTTCTTGGGCGACCTCGGCTTGCGCCTCCCTCCCATCGATCTGGCACCCGAGGACGCGCCCTCCGAGATGGACCTCGCCATCGCGCGCGGGCTCTCCGCACAGTTTCGTGCCCTCTCCGAAGGGCCGATGATGGTCGACTTCAAGTCGCAGCTCGGGCTCTCGGAGCGGCAGCTCTTGCGGGTGCAGGTAGCCTTCAACGAGAAGTACCGAATCGACGCCGGCAACTGGCGCGATCTGCGCAACCGCTGGCGAGTGAAGATCGCAGCCGCGCTCCTCTCGAACCTCGACGCGACGGTCGCCCAGATCGCCAAAGCCGTCGGCTATCGATCGCCGAACGCCCTGGCGCGCGCGTTCGCCGGCGTCGGCTTCCCGCCGCCGCTGGCGCTACGCAAGCAGTACGTCGAGGACGGCGCGGTCTACCCTGGCTAGCCATCGATGTCGCAAAGCTCATGGTCCGGATGCTCCAAACAGAAGTCGAGCCTGCAGACGGTGAGCTCGCCGTACTCCGCGTCGCATGCTTGCGTGTTGCAGCCGTCGTTGTCCAGCCGGCACGCGTAGTAGTCGTTCGTCTGGGACTCGCACTCGGTCGCCTCGGCCTCGTCGGCGACGCGCGAGCACAGCGACTTGCAGTTCGCCTCGGTCTCGGTGCAGTCCTTTGACCCTTCACAGACCTCGAGGCAATCGCCCTCGACGTCGGCGCCGCACCCGCCGGCGAGGGCCGACGAGACGACGACGATCGCGAGCGACATCCACAGCTTCATTGACCGCCCTGCGCCTCGAGGCAGCTGTAGAACGCGCCGTACTCGTCGGTGCACGCGGGCGGCGCTTCGGTGGCGCACACGTCTTCTGCCGCGACGCACTTGGAGTACGCCACCGATTGCGGCCGGCAGCCGTACTCGTCCGCGGAGCGAGCGATCTCGGCGCAGTCCTTGGTGCAGTCGACCTCACCCTGCGGACACGCCGCGACGCCTTCTGGGCAGAAGGCGCTGCACTCCTCTTCGTACTCGTCCTGGCAGCCGAGCGCGGCGATCGAGAGGAGCGTGAGAACCAGAGCTGACCGAAGCATCGGCCACGAGGGTAGCCGAGCCCCGGTCGATCACGCCACGTCGAGGCGCGCTCGCTTGTCGATCTGCGCCGCGGCGAGCTCTCCTACCGTCTGGAGCGCCGCCTCGACCCGGGGGCTGAAGCGTTGCGTGCAGCTGACGCGAATGGCGTTGGTGAACGCTCCGCGCGCCGAGAAAATCGGCCCGGGCGCGATGGCGATGCCGCGCTCGAGCGCTTCGGCCTGGAGCTCGAAGGCGTTCACTTGCCGGGGCATCTCTACCCAGAGGGCGTAGCCGCCGACCGGGTCGGATACGCGCGTGCCGGCGGGGAACGCGCGCGCGATCGCTTCGCGGTAGCGGACGCACTGCACGCCGAAGTGCGAGCGCAGCGAGCGCAGGTGCCGATCGTAACCGCCGCTCTCGAGGTACTCGGCGACGGCCATCTGCGTGAGCGTCGGCGTCGCGATGGTCATCGAGAACTTCAAGCGCTCGACGCGCTCCTGAAAACGGCCGGGCGCGATCCACCCGACACGATAGCCCTGCTCCTCGACCGGCTCGACCAGCTCCCAGCTGACCGGCGCGAGCACGGTATTGAGCTTCATCGCTTTGAGCTTCGCCCAGTGCGGCGCCAGATAGTCGCGGTGCGAGGCGGACGAGTTGCCCAGCTCGCCGCCCAAAATCAGATACGGCTTACCGTCGACGATCAGCTGCGTGGCCTCCCCACGCTGTTCGAGCTTGGGGGTCTGCGCCGCAGCCGGAAGGCCGAGCAGCATCAGGGCGGAGATCAGGATCGTGCGGAACATGGCGCGATGGTAACGCTACCATCGTACCGGTCAATCACTCGAATTCGAGGATCGCAGCATCCACCGCCAGGCTGTCGCCCGCAGCAAAGTTGATCGCCTTGACCAC
>JBGTSH010000377.1:0-9582 GCA_041940405.1 Polyangiaceae bacterium
CGAAACACGCGTCCGGCGAAGGCCTCGAAGGGGCAGAGCGCCGCGGCCTCGATGGCCGAGACCGGGGTCGCCTGGTCCGGCGCGACGCCTCCGAAACGCTGTGCAAGGGCGCGCGCGCTTCGTGGATCGACGAGGCCGGTGAAAGCGCCCGGCTCGGCGCGGGGATCCAGGAAGAACGCGAGGCGCGCGCGCTCGATCGCGATCCGCGGCGCGAGATCGGCGCGCGGCGCGGCGCCGTGCGCGAGAGCGCCGAGCTCGGCCCCGCGGGCCGAGAGGATGCTCGCGCGCGCCGCAAGCCGAGACGTGGGCTCGACGCGCCTCTCGACGGCCGCCTCGAGCGCACGGCCGACGAGCGGGTGGGCCGGCTCTGCCTCGCGTCCGTCATCGTCGGTCGTGGCGAACGCGAGCACGACCGTCTTCGCGGACGTCGCCGCCCACGCGAGCTCGGCTTCGCGCTCGATCGCGATCTCGCGATGGGAGGGTGGCCGGCGTCGCTCGGGCAGGCGCCGCCGCGTCGCTTCGTCGAGGAGCGAGGTGCCGCGCGCGGGCCGGTAGCCGCTCGTCGCCAAGCGCGTGACGACGACGAGATCGTGCGGGCTTCCGGCGATCTCCTCGGGGCCCGCGACGCGCACCGCGCCGGCGCGCGTCGACCCGCCGCTCGGCGTCACGCGAGCCGCGCCGAGCGCCATCTCGATCTCGGCGGCGAGATCGTCGGTCGCAAACCGCCCGGTGAAACGGATCGCTGCGTGGGCCTCGATGAGCTCTTCGGTGGCGAGCCGGAGCGAGCGAATCGCGACGGCGCCCTCACCGAGCGCGCCGAGCGAGCCGTGTGACGTCGCGCGCAGCGCGAGCGAGATCTCGCGCGCCGAGGGAGCCCCGAGCCGCATGCGATCGATCAGCGAGAGCCAGGCGCGCCCGAGAGCCTCGGCGCCGTTCGCCGATCCGAGCGCGCCGATCGCTCGGCAGAGCCGGCTCGTCGCCTCGGCCGCCCATCCACCATCGTCGTCCGTCGAGCCTCCGCGCCGCAGCGCGCTTGCGAAGGCCTCGCCTGTCTCGTCGCGAACGAGCGGGAGAGATCGCAGGCGGTGCGCGAGACGAGCGGAGCGTGCGCTGGCCTCGACCTCGTCGCGCGCCCCGACGAAAGCTCCGGCGTGCAGGGAAGGGAGCGAGAGGAGCTCGATGAGGCCGTCGCGGGTGATCCAGCGTGACGCCATCGAAAGGAGCGACAGCGCCGCTCGCGTCTCTGCCACGGCCGCCGCAGGACGGCCGCGCGCTTCGGAGTACGGGATGCCCGCTTCGGTCAGCGCAGCGCGGAGCGGCGAGAGGATCGCCTCGTCGCCGGTGGGCGCGCAGATCGCGATCGCTTCCGGTGCGGTACCGGCGTCCAGCGCGTCGAGGACCGCCTTCACCGTCGCGCGCGCCTCTGCCGAGGGACCGCGAGCCTCGATCACGCGAACCGTGGGATCGACGACGTCGAGCCACTCGATCTCCGGCGCGGCTTCCTCTGCCGCAAGGCGGGTCTCGAGGAGCGCACCGACCTGCGAGATCGGGTGATCCGGATCGTCGAACCGCGGAAGGCGCACGGTCACGGTGGCGCCGCTTCGCTTGGCCGCATGCGACAGCGCGACGAGACCGGCGAGGGTCGCGCCGCGGATGCGGACCAACCCCGCCGTTTCGATCGAGCCGTAGCTCCGCGCAAGGATCGTCGAGAGCGCTGCCGGACGTCCGGCGGCAGCTCTCGTGTCGACGCGCCCCGCCGCGTCCAGGATCCGATCGACCTCGCGGAAGAGTGCGGCGAGCTCCGCCCCGCGCGGCGTTCCGGCTGCTGCAAGATCCTCGGGCGTCGTTCCCGCCTCGAGCAGGGTGCGGATCGTCGCGTCGAGCGCCGAGATCAACGCCGCGCGCTCCGCTCCGCTCCCTTGGAACAAGCGCCCGAGGGGGCCCGAGGCTCCCGTCTGCGCGAGCGCCATCCGAGCGGCGAGCCGGCGCATCGCGCGGGTGGCCGCGCGCCGGTCCGGCTCCGCTTCGGCGGTGAGGCGCTCGAAGTAGCGCCGAAGCGTCACCACGCTCTCCCGACCCTCGCGCTCGACGTGACGCTCGGTCGGGACGAGGAGGGTGGTGGGCCCCTCGTTACGGATCACCCGGGCTCGGATCGGTCTCGGTCCGGGGGTCTTCGATCGGACGCTCGTCGGCTTCTGCCGTGTCGGGAAGCGGAGCCATGGTGCAGCTGCCCTCGAACTGAACGCCTCGATCGATGAAGACGGCCGGCGCGTGGAGGGAGCCGGTGACCTTGGCCGGTGGATAGAGCTCGATGGCATCGCGGGCGCGGATATCGGCGTTGACCTCGCCCGCGGTCACGATGCAGGTATGGACTTCGATGGTGCCCTCGACGCGAGCGCCCTCGCCGATCACGAGCACGTCCTCGCCACGGATGTCGCCCGTGAAGTGGCCGTCGATCCTCACCCGACCGACGAAGTGGAGCTTGCCCTCGAAGGCGGTTCCACGGCCGAGGAGGGCGGTGATTTCGGTCGGTCGGGCCGCGGCCGGGGCGCGCGCCGTATCACCAGGCCCGAAGCTCTCCATGACCGATGCCTTTCGCACAGCGACGCTGCTCTGGCAAACGCCGGCCCGTCACGACGCTAACGCTCGAGGCGCGAGGACCGCGCAGCTCCAGCGAGATTTGAGGGGCATGCTTCGTGCTTTTGAAGCGGGGTCGCGCATTGACGCCCTAGACGACATGTGAGATTCGCGTGTCGTTCAAGCTGTCGTTTCCTTTCCGGAGTTCATGATGAAGGGCCTCGTCTCCATCTCGGCGCTCGCTTTGGCGCTCGCCCCGGTCGTCGCGCTCGCTCAGCAGCCCGCCCCCGCGACACCGCCTCGGGCAGCGCAGCCTGCGCCCGACGGGCCGGCTGCGGCTCCTGCTCCGGCTGCCCCCGCTACGACGCCCGGCGCTCCCGGGCCCGGGGTCGACGCCAGCCAGCCCAACGCCGGAGCGGCTCCCGCTGCGCCGCCCGCCGACACCACGGCGACGTCGGCGCCCAAGGACACCGGACCCGAGCCGCTCATCTGGCGCGGCACGACCCTCACCTGGACGACCGGTGCGTCGACGGGGATGGTCGGTCTCGGCAGTGACCAGATCGGCTTCGAAGAAGACTACCTCGGAATGGACTGGGTGCTCGCGCCCCAGCTCTTTCTCCTCGATCTCAAGGACGACAAGATCATTCTTTCCGCCGAGGCAGGCGTAACGCTCGAGGTTACCGACAGCGGAACGACCACCAAGAAGCGCGAGCCGCAGTTCCGCGACACCCAGCTCGGCGTCGCCTACAACCGCAACATCTGGGAGAGCGAGGACAAGGAGTGGGCGACCAGGGGCAGCGTACGCGCCCGTGCCGTCTTCCCGACCTCGCCGGCGAGCTTGCACCAGGGCCGTTACCTCGTGAGCTCGCTCGGTGTGGCTCTCACTCAGCAGATCCGGCTCCTCGGCAACGAGGCGGATGGTCTCAACAACCTCACCATCCAGCCGACCTTTACGTGGTCGCACCTCTTCGCTCGATCCTACCAGCCCACCGACGAGCAGTTGAATCGCCCGCGGCAGTCAGCGTCGGGTGCCAACATCGTCAGCGACGTGCTGAGCCCGAACTCGATGGATATCGACCGGCTCATCCCCGGCGTGACTTTCATCCTGCCGCTCTACAAGGACTTCTCCTTCAGCACCGCGTTCCGTCTGATCGGGCGGTTCAAGCACAGGTTCGAGGGCAACGGCGCCGATGTTTGTCAGGACAGCCTCGGTGGATGCATCGAAGCCGACCGCTTCCCCGAGGGGCAGGACGTCGCGTACACCACGAACTCGACCTTCGACGCGGCGTTCACCGTTCCCATCTATGACGTCGTCGGCCTCAACATCGGCTATAACAACGAGACGTTGACGCTCGGCGAAGACGGCAAGAACCGGAACATCTTCTGGAGCCCCAGCGCGCAGTTCTACGTGGACCTCGTCGCCAACATCGACATCATCTACTCCAAGGCTGCAGGCCGCGAGGATTTCGAGCTGCCGCCTGGGCCGAGCAACAGCGGCGGCGTCGCGAGCAGCACGACCGGGATGCCGTCGTTCTGAAGCGAGCGCGAGAGCGCCGCGTGCTGTTGGTGGACCGCGACGCAGCGCTGCGTCGCGGTTGGGCCCGCGTCCTTCTGGACGCGGGCTTCGACGTTCTCACGGCCGAAGACGTTGCCGCCGGACGCGCTCTGCTTTCCACGGGCCCCGCGCTGGTCATCGGGTCCCCAAACGACGTGGACGAGCTGAGCGAAGAGCTCGACGAACCGCTGCGGTTCGTCGCTTTGCTCGAGGACGACGCGACGGTCGAACGAGAACGTCCGACGCTCGAGCGAGCAGCTGCGCTCGTCCAGCGGAGCGAGCGACCACCGGTCGGGCTGGGGATCCTCGTCGAGAACGCGCTTCGAACCAACGGCGCCGAAGCGCTCGTGCGGGAGCAGCCTGCGGTCGAGTTCGTGACGGTGTCCCGCCCGGGGCGCCTCGCGTTGCGCGAGACGCTGGCCGCCGCCTCATCGGCCGCGCCGCTTCTCATCGTCGGCGAAGACGGCGCCGGCAAGCGCACGCTGGGTCGCACCGCTCACGCCTGGTCGCGCAGACCTGGAGCGGCCGTCGAGATCGAGGTCCAGGGCTGGCCGGCCGCGGAGATCGCCGCTGCGATCGAGCGCGTCGAGCCAGCTACGACGGCGATCCTCGTCGGGGTCGATGCTCTCGCCGCCGAGTCGCAGAAGTGGCTCGCCGACCGCGTCGCTGCCGGGGGCGCGCTCGCTCGCATCATCTCGACCGCGCGCCCGGCGATCCGAGAGCGGGTCCAGAGCGGCGCCTTCTCGCGCGACCTCTTCTTTCGCCTCTCGCCGCTCATCGTCGATCTTCCGCCGCTTCGCGCGCGCAAAGACGACATCGCGCTGCTCGCGCACCTCTTTCTTCGCCGCGCCGCCGAGCGCTTCGCCACTGCGCCCAAGAGCTTCTCGCGCGAGGCGCTCTCGGTCCTCCGCGCGTGGTCCTTCCCCGACAACGCGTCGGAGCTCGAGGCCATCGTCGTGCGCGCGCTCACCTCGTCATCGCTGTCGACGATGACGCCTCGCGACTTGGGCTTGCCGCTGGCCGGCTCGAAGGCCGACGATCCCGAGACGCTCGCTTACGCCGTCGAGCGCGATCGCGCGCTCCGAGCGTTCGAGCGCGCCTACGTGGAGCGGGTCCTCTCGCACGCGGGAGGGAACGTGTCGCAGGCGGCGCGACTGGCCGGAATGGACGCCGCGAACATGCGGAGGCTGGTGCGGAGGGTGAAGGGGAAGGCGTGATACCCTAGCGCGCGTTGTCCCCCAGGTTCGTCGCCGGTTTGCTGCTGCTCGCAGCGCTATCGCTCGTCGGTTGTGCGACGCTGCTCGGCCTCGACGATGACCGAGAGCTTCACGCCGCGGCCGGCGGGGGCGGCGGGACCGGAGGAACCGGAGGCGCGGGGGGGGCCGAGGCGCGCTACGTCGCCGCGGTGCTCGCCGACTCTCCGGCTGCGTACTTTCGGTTCGAGGAAGCGTCAGGGGCTTTCTTCGACAGCATCGATCCCTCGAGGCAGCTCACCGTGACGGGGACCGTCGAGCACGCCGCGCCGGGGGCCGTCGGTGCCGGCGTCGGCTTCGATGGCGGAAGCGGACGCTTGCTGCTCGGCACGGCTGACTTCGGCTTCGCCGGAACGGCGTCGATGACGATCGAGGCGTGGGCGCGCACGACGGCGGAGACCGAGTTCCAGGACATCGTCGGTAAGTGGCACTCCGACCCTCCGAACGACAGCGGTTGGGCGTTGAGGTGGCGGCCCACCGTCGAGGGGGTGCAGTACGGGTGGTTCTTCTCGCGCGCCGCCGCGATGGTTTCGCGCAACATGCGCGGCTACGAGACGCCGGACGTCTTCGCGCACATCGTGATGACGTTCGATGGCGTGCGGTCGCTGTTCTTCGTCAATGGCGAGCAAGTCGACATGCAAGCCAACGCCTCGGACGTCGTCCTGCCGGCGACCACCGCGCCGTTTCGCGTCGGCGGGCTGGAGACCGGCAACGCGTTCAGAGGCACGCTCGACGAGCTGGCGATCTACGACGAGGTGCTCCCGGCAGAGCGGGTGCTTGCTCACTACGAAGCCGGCAGCAAACCGTGACCCCGGACGATACCGCGTCGCACGATCCGGAGTCTGCGAAGCAAGCGCTCGCGGAGCCGCCGCGGAGCGCCGAGACGCTCGAGGCTCGCTACCGCATCGATCGGGTGATCGCCTCCGGCGGAATGGGCGTGGTGGTCGCCGCGACGCACCGCCACCTCGGCACGCGCGTCGCCATCAAGCTCCTGCACGACGTGACCCAGAGCTTGACCGAGCGCTTCCTGCGCGAAGCGAAGCTCGCAGCGACGCTGGGATCGCCTTACATCGCGCGCGTACTCGACTACGGCTTCAGCGAGTCGGGGCAGCCGTTTCTGGTGATGGACTACGTCGAAGGCCGGACGCTCAAGGCGCGCATCGCGAGCGGGGCCGCCGCACCCGACGAGGCACTGCGCCTCTGTCGCGAGCTCCTCACCGCTTTGGTCGAGGTTCATCGCGCGGGGATCGTCCACCGCGACGTCAAGCCCGCGAACATCTTGTTGGTAAAGGACGACGCAGGGATAGAGCACGTGAAGCTCATCGACTTCGGAATCGCCAAGCGCGTCGACAATGCGGACGCCGAGGCCGATCTCACACGTTCGGGAGAGGTGCTCGGCACCGTCTCGTACATGGCGCCGGAGCAACTGGCGCGCGCGACCGCGGTGGATCAACGCGCCGACGTCTTCGCCGTAGGCGTGGTGCTCTACGAGATGTTGTCGGGGCGTCGCGCGTTCGAGGACTCCGCGCGCGCCTTGAAGGTTGCGATGGCGCAAGGTCGCGCAGACATCCCCTTCGCTCCGCTGGGCTCGGTCGTCCCGCGCTGCGATCCGCGTCTCGTCGGGGTGGTGACGCGATGTCTCGAGGTCGATCCGGCAGGTCGCTTCAAGGACGCCGCCGAAGTCTTGGCCGCGCTTCCTGCAAGCCTCGACGCGGGCCATGATATCGCCCTCGCCCCGGCGTCGCCGACCGCGCAAACCAGCGTTCCCGTGAGCGCCCGACAGCCGAGGCAGCAAGCGAGGCTCTGGCTGTGGGGCGCGGCCTCCGCCGCGGTCGCAACGATCCTCGCGATCGTCGCCATCACCACGCTTCGCAGCTCGACGGCGACGACGCCGTCGGCTTCTCCCGACCGCGCCACCGCGGCGCCGCCGGCGCCGAGCCAAGCGGCGCTCTTACCGAGCGACGTCATCCCTGTCGAAGCCGCCCCTTCGTCCGCCACTTCGGCGAGCGCAGAGCCCGAGCGGTCGGCGGCGCCGACCCATCGGTTCCGACAGCCTGCGCCGCGGCCGCGCGGCACCGGGCTGCAGCCGAGATTCGACGACCGCCACTGACCGTCCGGCGGCGCTACGACCCGTGGTAGAAAGCCAGAGATGGCCGGCTCGGCTGCGCGATCCATCGGCGTCCTCGCGACGGCTGTCTCGGTCGTCCTCGCAGCTCGATCCGCCGTCGCACAAGACGCTCCCGCCGCGGACCCGCCTGCTGCCGGTGGCGCCGGCGCGGCGGTTGCCGAGCGCCTCTTTCGTGAGGGGCGCAGCCTCTTCGAAGCCGGGCAGATCGCGCCGGCCTGCAAGAAGTTCGCGGAGAGCCAGCGGCTCGATCCCCAGCTCGGCACGCTGCTGAACCTCGCCGAGTGCGAGGCGCAGCTCGGTCGCACGGCGACTGCGTGGGCGCGCTTTCGCGAGCTCGCAGAAAAGGCGCGGCGCGCCGAGCAAGCCGATAGACGAGAGTACGCAGAGAAGCAGGCAGCCGCGCTCGAGGCGAAGCTCACGTACGCGGTGCTGCGTCTTCCGAAGGACTCCCAAGATCTCCGGATCGACGTGGACGGGCAGCCCCTCGGCGCTGCCTCCTACACCACCGCGCTGCCGCTCGATCCGGGACGGCATCGGCTCGACATCACACGAGGCGCAGAGAAGTTCGTCGTCGAGTTCGATCTCGAGGCGCGGCCTGGGCAGCAGCCGATCGACGTCGTGCTCGACGACGCGCATCGCGTCGGCGCAAAGCAGGCCGCGCCGCCGCCGAGCGACGATGGCGATGTAGACGGGCGTGCCGTAGCAGGATGGGTCCTTCTCGCCGCGGCCGCCGCCGGCGTCGGCGTCGGGACGTATTTGGGCGTCTCCGCCATGTCGCTCAAGGACGACGCCGACGCACGGTGCGACGGCCGGTTCTGTGACGCGCTCGGCCTCGAGGCGTTCGAGGATGCCAGGACGAACGCCCACGGCGCCACCGTCTCGTTCGCCATCGCAGGGGCCGCAGCGATCGCAGGAACGAGCCTCCTCGTCTGGGTCGCGCTCGATGGACCGCCGGCCGCCAGCGTCTCGCTGGCTGGCCAATTTTGAGTCGGCTAGGGTGGGGCGGTGGCGAAGCGCAAGAGCGACGATACGACCCGGATGGTCCCGGAGCCCGTCGGTCGCGAGCGCTGGGTCCTGCTCGTCGCGGGCGACGGTCGTCTGCGCCGCGTTCCGCTTCCCCAGCCGGGAGAGGTGATCATCGGTCGTGACGAGAGCTGTGAGGTCTTCGTGCCCGATGGTGCCGTCTCGAAGCGCCACGCGCGCTTGGCGGTCACGGCCGATGGTGGCGTGCTCACCGATCTCGGAAGCAAGAACGGAACGCGCTACGGGGGCTCGAAGATCAACGAGCCGACGTCGCTCGCGAGCGGTGACGTGTTCGAGCTCGGTCCGCTCACCTTCGTCCTTCGACGGGAGCGAGAGCTCATGTCTCCCGACGAGGCCGACGCTGCGCCGATCGTCGCCGACCCGGCGATGCGTGCAGTCGTCGCCTTGGCGGAGCAGGTCGCTCCGTCGGACCTTCCCGTGCTCATCCTTGGTGAGACGGGCAGCGGCAAAGAGGTCCTCGCGACGCTCATCCACGCGGGGTCGCTCCGCGCCAAGCGGCCGCTCGTCCGGCTGAACTGCGCAGCGTTGCCGGTCAACCTGCTCGAGGCGGAGCTCTTCGGAAACGAGCCCGGGGCCTTCACCGGCGCCGTTGGCGCCAAGCCGGGCCTGGTCGAGGAAGCGAACGGAGGTACCCTCTTTCTCGACGAAGTAGGTGAGCTGCCGCTCGAAGCGCAGACCAAGGTGCTGCGCGCGATCGAAGACGGGACGTTCTACCGCGTCGGCGGCCGGCGCGCCGTGCAGGTCGACGTGCGGTTCGTCGCGGCGACGAACCGCGATCTCGACGCGGGCGTTGCCAGCGGAGCGTTTCGCTCGGACCTCTTCTATCGACTGGCGGGGATCACCCTGCGCATTCCGCCCTTGCGCGAGCGCCCGCTCGAGGTCCTGGTGCTCGCCGAGCGCTTCGTGAGCGAAGCCGCGCGCGCCCTCGCCCTCGGCTCGCCGCCGCCGATCGCGGAAGATGCGCGCGACGTGCTGAAGAGCCACCCGTTTCCGGGCAACGTGCGCGAGCTGAAGAACACGATGCT
>JBGTSH010000378.1:0-9447 GCA_041940405.1 Polyangiaceae bacterium
GTGAAGTGAACCACCGGTGGCAAGCAGGCTGGCGGCAAGGACCCGTGGCGCCACCTCTTCCGGCGAAAGCGGCCCCTTAACCTGTTTTCCACCGACGTCGACTACCGGCCTTGCGCCATCCGCGGTTACCACGCGGTAGCTGGCGCCTCTGTTGATCGCGTCAACCAGGACAGCGGTCTTCTTCGGGTCGCCCGCGACCTTCGACTCAAAGCTGTACCGGCTCTGTGGCTCACCAGGCCCAAACGGGATCGCGATGTGGAGGTTTCCGACGAGTTCTCCTCCCGAGATGTCATGTGCAACCAGCTTTCCTCTCAAGTCGTCGGGGAGATCCGGGGTTCTCAGCGATGCAGCGATTTTCACGAGCCCATCGGGGCCCTGGACATCGACGACAACGGGCAACGGGTCTCGTGTCCAGCGAAGAACGGCTCGCTTGTAGGCCAGCTCGAAGTAAGCACGCCCCTTTGTGACGCGCTTGTCTCCAGTAGCCTGGTAGCGAGTGATCCCGATCGATGCCCCCCCGAGAGGTCGCGGTAGTAGCGGGAAGATGATGGACTGGTGACTCTGGCTGTCCCATTCCGGAGCTGCCCAAAGCAGCACCGTGTGATTGAAGCCGACCGCGACGACGAGGCTAGCAAGCGCGGCGACGTCCGACACGCGCTCCCAGAGCCCAACTGTCAGCCCGGCCAGCCCCGGCACATGTGCGGAGTAGATGACGCCAGGCCCTACTCTGTCGCTGTGCAGCCAGGCTCTGAGGGGTTCATGGGCTGCCCTACGAGAGGGTGGCAGACTCTGCCAGGCCACACGTGCCAGGGCCTTGGCAGCATGGGCTGGCCGGAACGACTGAAGCGACGCCTCGAGCGAAAGCGTTCCGTCGCGGCCCAGATTGATGCGGACGGTGGGGTCCAGAGGGTGAACCACGATCTCGACCGGGCCTAGCCGATCGCCGCCCCCGAGTGACGAGGATGGGCCCGTCTTAAGCTTCGCGGTCTTCGACTTCGCTCTCGTTCCGCTTAGCGCACGAACAGCGAGCGTCAGCTTTCCGAGGTCGCCTTCGTAGTCGTTGCCGAACCGCTGGTTGCAGTCGTCGCATTCATCCCACGTCGTGAGCCACTTGTTGCCGAGGCTCTCAGGAACGACGTGAGCCTCCTTCTTGAATGTCACCTTGGGTCGGCCTTCGCGGCAGATGCTGCAGCGCCGCGGGCTACTCGATCCCAAGATAACGGGATGCGCAGGGCTGCCTGGCGGGAACGCCCAGGACGCGACTGGATCGTACTCGACATCGAATTGGCGCTCGACGCCCGAAGTCTGTGTTTTGTCCACAGCACGCACGAGCTGAGTCACGGCACAGAGGTCCGTCTCCGCGTCCTCGGCAGCGAGCCAGTGCTCGAGCTCGCCGAGTTGAGGCTCCTGTTGCCAACGAAAATAGGCTCGCTCGCGGATCGCCTGCTCTGACAGCCTCAGGAACGGATTCGCCCTGACCCTCCGAAGGAATTCTCGAGCTGAAAGGACCGACATGTGAAACTCCCGAACCTACGCTCCGGCGGCGGTTTAGCTGACGCTCGGAGCCCCGTGCGGCGGCATTGGCGCAGGAACGGTCCCTACGCATCGGCCAGGCTACGCCATCGACGCCGCGCAACTCGACCGCTTCGCGCCGCTCCAGGTCACCTATCCCCCGATCTCCGAAGAGGTGAAGCTCCTCTCGTCGCGCCACCCCGAGCTCTCCAAGAACGTCATCGAGGACGTCGTCGAGATCGCACACGCTGTCCGCACCTCCCCCGAGCTGCGCGCCAGCCTCAGCGTGCGCGCGACCGACGAGGCGTGCATCTCGTCATCGACAAGACGATCGTCGCCAAAGAGAAGGCGTAGCCGAGCTTCACTCGGGCGGCGGAACGAGGATGCGTATCGTCGTCGTGCCGCCGTCCTCGGTGTGCGCCTTCACTTCGAGCGTTTGCCCCGTCAGGCTCGCGTCGTGGTTCTTCACCACGATGGCGCCATCCTCTTTCGCTTCGACCTTCACGCCGCTCTTCGGAACGTCGAAACGAACGTAGCGAGGGGGCGGTGCCGCCGGCGACGCGGCCGCCGAAGGGGTGCCTGCCTCGAGCGCACCAACGCGCCGCTCGAGCTCGTCGAGCACGGTCTCGGTGCCGGGAGCCGAAGGCGCACCAGCCGGACGTTGCCGCGCCGCGAGCCTCCGCCCGAGCTCGTCGATCCGTCTCCGAGCTTCGGTGTCCTCGCAAGCAGAGGCCGACGCGGGCGGCGGCGGCGGCGTCGCGGTTTCGCCGGCGGGCGCCGCGCGGCCCCAAACGCCGTAGGCGGCGAGGAGCAGAGCGGCGCCCGAGATGGCGAACGATACCTTCTCTCGGGTCGAGAGACTCAATGGGGCGGAGTCAGTGTCTCAGAAGAGGCGCTGACAAGCTACAGCGTTGCCGTGCGTTCGCTGGCAATGGAAGGTGTTGGTGAATGCCCCGGGGCTGGTAACGGTCACGATGGCCATGCTGCCCTCGTTGCAGAGGTTCGCGCTGAGCGTCTCGCCATTGTTGAAGCTGTAGCGAAACGCCTGGGAAGTAGCCGAGGAGTTGGGGGCGCAGCCGGTGGCATGGACGAAGCCGAAGTCCTGGAACGTATTGGCCGTGCTTCGGAGCTGAAGCGTCCCGGCGGACAGCGCCTCGAGGACGTAGTTCGTGCCGGTGTACAGCGTGATCGGTCCGGTCCCAAAGATCGCCCAAGCCTGGGGCGGCAACGTGAACCCGGGACCTTGCGGGCCTTGCGGACCGGCAGGGCCTTGCGGACCGGCAGGGCCTTGCGGGCCTTGCGGACCCGCCGGGCCTTGCGGGCCGATGGGTCCCGCGGGGCCTTGCGGACCGGCAGGGCCTTGCGGACCTTGCGGGCCGGCCGGTCCGGCAGGTCCCTGCGGACCGGTGGCGCCGTCTGCGCCGGCAGGACCCGTCGGCCCCGCAGGTCCCTGCGGACCGGTGGCGCCGTCTGCGCCGGCAGGACCCGTCGGCCCCGCAGGTCCCTGCGGACCGGTGGCGCCGTCTGCGCCTGCGGGGCCTTGGGGACCGACCAGGCCCGTCGGATCGCCGACCCATTGGCCATTTTCATCAATCACGAGATTCCCGCCAATGGAGACGGAATTGGGATTGATGTCGCCGTTCACGTCGCCGGCCAACACCGCATATGGGACGCTCCCGACGGGCGATCGAGGCGTCATTTCCGGATCCGAGCCGACCTGGATGCCCAGATAGCGCGTGGAGCCGTCGAGCACCGTCGTATCGAGCGCGGTCGTCGAGCCGAGCTGGAGGGAGAAGTAGCCGTCTTCGAAGGTTACCTCGTGCTCCTCGGTCCAGATGGCGTTTCCGCCGGTCGGCGCGTCGTAGATGGTGAACACGAGCGTGAGCGTCGTGTTGAGCGGCGCGTCCTGCGCGTCGAACAGGCGGCCCTGGTGGCCCAATGTCGCCGGAACGTCGGCCATTGCCGAAGAGGCCATCAACATCGTGCCGCCCGCGATCATCATTCCAGCAGCGAAGCGCTTCATCGTTCCGATCTTCATGGCAAGCTCCCGTTCGTTCCCTGCAGTCCGCCCTGCATTCGATAGCCCCGCGACGTCGTCTTTCCCTGGTTCTGCGTCGACTGGCCCAGGGTGAAGACCATTTTGTAGCTCGGGCTCGTCGCCCGCTCTCCCGAGCTCACGAAGTCGGTGCCGGGCAAGCCCGTCGGCTGCGGCTCACCGCCGCCCGAGCCGCCTTGACCGCCCGCGCCGCCCTCGCCGCCAGTCGTCGTCGCGCCTGTCGTCGTTGGGCCGCTCGGTGCGCCACCGCCATCGCTGGTGGAGCCTCCTCCTCCGTCGGGGTTTTGCCCGTCATCGCCGCATGCGGGTCCGAAGACCCCGAGGGCGACGGCAATCCCGGCTACCCATTGCTTCATGGTCCATTGCTCGATGCGTCGCATGCTCCCCTTCGCAGAGTGAGATCTTGCCAATCTCGCCCACGTTACGGGACCCAAGCTCTGATCGGCAATGACTTTCTTTCGAGAGAAAGTCTTTCAGCCGCCGCGCGTCCCAGCCATCAATCGTTTCGCGATCTTCCGAAGCTCGGGGATGACCTCTTTCGGCTCGACCACCTCGAAGTCGACGCCGCTCGAGACGAGCTGGCTGGCGAGCATCTCGATCGAGTCGGCGCTGGCGACGAAGTAGCAGCTCTCGTCGTCGATCGGCTCGATGCTGCCGCACCACCTCGGCACCGTCTTGGCGTGCGATGCAGCGGAGCCGGCGAGCTTCGCCTTCATCTTGTAGCGTTGGGGATAGTTGCTGATCGTCTCTTTGATGTACTCGGCGACGTCCTTGGGCGGCTTCTTCGGGACGAAGCGCGCGCCGGGATGCACCTTGCCGTCGATCCGGTCGACGCGAAACGTCCGCCAGTCCTCTCGCGCGGTGTCCCACGCGAGGAGGTACCAGCGCCGGTAGCCCGTGTGCGCCAGGCGGAGCGGCTCGACAACGCGCTCGGAGGCGGTCCCGTCCTTCGCTTTGTACGAGAAGCGCAGCGTCTCGCTGTCTCGGCATGCAGCCGCGACGGTGGTGAGCACGTCGGCGTCGAGCGTCGGGGTGCCGGTCGAGATCGACACGGTCACCGCCTGAATCGCGCTCACGCGACGACGAAGCCTGCCCGGGAGCAGCTGCTCGAGCTTCAGGAGCGCGCTCATCGCGGTCTCGGACAGGCCCATGAACGCATCGGCGGCGCTCCGAAGCGAGACGGCGACCGCGACGGCCTCTGCGTCGTCGAGCAAGAGGGGCGGCAGCGTCGATCCCTTGCCCAGCTGGTAGCCGCCGCCCGGCCCCGAGCTGGCGTCGACGGCGTACCCCAACGTCCTCAAACGATCGACGTCACGGCGGAGCGTTCGCGGCGTGACGTCGAGGTGATCGGCGAGATCGAAGCCGCCCCAGTGCCGCCTCGATTGAAGGACGGAAAGGAGCTTCAAGAGCCGAGCCGACGTATCGAGCATGGGCGCACCATCTCACATTTCGAGGACGGAAAGTGACCTCGACTCCGGGTAGGGTGGAGGGCATGAAAAAGACCTTCCACGGGAGCTGTCACTGCAAAAAGGTCCGGTTCGAGGCGGACATCGATCTGTCCGCTGGAACGGGGAAATGCAACTGCTCGATCTGTTGGAAGGTTCGTAACTGGAGCGTCATCGTAAAGCCGCACGATCTCCGCGTTCAGGAGGGCGAGAGCGAGCTGACCGGCTACCAGTGGGGCCATAAGGTCGGGACCTTCTACTTCTGCAAGCACTGCGGCGTCCGGGTCTTCGGTCGCGGCAACATCCCGGAGATCGGCGGCGAGTACGCCTCGATCTTCCTGCCTTCGGTCGACGACCTGTCTCCGGGCGAGCTGGTCGAGGCGCCGGTCAAGTACTTCAACGGCCGCGACAACGACTGGTTCAACGTACCGGCCGAGACGCGCCACCTCTGAGCGCGATCGGCGGCGCCCCGATGGGCAGGTTGCCGCGACCGATGCGGTTCCGTTAGCTTGCCCGGTCATGCACGCTGCCCATCGCCTGTTTCT
Organism: Polyangiaceae bacterium; assembly: GCA_041940405.1. Taxonomy (GTDB): domain Bacteria; phylum Myxococcota_A; class Polyangia; order Polyangiales; family Polyangiaceae; genus Xiheicaenibacterium. The sequence goes on from JBGTSH010000378.1 coordinate 5,559, forward strand.
CTCGATCACGCTCATCGCCCTCGGCGGATGCTCCGATGCATCGAACCCCGCCGGCGGCTCGGCGAGCGCCGCCGCGGCGAAATCCGCTCCTCCGAAGACGACCGCGACCGCCGCGACCACGACGAGCGCCGCGCCTGCGCCCACAGCGTCGGCAGCGCCGCGCGAAGATTGCCCGAAGGACTCGGCCGGCCCCGGCACGGTGGAACAACCGTGCGCCGGCAAAGGAGCGAGCCGGATGATGGAGGTGAAGTGGAACGGAAAGATCGATGACGAGAAGGGGCCGTCCTTCGTCATCAAGAACAAGGCGCCGAAGCCGGTCCTCTACGGAAAGATCGCGGTCTTCTTCTACGACAAGGCCGGCAAGCAGCTGGAAGTAAAGGCCGAAGAGGGCGCAGCCGATCAGAAACCGAAGCCGTACCTCACCTGCGCCGGCACCAACCTCTTCCAAGGCGTGATGAAGGTCGACGAGAGCGCGACGATCACTTTCTCGTGCGTGAAGAAGAAGCACGTCCCCGAGGGCACCGCCGCCATCGAAGGCGAGCTCGTCATGGTCGGCTTCGCCGACGCTTCCGAGAAGAAGAGCGAGTACTTCTGGGCCAACAAGGATCTCGCACCGGACGCGCGACCGAAGGGTGGCGTAAAGTAGCGGGATGAAGATCGCTCACGTCCTCGCCGCCGCCGCCGCTGCTCTGCTTGCGTGCGACGACTCGGGCGAGGACGCCGGCGGCGGTGGTCAGGGTGCCGGCGCGACGGCGAGCGCAACAGCGACCGCGAGCACCGCGAACGCTGCGAGCACCGCGAGCGCCGCGAGCACGAGCACCGCGACCGGCATGGGCGGCGGGCCCGACCTTCCGGACAGCGTCGAGGTCACGTTCTCGGACAACGGCGCCGGCGGCGTCGTCCGCGCCAACTTCGCGGTCCCGCTCGTGCCCGGCAAGCTCTCCGACGAGTCGCTCGTCCGTGTCGTCGTGAACGGGCAAGAGGTCGCACGCGCGACGCGCGGCCTCGCCCGCTACTCGGACCAGAGCTTCCGCAGCGTGCAGGTGCAATTCGACGTCGATCCGAGCGCGACGACCTCGGCGACGATAGGCTTCGGCGAAGCGCCGGCGGTGGCCGCGCTCGGGCTCGAGCCGGTCGAATCGACCCTCGTCTCACCCGACGGTGAGTCTGGTCCGCTCGTCTATGTGCTCCTCCCAGCGAGCTGGCTGTCCGCATCCGGAGTGGCGGGGCCGCTCATCCCCGAAGCCGACGTCGCCGGGACGGATCTCGACGCGTGGAGCACGCTCTGCGACTACGACGCGTTCGACACCGACCAGTTCATCTCCGAGGGTGCGGCCACGACGCGCGCCGTTTGGCTCTACGATCGAGCGTCGACGATGTACCGCGGCTACGCGCGACGCGGCACTGTCGGCCCGCTCGCTTCGGCGTACCGCGAAGCGAACATGTACAGAAACCTCATCACCGGCAGCGGCACCGGTGCGCGCAATGGCTTGCCCGAAGGCGCGGATGGCGATCCGAAGTACCAATACGCCGAGAACCTCGCGATCCATTACCTCCTCACCGGCGACGACCGCGCAAGAGAAGCCGCCGAAGCAATGGCATTGGGCATGACCGAGCTCTGGCCGAGCCCCGAATACAACGGCGGCAGCGACATGTGGACCGAGCGCAACGCGGGCTTCTCCCTCCTCGCCTATACGTGGGCAGCCGCGGTCAGCGACGACCAGTCGGCCACGCTGTGGGCCGCCGCCGACGAGGCGTTCGCGGCGTACCTCGCCATTCAGGCAACCTATCCGGCGGGCTACGACGATCCCGACGCTCGCTGCTTCGCCCACCACGGCGACGCGCACGACCCGGATGAGGGCAACCCGTACTTCGGCTGCAGCCCGTGGATGAGCGCGATCCTCGCCGATGCCCTCGATGTCTACGGGCGCGAGCGCGGGGGGCAGCAGGGCACCGACGCGCGCGCGGCGCTGGTGAAGCTGGGTCGCATCATCGCTCGCGACGGGATCGACGGAACCGGCAACCCCTACTACTGGATGGGTGTCGGCACGACCGAAGCCGCGATCGACGACTACCTCGAGCACATCGGCGAGAGCGCGTACACGGTCGCCATGGCCTGGGCCTACGATGGCGGCACCGATGCAGCACTTCGCAGCGTCGCCGACGCACTCGTCGCGAAGTTCAAGAACGAGGGTGAGGTCGGCCAGCTGCGCAGCTTCAACTGGCAGTGCAGGTCCGCGGTGATGACGCCGACGTTCCTCGCGCCTTGACGGGTGCAAGCCCTTGCACCGCGCGTGCGCCCGCTTGCATCGCTGGACGGGACAGAGCTCGAATCAGCGGACGAAGCTCGCGGCACGAGCCGTGCTCTTGGCCGCGTCATGCGAACGTTCTTGCGATCGAGGTCGGTAGCGATCGGCTTCTGCTTCGTCGTCTCTTCCGCGACGGCGTGCGACGACGCCGAAGGGGACTCTGAAGGAACTGGCGGCACGGGAACTGGCGCCGGCGCCACCACCGGTAGCAACCCCGCGAGCGGACCCGGCGGCAACACCACCGCGACCACGACGGCTAGCGGGCCCGGCACCAGCTCGTCGACGGGCTCCGGACAAGGGGGCGCGCCGCCTTCGGTCGAGTCGTGGTTCAGCACCGACTTCGACGATCTGAACGCGAACGGATCGAACCTCTACGACTTCGACAACCGCTACCCGCAAGAGACGGCGACGCTCGGCACGGTGTGGACGCATACGCACACCGAAGATCAAGGCTGGCTCGGATCGCCGGCGCCGCACGTGACGGTGCATGGGTGCGAGCCCGGACCGGGCTGCAATACGAGCGAGCACCAATTCAACATCGGCTGGAGCAGCCCGCCCGTGGGCGGAACGCACGCCGCGGGCGAGAGCGTGTTCATTCGGTTCCGCATCAAGTTCGATCCGGGGACGCAGTTTCACATCGACAAGTTCGGTGCGAAGTTCATCCTCTACGGCCAAACCGGGGTGGAGCCCAACTCGCGCTGGATCATCCACTTGCTTCCGCCGTACAGAAACCAAGGTTGCTCGCTCGGCTTCGACTCTTATGGGTCGATGCCCTGGGATCCCCCGGCGTGGATGTGGCACGAGCCCGAGGACTGGGGCTTCTCGAGCTTCGCGGAAGGTCCGGCGCTCCACCAGTACGCGAGCTTCGGGTCGCACATCAACATCGGCTGGTCCTGCAATCCGGGCGTCCTCGTGACGAGGAGCGACCACGCGTCGCCGGTCCCGAAGACGCAGAACCATGGCGAGCCGGCAGTCGACGGGTGGACCCACCTTCAATTCGAGGCCATCCCCAACCCCGCGGAGCAGACGACGTTCCGCACCTGGGCCAACAACAACAACCAGTCGATGCCATCGTCGGAGCGCACCGAGATGCCCGACGGGCTCGGCATCGTCGGCTGGGACGGATCGGTCGACGTCGGCGGCTACTGGGGCATCGCCGACAATCCCGACATCGGATTCCTCATCGACGACTTCGAGATCGGTCCGGTGTTCGATCCCAATTGGGCTCAATAGCCCTGCCTGAGCTCGGCTACGCCTTCTCTTTGGCGACGATCGTCTTGTCGATGACCAGCCAGACGGCGCCGGCGTCGGTGCTCGGATCGTCCCAGGCGCCGGAGAAGCGCCCGCAGAAGGAGCTCTTCAGCACCTCACCCATGGCGCGCTTCTGCTCGCTCTCGAACAGCGGGTGCTTGAGGTAGATGCACGCTTCGTCGGTCGCGCGCACGCTGAGGCTGGCGCGCAGCTCGGGGGAGGTGCGGACGGCGTGTGCGATCTCGACGACGTCCTCGATGACGTTCTTGGAGAGCTCGGGGTGGCGCGACGAGAGGAGCTTCACCTCTTCGGAGATCGGGGGATAGGTG
>JBGTSH010000379.1:0-9391 GCA_041940405.1 Polyangiaceae bacterium
GGGCACACGCAGTCGCTGCACACCAACTCGCTGGACGAGGCGCTGGCGCTCCCGACCGACTACTCGGCGCGCATCGCACGAAACACGCAGCTCGTGCTCCAGCACGAGTCGGGGATCGTGCGCCCCGCCGATCCCTGGGGCGGTAGCTACTACGTCGAGCGCCTCACGCACGACCTCGCCGCGCGCGCACGCGAGCACCTGCGTGAGGTCGGCGAGCTCGGCGGCATGGTGAAGGCGATCGAAGCAGGCGTCCCCAAGATGCGGATCGAAGAGGCAGCCGCTCGGACCCAGGCTCGGATCGATTCGAGAAAGCAGGTCATCGTCGGGGTGAACGCGTACCGGCCGACGCGCGAAGAGGCGGTGCCCGTTCTCAAGGTGGACAACGCCAAGGTCCGCCGCGCACAGATCGAACGCCTCGAGCGGCTCAAGCGCGACCGCGATGCGAAGGCGACGCAGGCGGCGCTGGCGGCGCTCGAAGGCGCCGCGAGGACCGGGGACAATAACCTCCTCGACCTCACGATCCGCGCCGCCCGCACCGGCGCCACCGTCGGCGAGATGTGCGACGCGCTCGAAAAAGTCTTCGGGCGTCACCGGGCCGAGGTGCGTACGATCGCGGGCGTGTACCAGGCCGAGCTCGGCGAGGACGATGACGTGCGTGCCGTGCGCGAGCTCGTCGCCCGCATCGTCTCGGAGCAAGGCAGGCGGCCGCGCGTCCTCCTCGCCAAGATGGGGCAGGACGGCCACGATCGCGGGCAGAAGGTCATCGCGACGGCGCTCTCCGACCTCGGCTTCGACGTCGACATCGGCCCGCTGTTCCAGACGCCGGAAGAGACGGCGCGCCAGGCGGTCGACAACGACGTGCACGTCGTCGGCGTCAGCTCGCTCGCGGCCGGCCACCTGACGCTCGTGCCTGCCCTCAAGGGCGAGCTCGAGCGTCTCGGCCGTGCCGACGTGCTCATCGTCGTAGGAGGCGTCGTTCCGCCCGAGGACGTCCCGACGCTCAAAGAGCTCGGCGCGAGCGCTGTCTTCGGGCCCGGTACGGTCATCCCCCAGGCAGCGCGCGCGCTCGCCGAGGCGATCGCGGCGCGGGGCGCATGAATGACTCTCGGGGTCGACGCGGCCGTAGACGGAATCCTGGCTCGCGACCGCGGCGTCTTGGCGCGCGCGATCACGCTGATCGAGAGCAGCCGGGACGACGATCGCGCGCGCGCCGAAGAAGTGATCGCGAAGCTGCTCCCGAAGGCGGGCAGCGCGGTCCGCGTCGGCCTCAGCGGCGTACCGGGCGCCGGCAAGAGCACCTTCATCGAGGCGCTCGGCACGTCGTTGATCGAGGCAGGAAAGACGGTGGCCGTGCTCGCGGTCGATCCGTCGAGCGCATCGACGGGCGGGAGCATCCTCGGCGACAAGACGCGGATGCCACGGCTGGCGGTGGACCCACGCGCCTTCGTTCGGCCATCGCCCGCCGGCGGTGAGCTCGGCGGCGTCGCGCGCCGGACGCGCGAGGCGATGCTCCTCTGCGAAGCCTTCGGCTTCGACGTCGTCATCGTCGAGACCGTAGGCGTCGGGCAGAGCGAGTCCGCGGTCGCGGACATGGTCGATACCTTCGTTCTCGTCGCGCTCCCGGGAGCCGGCGACGAGCTCCAGGGGATCAAACGAGGCGTGATGGAGCTCGTCGACATCGTCGCGGTAAACAAGGCCGACGGCGACAACGTCGCGCGCGCCAAGCGCAGCGAGCGCGATATCCGTGCCGCGCTCCACTACCAGCGCAGGCGCTTTCGCTCTTGGGAGCCGCGTGTCCTTCCGGTGAGCGCACTCGAAGGAAAGGGCATCATGGATTTGTGGGCGCTCGTCGAAGAGCATCACAAGGCCATCGAGGAATCGGGGGAGCTCGAGGCGCTTCGCAAGGCGCAAGCGAAGCGCTGGCTCTGGAGCCTGCTTCAGGAGGGTCTCGTCGGCGCGCTGCGGGCGAACGCGGCGGTGAACCAGCGCCTGGCGAGTCTGGAGGCCGCGGTGGAGGCCGGTGAGGTGTCGCCGCCGGCTGCTGCGCGTGAGCTGCTTGCTGCGTTTGGGCGGTGATTGGCAGGAGCAAAGGAAGAGATCGGCTGAATTCCCGTAAAGGGGAACCGAACCGAACGAGTGTTCGCGAGTCTCCGGGAGCTTCCGACATGAAACAGTTCCTTCTCGCCGTGGTCATCGCACAACTTCCGATCGTTTCTGGATGCGACAAAGCAGCGCCGTCCGATGGAGCCGGCAGCGCCAGCGCTGCTGCCGTCGAGCTCGGCGTCGGCGGCCGCGCCGGCCGGCGCAGACCTGTCGGTCTTGGGCGGAAGCGACTTCAAAGCAGTCTTCGCGGGCGAGCCGCCGATGAAGCTGAAGGAGTCGAGCGGCGGCGGCCAGGGGACGGGGATGGCGGACGACTACACCCGCAAGACGACACACCCCGCCGATCTCTGGAAGTACAACGCAGCGGGCGGCGGGGGGATCTTCTGGGCGCCGAGCAAGAAGGCGGTCGCCGTGAGCAACATCAACCTCAAACGCGACGCCGATCAAAAGGCGATCGACACGTGGATCAAGTCGGCCCTCGTGACCGACGTCAAGCACACCGCCGGTCCGGAGGTGCTCGAGGTCGGGCCCGAGAAGGCGCTCGCCGGCGCCGGCGCAGGCACGTGCAAAATGAAGGGAGGCGAGGAAGCGAGCTTCTATTGGTGGGACCTGTACTCGGCCGGCGACTTCGCGCACGAGCTGATGATCGTCGTCGTCGCCAAGGACGCTCCCGAAGACGAGAAGAAGGTCGCGCTGTCGATCCTTCGGCAGGTCGCGTACACGCCGAAGGCGAAGCCCCACTTCAAGAAGCCGTGATCGCGGTCAGGCCTTTCGTTCGAGGCGCGCACCGAATCTCCGCCTCGAGGCGCCGCGTGCTCGAGAGCATCCTGGCGTGAGAGCGGTGTCGCTCGGGTCTCAGCGAGCGGCAAAGAGCGCGGGCTGCTGCCCGCCTTCGTCGAGCAGGATCCACTGCGGCGCGGGCTCGGGCTCGAGCGCCGCGACGCCCCACGGCCGCTGGTTCTCGGAGAAGATGCCGCGACCGGCGGCCATCACCAGCTCGGCGCGCGAAAAGCCGCCGACTTGGTCGAATTTGTAGTCGTCGAAGTCGATCTCGAGCGCGCGCGTCGCGGTCACGTCGGCGTAGCCGACCATGCGGTACTTGATCGTCGGCGAGCTCACCGTCGTCTGAACGAGCGGGGTCACGACGCCCCAAGGGATGACGACGGGCACTTGCACCAGCGTGCCGCGACCTGCGGGCAGCCACTGCTGGGGCTGCGCCACCACGGGCGGCAGCATCGTCCCGCCGATCGTGACATTGGTGCGCACGCCGCGAACCATGATGTCGAACGAGTTGTCGTTGAGCACCCTCATCGTCACGCCCAACGTGACGCCTTGCGGGCTGACGCCGGCGATGCGCGCGCCGTAGAGCTTCACTGCCGGCTCGGTGACGCAACCCGACCCGAACAGCAGCACGAGACCGATCGTGAGGAGCGGCAGCAGGCGCATTTTCCGAGTAACCTTACCCTCAATCATCACGCGTTCTCCAGCGTCACGAGCGCTGCCTCGCTGGGGCAATCGAGCCGAAACGCGAGCCAGTGGCCCGCGCCGCTCGACGTGTAGAGCCGCTTACCGTCCTGTTCGTATTCCCCGCGGAGAAACGCGCCTTCGGCGAAGGGCTCGAAGAGGCTACGTTCACCGGCGCCGAGCTGAGCGCCGTGGGTGTGGCCACTGAGTGTCAGATCGATGCCTCGCGACGCGAGGGCGACGAACCCTTTGGGGCGGTGCGAGAGGCCGAGGTGGAATGCGTCGCTCGGCGCTCCGGAGAGAGCGTTGTCGATCGCGCGCTCATAGGAGTGGTCGCCGCGCTGTCGCGACCCGACCGGATCGTCGATGCCCGAGACGACCAGGCGCGCGCCGTCGACGTCGAGGATCCGGTGGGCGTCGTCGAGCAGCTCGATCCGCGTCTTGGCGTAGATGCGCCGGGTCGGAAACGCGCCGCGGTAGTGCTCGTGGTTGCCCATGCAGGCGAAGATCCCCAGCCGAGGGTCGAGCGTCTCGACCGCACGCAGCGCCGGCTCGAGGTACGGAAGGTGGTCGCAGAAGTCACCCGTCAGGACGACGAGGTCCGGGCGGTGCTCGCGAGCCCGCTCGACGATATCGGCGACGCCTGCCGGATCCATGAACGCACCCAGGTGGACGTCGGTCAGCTGGAGGATCTTCAGCCCGCGCAGGGGCGCGGGCAGATTTGCGTACGAAATCGGCCTTTTTACGATGGCGGTGGGCACGAACGCGCCGGCGATGCCCGCCGCTCCCAAGCCCAGGCCTGTCGCCGGCAGAGCGAGCGAGGCGGCTTCGATGATCCGGCGCCGCGAAACGGCGGGGGAAGGGGAGGCCGGGGCTTCCGCAGGCGCCGCTACAGCGGCCTCTGCAGGGGCTTCTACAGGGGCCTCTACGGGGGCTTCCGCGGGTGTCTTCTCGGGCTTTTGCGTCGGGGCTTGGGTCTCGCGCAAGAGACGCGCGGAGAAGAATCGAACGAGGCCTGCGAGCGGGACCGTCAGGAGGAGCGAGAGCAGGAAAACCGCGCCCGCGCCGCCGATCAGCGAGCCGACCATCGCGAGCGCGGGGTTCGGCTCGTAGCTCGTATTTCGGCCCATGGCGGCGCTCCGCACCGCGATCCCGGCGGCCGTCATGACGGCGACGCCGACGATCCCGTAGCGCAAGCGCTTCCGTTCCCACCACGGCAGGTGCAGCGCTCGAAGCGTCGCGAGCAGGATGAGCGTAACGAGGACGAGCGGGATCAGGCGGCCGAGCATCTCGCGATGCGAGCGAGTATGGCCGAGGCGACGCGGAGCCGCCAGCGTCGCTCCGGTTTGCTAGGCTGAGGCCGCATGCCCATTTTCGACGATAACTCCCGGACGATCGGGCGAACGCCGCTCGTTCAGATCCGCCGCATCACGAAGGGCTCTACCGCCCGCGTGCTCGCGAAGATCGAAGGTCGCAACCCGGCCTACTCGGTGAAATGTCGCATCGGTGCCTCGATGGTCTGGGACGCCGAGGAGCGCGGGCTTCTCGGGCCCGGCGGAGGGATCGTCGAGGCGACGAGCGGTAACACCGGGATCGCCCTCGCGTTTGCGGCGGCCGCTCGAGGCTATCGCTGCATCCTCACGATGCCGGACACGATGAGCATCGAGCGCCGCAAGGTCCTCGTCGCCTTCGGGGCCGAGGTCGTTTTGACGCCCGGCGCACAAGGCATGAAGGGCGCGATCGCCAAGGCCGAAGAGCTTGCCACCAAGGACAAGACCCTGCACCTGATGCGTCAGTTCGAGAACCCCGCGAACCCGGCCATCCACGAGAAGACGACCGGCCCAGAGATCTGGGAGGACACCGGCGGTGACGTGGACGTGTTCGTCGCGGGCATCGGCACGGGCGGCACGATGACCGGCGTCAGCCGCTACCTCAAGAACACGAAGAAGAAGAAGATCGAGAGCGTCGCCGTCGAGCCGGTGAGCTCGCCGGTCATCACCCAGACGCTGGCCAAGCAAGAGCTCACGCCTGCGCCCCACAAGATTCAGGGGATCGGCGCCGGCTTCGTCCCGAAGAACCTGGATCTGTCGCTCGTCGATCGCGTCGAGCGGGTCACCAACGAAGAGAGCATCGCGATGGCGCGCCGGCTCGCGGCCGAAGAAGGCATCCTCAGCGGCATCTCCTGCGGCGCCGCGATGACCGTCGCGGTGCGGCTCGCCGCCGATCCGAAGTACGCAGGAAAAACGATCGTGACCGTCCTTCCGGACTCCGGCGAGCGTTACCTCACAGGTGCGCTATTCGAAGGGATGTTCGATCACGTCGAACGGATGACGGGCTCAGGATAGAGGAGGGCGCCATGGACAAAAACGGCAGCAGCACCCAGCCGGAAGTCGACGGGTCCGATGTCGACGCGATCGTCCGAGGCATGCTCGCGAGCTATCGCTCCGACGCGCGTGCGCAGTTCATCAACCGCCGGTTTTTGCCTTCTCGAGAAGAGATCGGCGAGGTCATTCAGCTGTTCCTGCAGCTCTTTTACCCCGGCTACTTCGGGCGGCAGAACCTCACGGACGAGAACGCCACCTACCACGTGGGCACCCTCGTCACGTCGCTCCGCGACAAGCTGACGCGCCAGATCCAGCTCTGTCTCTGTCATGCAGCCGAGTGCGGCGCTCCCGTCGACACCTGTGAAGACGAAGCGCGCCGGATCGCCACCAAGCTCCTCGCGAGCGCCCCCGAGCTTCGCACGATCCTCATCGCGGACGTTCAAGCTGCGCTCGACGGCGATCCGGCCGCGGGATCGATCCACGAGATCATCCTCGCGTACCCCGGGGTCCTCGCGGTCACCGTGTACCGCGTCGCGCACGAGCTCTATCGCATGGGCGTGCCCCTCTTGCCGCGTATCATGACCGAGTGGGCCCACTCCCGAACGGGTGCGGACATCCACCCAGGCGCGACGATCAAGAAGAGCTTCTTCATCGACCACGCGACCGGCGTCGTCGTGGGCGAGACGTCCTTCATCGGCGAGAACGTGAAGCTCTACCAGGGCGTCACGCTCGGCGCCCTCAGCCATCCCAAGGACGATGACGGTAAAGTCATTCGTGGGTCGAAGCGTCACCCGACGGTAGAGGACGGCGTCACCGTGTACGCGAACGCCACCGTCCTCGGCGGGACGACGGCGCTCGGCGCGGGAAGCGTGGTGGGCGGCTCGGTCTTCTTGACCAAGAGCATCCCGGCCGGGTCACGGGTTGCGATGAAGCCGCCCGAGCTGGCGGTGAAGACCAGCGGCAGCGAATCTCCGGCGAAGCCGCTCACGGTCGACGGCGACTGACGAAGGCAGCGGCGCGACCGTGACGGTCGGGCCGTCCCACTCGTCGTTGGCGCCGAACGCGGCGTTCGAGAGCGGCGACGAGACGTCGAACGGCAGCGGGGCGACGGTGCTCGTGCAGCTCGTGTCGATCGTCGCCGTCGGCTCGGCGAGGAACTGCCCGAGCACCTGGCCGGCGCACGACGGGCCGCCGCCCTCCGTCGGCGCGGCGTAGGGGCTGTGCGGGGCGTTCGGGATCTCGACGAACGTGCCGTTCTGCGAAAGGTAGTGATCGATCACCGGCTGGATCTCGGCGATCGGGATGAAGTCGTATTGGCCGCGCATCATCAGGACAGGCTTGTCGGTCACGCCGAGGCCGCCGACGTAGCCGTCCTTTTCGTAGCGAGGCCACACGTCGTAGACGCCTTGCGCGGGTGCTGCGAGGCCGTGCGCGACGTTCGCGCTCGCCTGGTAGTCCTGGAGCTCGGCGAGCGGAGGCGGCGGATCCTCCCAGAGCTCGCTCAGCATGACGTGCGTGCTGAGCATCATCGAAAAGTACCGCTGCGCGGCCGTCGGCTCCTGGGGCTGCGTGAAGACGTCGTGGAGCGTCTGGAAGGCGTCGACGTCGCGTGGTTCGCAGCGCGCGAGCCGATACACCATGGGGGCAATCAGCGAGCGGTACTCCCAGGTGTAGAAGAAGAACGACCAGAAGACGTGGAGCTCGCTGCGGCTCCAGCCCTGCGCAGCGATCTCGGGGCAGCCGCCGGATTCGAGGCTCTCGATCGCCTGGGTCATCGTCGCCCACGGATCGGCGCCGAGCTTCTGGCTGCACGTGGGCTCGAGCGCGCAAGCTTGCATCCACCTCTGCCCGAGGGCGTTGAAGAACCAGTCGTCGCGGGTCATTTTCAGATCGACGGCGAACGCGTCGAGCATCGCGCCATCCGCCTGCTCGGGGTAGATCTGTAGGTAGCGGTTTCCCCAAGTCGAGCCGTAGGACGCGCCGAGAACGATGACGAGCTCGTCATGATTGCGAATGGCCTCGATGACCTCTCCTACGTCGCGCGCCGCGTTGGTGGTCGTGTAGCCGGCGAGCGTGTCGCCGTAGATCGAGAGGAGCCCCGGCACGCAGCCGGGGAGCTCTTCGTCGGTGACCCAGAACCCACCCGGGCTGGCATCGCTCTCCGCCTCGGGGCACCCGAGGCGGCTCGATCGTCCGGTGCCGCGGTGATCCGGCAGGTACAGATCGTAGGTCTGCGCGACGAACGCTCCCTCGAAGTCGGCGCCCGAGTAGCCGGGCCCGCCGTTGAGGAGCCAGAGCTGGCCGCGCGGGGGTTGCTCGGCGGCGGGGATCTTCTTCACGAAGAAGTCGATCGTCGGGCCGCTCGGGTCGCTCCAGTCGAGCGGGACCTTCGTCGTGCTGCAGAGCGCGTCGTCGCCCGTCGTGTCGTCGCTCGAGAGGGGGCAGGGCGTCCACGTGACCTCGAGGCCCGACCCGCCGCCGGCGCCCCCCGCGCCGGACGTCGAAGCCGGGGATGCGGTCGTGCTCGCTCCGCCGCCGGCTCCCTGCCCGCCGCCCCCTACGGGGACGGAATCGTCGTCGTCACATCCGGACGCCGCCCACAGGAAGAGCAACGGAGAGATTGTGGTGAAGTTTCGAAACGCGGTCCGCATCATGTTGGCGGGATGGATGGTCGGTGCGCGCCTTTGTGAGGGTTCTCGTCGCCCTTTGAGGCGCTTTGAGGTCGCGCCGGCGTAGGGTGGAAGGGATGTCTTCGCTCGAAGCAGGGGCGGACGCCTCGCCATCCGCGCGGATCGCAGATCCCGACAGCGAGATCGCCGCAGCGATCGGGGCCGGCGACTCAGCCCGAGCCGTGACGGTCCTGCTTCGCACCTACGGCGCCGAGGTCTACGGCTGGCTCGTCGCGGTGCACGGCGCAGTCGACGCGGCCGACGTCTATGGACAGCTCTCGCTGCGGCTGGTCCGAGCGATGGCGGGTTTCCGAGGCGAGAGCTCGGCCCGCACGTGGCTCTACCAGATCGCGCGGAACGAGGCGCGCCAACACCTGCGCGATCTGAAGCGGCGTCGCGCCTGGCTGACGCCGCTCGAGGACCATCCGAGCGCCTTCGAGCGCGCGCCGGCGGCAGCGAGCACCAGGAGCCGCGAGGCGCGGATCGCGGCCCTCCGCGGCCGCCTCGGCGAAGAGGACCGCTCGCTCCTCGTCTTGCGCGTCGATCGCGGCCTCGCATACGACGACATCGCGCTCGTGGTTCGGCCCGGCCTCGACGTCGCCGCTCGCCGGCGCGAAGCGGCCAGGCTGAGGCGGCGGCTCTGCGATATTCGGGACCGCTTGCGCGCCTGGCTCGCCGAGGACGCGTGAGCGACGGGAGCGGCGCGTCCAGCGATCCGCTGTTGAGGTGCGTCGGTAGAGCGCCTCCTATCGATCCTCCGTCGCTGCTCGAGCCGGGGCAGCGCCTCGGGCGCTTCGAGCTGCGCGAGCGCCTCGGACATGGAGCGATGGG
>JBGTSH010000380.1:0-9269 GCA_041940405.1 Polyangiaceae bacterium
GAATCCTTCGCCTGCTTGTATTTGCTGTATTAAGAAACAACAATCATGATTAGAATTTTTGCAAGGGAAGTTATTGTATGAGTGCCCGCGTGCCTCCGGCTCTCGGCCCTCCCCGGCCCCCGTACTCCGTGACAGAGCGCGGCCGCTTCTGGATCCGGAGCATCCTCTCCGCCCGTCCCTACAGCTTTCTCGACGACGCACCGCTCGAGGAGCGCCGTGCACGCGCCATCTCGCTCCGGCGCACGTTGCCCGAGTCGCAGCGCGATCTCGGCGCGCTCGACGGTGACGCCATCGAGCGCGTCGTGCGCGAAGCGGCGCCCTCGCCCCGCGACGCCGACGAGCTGCACGACGTCCTGATGGGCCTCTTGGTCCTGCCGCTCCCCGAGATCCCCGGCGCGATGCTCGACGAGCTCGCCTTGTCGGGCCGAGCACACACCGTCGAGACGCCTGCGGGCGGTCTGGCGGTCGCCACCGAGAACCTCGCGCGCATCGAGGCGCTCTACGGCGACGACGACAGCGACGCGCACGGCGACGCGGTCCACGCCGCGCTCCGCGGCTACGCCGAGATCGCGGGCCCCTTCGTAGAGGCGTCGTTTGCTGCACGAATCGGCGTTCCGGCCTCGTCGGTGGCGATCGCCGCCGCACGCCTCGAGGCCGAGGGCTTCGTTCTGCGCGGTCGGTTCACCCCGCGCTCGGTCGCCGGGGGAGAAGGCGAGCTCTGCGATCGCCGGCTCCTCGCACGGATCCACCGGCTCACGCTCGATCGTCTCCGCAGCGAGATCGAGCCCGTCAGCGCGCAGGACTTGATGCGCTTCTTGCTCGAGCGCCACCACCTCACCAAGAGCGCGCGCGCGTCCGGACGCGCCGGTTTGCGCGACGCGATCGGCATGCTTCAAGGCTTCGAGATCGCCGCGTCGGCCTGGGAGGGCGACATTCTTCCTGCGCGCGTCGCGGGCTATCGCTCCGAGTGGCTCGACGAGCTCTGTCTCAGCGGTGAGGTCTCGTGGGCCCGGCTGTCGCCGCGTCAAACCGCCGCTTTTTCCCTCGCCTCGCCCTCCAAGGCGACGCCCATCGCGCTCGCGATGCGTGCGGAGCTCGACTGGCTCCTGTCCGCCACCCGCGGCGGCGTCGACCCCGAGGCGCCGACGCTCGATGCAGCCAAGACGACGCTCTCGCTGCTCGAGCGGCGGGGCGCGCTGTTCTTCCACGACTTGGTCACGCGCACGAAGCTCCCGGCGCTCGAGGTCAAGGACGCGCTGTGGGATCTGATCGGTCGCGGCCACGCAACCTCGGACGGCTTCCAACCGCTCCGCGATCTCCTCGCGCACGGGCGGGCCCGCGTGCCTGCCGGACGATTCGCGCTGCTCGAGCGGGCCGAGGGCGAGCCGCTCGACGCCGAGACGCTGGCGGATCGGGTCGCGGGGCAATGGCTTGCACGCTATGGCGTCGTCTTCCGCGATCTCGTCGCGCGCGAGAGCTCGGCGGTTCCGTGGCGCGACGTTGCGCGCGCGCTTCGGCGTCGCGAAGCCAAAGGGCTCGTGCGAGGCGGCCGCTTCGTCTCCGGGTTCATCGGCGAGCAGTTCGCGCTCCCCGAGGCGGTCGACGCGCTCCGCCGCATTCGCAAGTCACCGCGAACCGAGGAGCTGGTCCGCATCGCTGCCGTGGATCCGCTGAATCTTGTCGGAATCATCCTCCCCGGCTCCCGGGTTCCCGCACATACGGGAACGTGGATCACCTATCGCGACGGCGTCGTCGTCGAGGGGTCGCTCGAAGCTGCAAGCTGACGCAGCGCCCGCTCGCGGACGGCCAGATCGCGGAGCCTCGCGATGACGTCGTCACGATCGTCGATCGTCAAGCCCCGCGTCGAGATGGGCGGGTAGAGCACGGCGTCCACGGTGCCGGGTCTCACCTTCCACTGTCCGCGAGGCCACAGCGACCACTCGCCGTGGGTCATGAACGGGACGATGTCGCACTGCGCCTCTATCGCCAGCAGGATCGGCCCCTTCTTGTACGGCGACAGCCCTCCATCGATCGAACGCCGGCCCTCGATCGAGATCCCGAAAGACTCCCCCTCTCGCATCCGCCGCACCGCCTTCTTCATTCCTGCACGCGCCTGCGCCGGCCACTGGCGCACCAAGATGACAGCACCGTCGGCAACGGTGAGCCAGCCGATGATCGGCAGGAGAGCGAACTCGATGTTGACGATGAGCGAGAACTGCCGCCGGAAGATGAGCGGATACAGCGCGATCGCGAGGAGGGTCTGCTGATCGAGGTGCACGAACAGGCGCGGCCTGTCGTCTTCGGGGCGAAGGCCCGTTCGGTCGTCGATGCGAAGCGTAACGTTTGCCGCCTCGAGCACGCGCCTGCACGTCGCTCGCTCGATCTCATGCGCCCGCTCGGGCGACCACGGCCGAAGCGCGAGCGCCGCTCCAAACCCGAAGCCGATGGATGAGCCGACCTGGGCCCATGTCCTGAGCGCCTCGGCCGTGCTGGGCACCTCGTCCGACTTGTCGTCCATGACGCGTGAATTCTGGCGGATACGCTTCGACGCGGCGAATCGGATTTCTGGCCGTCCTGGGCGCGTACTAGGGCCGTGGAAAAGCGGTATACGATGCCCAGCGCCTTGCCGAGACTCGGGTTCTCCGTCGCCGCCTCGCAAGGATCTCGCGGTCGAGGGCGACATCGCTGATTGGGCCGACTTCAGCGAGGGGCTGCTCTGGAAGAACGCTTTGATCTGACAGCACCGTCAGAACATTTCGCACATGCCCGGCATCGGGCTGCGGAAGATCTCTTCCAGCGCTTGCGTCTCGGCGTCGTTGGTCTCCAGCCAACCCAGCCGGCGCATCGACGTCGCGGACAGGTAGCCGGTGTAGAGCGGGGCGAGCGCGCGGACGTCGATCGCGATCGCGCCGTTCCCTCCGCGAGCGACCTGCGCCTTGCCGTCCTCCACGTGAACGATCCACCGGCCCGCGTTCGCTTCGATGAGCGGATCGCCAATCGCGATCTCGAGCGTGCTCTTGATCCCCAGCGGGTAACCGCGGCCTGCGAGCGCCGCCTCGACGTTGGTGATGCGCACCATCCAGTCGAGGACGGTGAACTGGTCGTAGCGGTTCTCGGGAAGGATCGAGAGCGTCGGGATCTCGGGGCCGGTCCTGAAGGCTACCTCTCCGACGAGGCTTCGCTGGTCGTAGAGATACCGGAACATCGCGCGGGTCGCGCGCGGCGTGGCGCACACGGCGTCGGTCAAGAAGAGGTCGTGGAACGGCCCCTGCCCCTCGGTGTTCGGCTTGGCGCGGAAGTAGACGTAACCCTCGAGCCGATCGCCGGCATAAAAGCCGATCCCCTGGGTCGCGACGTCGTGCGCCTTCCGAACCCGGCTCCACATGTACGGCCCGCGATCCAAGTAGCCGTGCTGCTCCCTCGCGAGCTCGGCGTAGAGCGCGGTCGTAGCTTCGTTCTCTGCCTCGCCGAGGCGCTTGATCTCGATCGCGCGCTCGCGCTCGGTCCCGGGATCGAGCCACACGCTGGGGATCTTCACCTCGAGGGTCTTGCCGGCGCGCTCGTAGCCTACGGAGCGATAGAGCGTCTGCGTCGCCGGATACAGCGTCGAGAGCGCGACCTTCTGCTGTGCGATTTCCTGGAGCGTCTCGACCATGAGCCTCTTTGCGAAGCCCTTGCTGCGCTGATCGAGCGCCACGCCGACGCCGGCGATCCCGATCGTGGGTACGGATCGGCCGAGCCAGAAGTGCCCCATCGGCACGACGATGAGGCACGCGGCGGCGTTCTCTCCGTCGCGAAGTACCCGGACGTTCTCGCGGCCTGCCACTTCGAGCCACGTGAGGATGCGATCCTTCGGAACCGCGAACGCCGTGGAGAGGATGTCGTCTACGCCGGCTTGGTCTTCTTCCAGGAGCGGGCCGTACGTCATGGTGGCCGCAGCATAACGAGACGGCGCTGTGCAGGGGGCGCGACTTGGGTAGCATCGCGCCAATGAGCGCTCATGGCCTCGGTTGGCGGCGCGACCCGCCCGACTTCCGCGATCTGACCTTCGAATCGCACGACGTACAGGGGATCCTGCGCATCTCGACGCCCTACAAGGCGGCGACCGGGCCCGGCGCCGTCTTGCCGGCGAGCGTGGATCTTCGAAAGTGGTGCACGCGCGTCCGCGATCAGGGCACGCTCGCCGCAGCGACCGCGTTCAGCGCGACAGCCCTCGTCGAGTACTTCGAACGGCGCGCCTTCGGCCGCCACGAAGACCTCTCCGAGCTGTTTCTGTACCGGTGCACGCGCGACCTCCTGGGCCTCGCCGGCGATCTCGGCGCCGACCTCAGGACCACGCTCCGCGCGCTGCGCGTGTTCGGCCTGCCCGACGAGAGCCTCTATCCGTACGACCCCGCCCGTCAGGCCGATGCGCCGCCCGCCTTCTGCTACGCGTTCGGCGATTCGTCGCGAACGATTCGCTACTTCCGCCTGGACGACCCGAAGCTCAGCGGTAAAGACGTCCTGCTCAACGTTCGGCGCTGTCTCGCGGCGCGCCTACCCGCCGTGTTCGGTCTCAGCATCTACACCTCGTTCCCGCAGATCGGCGAAGGCGCCGACATCACGATCCCCGAGCCGGGCGAAGGCCTCGTCGGCGGTCACGCGATGCTCGCGATCGGCTACGACGACGAGCGCATGATCGGCGGCGACCAGGGCGCGATCCTGGTCCGTAACTCGTGGGGTGTGGCTTGGGGCGACAAGGGCTACGCCTGGCTCCCCTATCGATACGTCGAGTCCAAGCTCGCCGTGGACTTCTGGTCGTTCATCCGGCCCGACTTCGTCAACACCGATCTGTTCAACTGACGTGACGAGCAGCGAAAGCGCGTTCGGCGATTGGGAGCCGGTGATCGGGCTCGAGGTGCACGCGCAGCTCCTCACCCGCACGAAGCTCTTCTGCGGGTGCAGCGTGGAGTTCGGCGACCCGCCGAACACCCACACCTGCCCGGTGTGCTTGGGCCTTCCGGGCGCGCTTCCCGTGCCGAACGGCGCGGCGATTCGCATGGGCGTGATGGCCGCCCTCGCCCTCGGGTGCACGCTCGAGCAGACGAGCATCTTCGCCCGGAAGAACTACTTTTACCCGGACCTGCCGAAGGGCTACCAGATCAGCCAGTACGAAGTACCGTTCTGTCATGATGGCAAGCTCGAGATCGACACCGCCGGCGGAAAGAAGGTCGCCAGGATTCGGCGGATCCATTTCGAAGAAGACGCCGGCAAGAACATCCACGCCGACTCGGGCGAGTCGATCGTCGATCTGAACCGAGCCGGGACGCCGCTCGTCGAGATCGTGGGCGAGCCCGACCTTCGCAGCGGAGACGAGGCGAGCGAGTACCTCAAGCGTCTCCGAGAGGTGCTGATGGCCCTCGGCGTCTGCGACGGAAACCTCGAGCAAGGCAGCTTTCGCTGCGACGCCAACGTCTCGGTGCGCAAGCGCGGCACGACCGAGCTGGGCGTTCGAACCGAGCTCAAGAACATCAACTCCTTCAAGTTCGTATCCGAAGCGATCACCGTCGAGGCAAGGCGGCAGATCGCCCTCTTGGAGAGCGGGCAATCCCTCCGGCAACAGACGCGCGGCTACACGCCGGAGAAGCGCGAGACCTATCCGCTTCGCGACAAGGAAGGCGACGCCGGCTACCGGTACTTTCCCGATCCCGATCTGCCCCCGCTCGTCCTCGACGACGCGATCGTGGCCGCTCTACGCGAGCGCTTGCCCGAGCTGCCCGAGGCGAAGCGCGCCCGCTACGTAGGGCTCGGGATCTCCGAAGCCGCGGCGCAGGTCCTCACCGGACATCCCGCGATCTCGAGCGCCTTCGATGCAGCGATCGCGCGCGCACTGCGGACGGGCGCAGTGGACCCGGTCAGGGTGGCAAACTTCTTTCAAGCCGAAGTCCTCCGCGACGTCACCACCACGGGCCTCGATGCCGCCGTGCCGATCACGGCCGATCAGCTGGTCGAGATCCTCGAGCTCGTCGCCGAAGGAAAGATCAGCGGCAAGCAGGCGAAGGACGTCTACGGAAAGGTCGCGCGCACCGATCGCTCCCCGCGCGAGCTGGTGGCGGCCGAGGGAATCGCAGTCGTAGGCGATACGGCAGCCATCGAGGCTGTCGTTCGTGACGTGATCGCCCAGAGCCCGAAGCAGCTCGCGCAATACAAAGCAGGCAAGACGGCGCTCTTGGGGTATTTCGTCGGGCAGGTGATGAAAGCCACCAAAGGCAGCGCCGACCCTGCGCTCGTAAACGAAATCCTCGCGCGGCTCCTCGCCGACTGATGCCGTGAGCCTCCTGTCAGATATCCGCTTCGGCTCGCGCTCCGCCGCGTTCGCCGCCTACATCTTCGGCACCTTGGCGCGGCACGAGGTGTTGATGCGGACGCGCCACGTCCCGGATGAGGAGCGTGTCATCGCCGCGACGATGCTCCGCTTCGGGCGTCGAATGTCGAAGCTCTTTGGCATCGAGGTGGTGACGAGCGGTATCGGGCCCGAGGGCTTCGTGCCCGGGCACGGCAAGGACGGCGTCGGTCGCGTCTTCGTCTCGAACCACCGGAGCGGCCTCGACATCCTCGTCACGATGGCGCACCTCGAGGGAAAGCACGTGAGCCGCGCCGATCTCGCAGGTTGGCCGGTCATCGGCACGATCGCGCGACGCGCGGGCATCCTCTTCGTCGATCGCGACAGCAAGAGAAGCGCCGCCGCCGTCGTTCACAAGATGATCGAAGTCGTCTCGGCCGGTCGCGGGGTGATCATCTTTCCCGAGGGGACGACCTTCGCCGGCGACGAGGTTCGTCCCTTCAAGCCGGGGGCTTTCGCGGTCGCGCGGCGCACAGGCTGCGAGATCGTCCCGGTCGGCGTCGCCTACGCGGGCACCGGCGCCAGCTTCGACGAAGAGAGCTTCCTCGAGCACATGCGCCGCGTGACCGGCGCACCGACGACGCGGGTCGGGCTCGCGGTGGGCGAGCCTATGTCCTTCGAGAAGAGCCAGGACCCGACGATGGTGTCGGATCGGATTCACCGGGAAGTGAGTCGGCTGGTGGGGCAGGCGCGCGAGCTCGTCGGGCCCGCCTAGGCGCTGCCGTCGCACCGTTCGTGGCCGCGTCTGCGAGCCCTGCCTCGACGAGCTTCGGCTTCAGCACGCGCTCGGGCAAGAGCTCCGGCTCCATCGGCACGCGCTGCGCGAGGAAGATGGCGGCGTCGAGGCGGTAGAACTTTCGCTTGTGGTACCAGGTGAGCGCCTGCTTGTTGTTCTGTGCTACCTCGAGGACGAGGTGCGTGCAGCCACGCGTGCGTGCGAGGTGCTGGAGCTGCTCGAGCATGAAGCTGCCGACCCCACGCGACTGATAGAGGGGGTGGACCGCGATCTCGTCGACGTACAGCGGTCGCATCCCGCGCTTGTCGAAGTAGCGCGGGTTCATCCAGTTGTCCGAGCCGCCCGTGGTGTACGAGCACTCGGCGTAGCCCACGATCTGCTTTCCGACTTCGAAGAGGAGCTGGTCGGTCCCCTCCATGTCGTAGACCTCCATGAAGCGGGCCTTGGTCCGCGGCCGCTGGTACTCGACGGTGTTCTTGTTTACGCCCCGGAAGACGAGCTTCAAGAACTCCCACGTCCTGTTCAGATCGCGGCGGTGGAGCCGGCGCACCCGGATCGACTCCGCCTTCGCCTTGCCCTTCGGCTTGGGCTTCGCCCTCGAGGACGGGGCCGGCTCGGCGGCGGTCACTTGGACCCCGTCGCGACTTCCTTCTTGAAGCGTTCCCACCCGCTCGTCGCAGCGTCGGCGAGCTCACGCATCATCTTCTGCATCTCGACGACTTCGCCCGCCTTCGGCGCGAGCGTCTCGCCCTTCGGCGCCTGGCCCGTGGGCGGCGCTTTGATGTGCTCGAGGCCCAGGATGAGACCGGCCTCGTAGACGAGGGGCGAGAGGTCCGCTGCCGCCAGCTTCTTGATCCGGGCCTCTTGGTAGTTCGAGAGCCACTCGTTCACCCAGAACTTCCCGTCCGAGAGGAGGACCGGCGCGAGGAGGTTTCTTCCCGTGGGGGCGAGCTTCTGCTCGGCGGCGCGGGCGGCGGCAGCGCCTCCGGGTACGCCGCTCACGCATGGCACCGGCGAGAGATCGGCGACCTCTTTGATCTCGATGATGACATCATCGTCAGGCGATGCGCCGGGCCCCTCAAGCCGGATCAGAAACTTCTTGGAGAGCGCGCTGCCGATGCCGAGCTTGAGCCTGCCGACCTTCTTCACGGTGAAGAAGCCGTTCTTGGGCTTGGGCTTGAGGGTCCCGACGTACTCGTCGAGCTTCGCGCGCGCGAGCTTGTCTTCGTCTTCCGTCGGGACGAGCGTGCTCTTCTCGGCGTATTCGAGGAACCCTCTCCGGTCCTTGGCGAACTTCGCGTTGAGCGCCGCGGCGAACGGCGGCGGCGTCTTGGGCAAGAGGCCGTTCTTCAGGCCGTCGCCGTAGCCGCGGAAGAGCTCGGCGAGGAGCTTCTCGGTCTCCTCGGCCGAGAGCTTGTGCTGGCGCGCCGCGAGGATCGTGCTCGTTCCCATGCGGATCAGATCGACCGCGGCCGGACCCACCGCTGCGTCGTCGTAGTCGCTCATCCAGCGTCCGAGGTCGGTCACTGCGTACTGCTCGACGTGCGGATCGCCGTGCAGGCGGACGCGCGGACCGCCGTCGCCCTTCTGTGCGAGGCGCTTACAGACCGCGGCGGAGAAGCGATGCCCGACGAAGCGGAAGTACGCATGCGGTGACTCGGCGATGCGGTCGGTCAGCTCCGGGTTCTTGGAGAAGTCGAAGCTCGACGGGTCGATGTCGAGCTCGCCCGGCGGCGCCGACGCCGGCTGGCTGGCGTTGGCCACGGGAGCGGACGAGGTTTCGGCCGCGGTGGGGGTCGGCTCGGTGCCGTCGCCGTCCGGGACGACCGGTTCCGGGCCAGAGCAACCGCCGACGAGCGCAACGAGGACGATAGAGGACGAAATCCGCACCGCCGGTAGGATACTTCGCGATCCAGGCTCGGCCCAGCAGGACGGATGTCACGCCCTGGGGCGGGGGACCCTCATTCGGGCGAGCGCGCGGGCACCTCTGCCCGGGCGGCGAGCGAGGCGCGCAAAAAGTCACGGTTCATCCTGGCGATGAACTCTACGCTGATTTCTTTGGGGCACGCGGCTTCGCACTCGTTGTGATTCGAGCAGTGGCCGAACCCCTCGGCGTCCATCTGCGCCACCATCTTTCGCGCCCGATCGTCG
>JBGTSH010000381.1:0-9201 GCA_041940405.1 Polyangiaceae bacterium
CGTCGGGCTGGTCGTGCCGGACGAGGCTGAGCCAGCCGGGCCCGGTGTTCGCCGGGTTGCGTCGCCGCGTCGACGCGCGACCGAGGGCCACCCCGTGCGTGCGCGCGACGCGGGTCGCGATGGCCGTCGACAACGCCCGCCTGTTCGAGCTCGCGCAAGAGGAGCGACGCCGCGTCGAGGCCGCGAACCGCGCAAAGGACGAGTTCCTCGCCGTGGTCTCCCACGAGCTGCGAAGCCCGATGAACTCGATCCTCGGGTGGGCGCGCATGCTCCGAACCGATCATTTGAGCGAGGCGAAGGCAGAGAAGGCGCTCGAGACGATCGAGCGCAACGCCGTCCTGCAGTCGCAGCTCATCTCGGATCTGCTCGATGCGACCGCCGTCTTCACCGGCAAGCTGCGGCTCCGCATCGGGAGCTGCGATCTCGTCGAGATCGCAGAGGCCGCGCTCGAGGTCGTCCGGCCCGCGGCCGCTGCGAAGGAGATCGATCTTCTCGCGCAGTACGACGCCGAGGCAATCCCGGTAGAGGGCGATCCCGAGCGGCTGCAGCAAGTCATCTGGAACCTCCTCGCGAATGCGGTCAAGTTCAGCCCCCGCGGAGGGTCGGTCGATCTGACCGTCCGACTGGACGGCGAGCGTGTGCGGATCGAGGTCAAGGATCAGGGCAAAGGCATCGGCCCCGAGTTTCTGCCTCACGTGTTCGACGCGTTCAGCCAAGAGGACGCACGAACGACGCGGCGGCACGGCGGGCTGGGGCTCGGGCTTTCGATCGTCCGGCACCTCGTCGAAGCGCACGGCGGTCGCATCGAGGCCGAAAGCGACGGCGAAGGCTCCGGCGCGATGTTCAAGGTCGAGCTTCCGCGTGGCGGACGGCGCGCCGAGGCGCCCGCGTTCAAGCGCGAGTCACCGGTGCCCCCGGCTCCGGCATCGATGCCGCGCCTCATGCCACCGTCGCTCAACGGGCTGTTCGTGCTGGTGCTCGATGACGACAACGACGCGCGCGAGCTCATCACCGAGGTGCTGCGAGCCAAGGGTGCGTACGTGATGGAGACCGACACCGCCGAGGACGCCCTCCGCGCAGTCGTGGAAAAACGGCCCCACGTGATCGTGTCCGATATCGGCATGCCGGGCGTCGACGGCTACATGTTTCTCCGCAGGGTCCGCGAGCTCCCCGCCGAGCGAGGCGGCCAGACTCCCGCCATCGCGCTCACTGCCTACGGCTCCGCGGCTGACCGCTCGCGCGCCCTCTTGTCCGGGTTTCAGCGGCACCTCGCCAAACCTGTCGAGCCTGCGCTCCTCGTGACCGAGCTTGCGACGCTGAGCCGGCGCACCGCGGCCTGACGTGCATCGCCACAATCGTGGCCGTTGGCACGTGCGGATTGCGCCCCCTCAGCCGTGAAAATCACACGATTGCGCGGGGACTACATTGGCCGACATCTTGCGAGACGAGCTGGAGTTCGTGGAGGCAAGGGTCAGATGAAACCGAAGGGCGAGGTGCGAGCGTGCGAGCAGCGAGACCGAGGTAGGCGCCGACCGACGGCGAAGCCGGAGGGAGCGGAATGAAGGCGACTGAGCTCCTGAAGAGCCAACACCAGGACATCATCGATCTGTTCGAGAAGCTCCAGAAGCGGGGCTCAGCAGGAGAAAGGGGGCTGTTCGACGAGCTCGCTTCGATGCTCGTCGCCCACGCCGCCATCGAACGCGAGATTTTCTATCCTGCGTGCGAGAAGGAGCTCGGTGAGAGCCAAGAGCTGACCGAGGCATTGGTCGAGCACGGCGTCATCGACTTCTGCCTGTATGTCGCGAGAGAAGCGATCGGCAAAGACGAGTTCGAAGCCAAGATCGCCGTTCTTCGGGCGCTCGTCCTCGACCACATCGAAGAGGAGGAGGAGAGCCTTCTGCCTCGCGTCGACAACGAGATGGATGAAGAGCGGCTCGAAGCGCTGGGCGAAGAGATGGAAGAGCGCTTCGAGCAAGCCGAGTCCGAGGACTATCGCGAGAGCCTCGAGCATGATCTGGCGCGCGCCATCGGTAGCATCGCGCGCGACAAGACGACGAACGGTCAGGCCAAGCGGAGGGGCCGGCCCAGGGCACGAGCAGGCGTTTGAGCACCCCGACCTACCGCGCCAACCGCCTCGCTTTCCTCGTCGACGCCGCGGGCTACTTCGCGGCGGTCGCCGAGAGCATCGAACGCGCAGCGAGGAGCGTCTTCATCCTCGGATGGGACGTGGACGCCCGAACGCTGTTGCCCGACCCGCGCGCGCCGGGGCGCATGATCACGTTGCGCGACCTCCTGAACCGAAAGGCGCGCGCGACGCGCGACCTGCGGATCCGAATCCTCGGCTGGGACTACTCCACGCTCTTTGCGCTGGAGCGTCAGATGTTCCCCAAGGTCCACCTTGGATGGAGAACGCACCGCCGCGTGCTCTTCGAAGCCGACGCCACGCACCCGGTGGGCGCCGCACATCACCAGAAGATCGTGGTGGTCGACGATCGCGTAGCCTATTCGGGCGGGCTGGATCTGACGGTGCGGCGCTGGGATACGCGCCGGCATCTACCCGACGATCCCGACCGCGTCGATCCCGACGGCGAGCCCTACCGGCCCTTTCACGACATCCAGATCGTCGTAGAAGGCGAAGCGGCGTACGCCCTCGCCGAGATCGCCAGAGAGCGGTGGTGGCGAGCGACCGGCGAGGCCGTGCGCGAGGTGCCGCGATCGATCGCCGGCGACCCCTGGCCCAGGCGGCTGATGCCCCACGCGAAGAACGCGATGGTGGAGATCTCTCGAACCCAGGGCGAGTCGGAAGTTCAACCGCCGCTTCGCGAGGTGGAGGCGACCCTCCTCGGCGAGATCGCCTCCGCAAAACGGTCGCTCTACATCGAGAACCAGTATCTGTCCTCGGAGGCGATAGGCGACGCGCTCGCGCGGCGGCTCGACGAGGACGACGGCCCCGAGGTCATCGTCGTGTTACCCCGCTCGTGCGCGGGTTGGCTCGAGAAGCGAAGCATGGGCGCGCTCCGAGGGCGCATCCTCGCCAGGCTGAAGCGTGCAAAGCATTGCGAACGCCTCCGGTGCGTGTACCCGAGCTCGGGCGGGGAGGAGGTGTACGTCCACGCCAAGGTGCTGGTCGCGGACGACGCCACCGCGCGCGTCGGCTCGGCGAACCTCAGCCGGCGCTCTCTGATGCTCGACACCGAATGTGACATAACCGTCATCTCCGGCGACGACCCAGAGATGTCGAGCGCCATCGCGCGCTTCCGTGACGGGCTGCTCGCCGAGCACCTCGGCACCAGCGCAGGCGAGGTCGCGCGCCGACGGAAAGAAGGCTGGAGCTTGGTGCGGATCGTCGACGAGCTGGGCGAGCCGTGGCGGCACCTCGCGCCCCTGGAGGACGAGCTCTGCGACGATGAAGCCGACACCGAGACGCCGTGGGTGGCCAATTTCGCCGACCCAGAGGCACCTCTGGATGCCGACCACCTCCTCGCCGCGCTGGGCGACAAGCCCGATCGATCCAAGACGCTCGGCGTCGCCACGGGTGTGGCCGCTAGCCTCGCGCTGCTCGTGCTGGGCGTCGCGTGGATGCTCGGCGCGCGCTGATCCGATCACGGTGGGCGCGAAAGCTGCAGCGCGAAGAGCCATGCGAGCCGTCGTCTACCATCGTCCGAAGCATGTCTCCGTCGATGACGTCCCCGATCCGACGATCGTCGATCCCACGGACGCCATCATCCGAGTGACGTCCACGGCGATCTGTGGATCCGACCTCCACATCTACAACGGTCTCATCCCGCAGCCGCGCCCGCTGGTGCTGGGGCACGAGTTCATGGGAATCGTCGAAGAGGTCGGTCCCGGGGTGAAGAAGCTCAAGAAGGGTGACCGCGTCGTCGTCCCCTTCCCCATCGCGTGCGGCCGCTGTTGGTTCTGCTCGCACGCGCTGCCCGTGCATTGCGAGACCTCGAACGACAACTACGGACCCGAGGGCGGCCTCTTCAAGCAAAAGGGCGGCGGCCTCTTCGGGTACACCGAGCTCTATGGCGGCTACAGCGGCGGGCAAGCCGAGCTGGTTCGCGTGCCCTTCGCCGACGTCGGGCCGCGCATCGTCGACAGCGAGCTCTCGGACGAGCAGGCTCTGTTTCTGAGCGACATCCTTCCGACGGGCTTTTCGGCGATCGAGTGGGCGCGCCTGAAGGGCGGAGAGACGGTGCTCGTGCTCGGCGCCGGTCCCGTCGGTCTGATGGCGATGAAGTGCGCGTGGCTGAAGGGCGCCGAGAGAGTCATCGCGGTCGACCGCGAGGCCTACCGCCTCCAGACGGCGGAGCGCGTGGCCGGCGTCGAGACGTTGCTCGAGGGCAAGGATGACGTCGTCGAAGCGGTCCGCGCGGCGACCGAAGGGCACGGCGCCGACGTCGTCGTCGACGCCGTGGGGATGGAGGCGCACCGAGGCATGCTCGACAAGGTCGCCAACATCGCTCACGCGCAGATGGGCTCGATCGACGCGCTACGAACGGCCGTCAAAGCCGTCCGGCGCGGAGGCATGATCTCGATCGTCGGCGTCTACGGCATGTCCTACGACAACTTCCCGCTCGGGCAGATGTTCGACAAGGGCGTGCGGCTCGCGATGGGACAAGCGCTCGTGCACGACTATATCGACGAGCTGATGGACTGGATCCGCACCGGGAAGGTGCGGGCGGACGACATCATCACCCACACCCTGCCGCTCGAAGAGGCGCCTCACGCGTACGAGATCTTCAATCGCAAGCAAGAGGACTGCGTGAAGGTGGTGCTCAAGCCTGCCGCATGAGCGTCAGGGCCGGGGCGGCCGCGACTTTCGGCTCGCGGCCGCGCGGTCGAGCGTCGACCGGACGAGATCGGCGAGGACGCGGATGGGCACCGGCTTCGACAGAAAGTAGACGCTCCTGCTGCGCCGGGCGCGCGTCCGCGCCTCGTCCGTGCCGTCGGCGGTCACGACGATGACAGGAATGTCGTGATTTCTCGCCACGCGCTCCGACAGCACTTGCAGGACCGCGTAGCCGTCGACCTCCGGCATGTGGAGATCGAGCAGCAACAGCTGGTAGGTCGTCGCAGCGAGCTTCTCGAGCGCCGCGGCCCCGCCTCCTGCTTCGTCGACTTCGTAGGACGCCCGCAGCACCGTGGCGAAAACGCGACGCACATCCGGGTCGTCGTCGACGATGAGGATCTTGGGCGGGGGCACGGAAGCGTCACATTTTGCCTGGGGTCCCGGCAGGAGGAAAACAATTGCTGGGGGGTCCGCGCCTTGCAGAGTTGAGCACTCGGTAACCACCGAACCCGGAGGAGCGCCATGCGTCGCGGAAGCTCACCCCTCATCGTCGTCATCGGGATCTTCGCCGCAGCGTCCGGCTGCGACAAAGACGGCAGCGGAAACGCCGCGTCTCCGCAGGTCAGCTGGGGTGCAGCGCCGGCCGGCGAAGAGTCGGCCTTCATGAACGCAGGCCCCCGCATCGGCTACGGCCAGGGCGTCGCGCCGGCCTCGGCGGTCGTCCCGCCGGCCGAGGAGGCGACCGAGGCCGAACCCACCTACGATGCGCGGACCGACGCGACGTTGAAGCTGACGGACGAGCAGGTGCTCGCGGTTCTCGATACCATGCGTCTCAAGCAGGTCGAACAAGCGAAGATTGCGGCGTCCAGGACCAGGAACAAGGAGATCAAGTCGTTCGCCAACGCCATCCTCGAGAAGAACGAGGAGGCGAAGCGGAAGCAGCGGGCGCTCGAGCTCAAGCTCGGGATCCTGCCTCAGCCGTCGGAGCGCTCCGACGTCGTGCTCCTGGCGGCGAAGCAGGACGTCGAGTCGCTTCGCAAGGAGACCCCGGAGAGCCTCGACCGGGCCTTCCTCGAGATGGCCACGCAAGACCTCAAGCAATCCACCGACTTCATCGAGAACCACGCGATGCCCGGCGTCGAGCGGTCCGAGCTGAAATCGATGCTCGAAGAGATCCGCACCGGCATGTCGATGCAGCTGAGTGACGCGAGCGCGATCGCCGACAAGCTGAAGGAAAAGCCCACGGAACCGGCGGCGCCGAAGAAGAAGGCCCCGCCGATCAAGCCCGGCGCTTCGTCTGAGTCGCTGGATCCGGAGACGACGGCGCTGAACTGACCTCGACGTCGAGCCTTCCCCAGAGATCGAGGAGCGAGGAGGCGTCCCCCGAGGGCAAGACGACGCGAGAGCGTCCCTGACCGCGAACGGCAGGCCGGCCGGCGCCCCAGTTGGCGTTCACGATCGTCACGTCGAAGCGCCGTGCGATCCGGTCGAGGAGAGGGGCGCGCCCGTCGCCGGGCCCGTCGTCGACCCAGGCGCTCGGGAAGAGCAAGATGTCCGCGCTCTCGAGCTGCTTCTCTGCCTCGCTCTCGAGGAAGTGAATGTCGAAGCAGATGGCGATCGTGCACGTCAGCCCGCCGAACGAAAACGTAGGGTGAGGCTCGCTCCCCGGCGAGGCCCAGGTCTCCGGGTACCACGGGTGCCTCTTCCTGTAGCGGGAGAGGATGCGCCCGTCGGCGCCGACGACGACCAGCCCGTTGTAGGCGCGGCCCGCCTCGGCCTCGACGAACGGTCCGGCAACCGCGCAGCCGGCGCCGGCGGCGAGCCCGCGGAGCGACTCGATCTGCCGGCTCGCCGCCTCGGGCTCGGCGAACGGCGTCAGATCGAAATCCCCGTCTTCGGAGACGTATCCGGTGAGCGCGCACTCCGGCAAGAGCGCCAGGTCGCAAGGGCCCTCGGCGAGCAGCGAGCGAGCCTCCTCGAGCGCGGCGTCCGGCTCGCCGAAGCGAGCCGGGAGCTCGAGAATCGCGATCCTCAACGCGCGTCCTCGAGAGCGACGCGTGCCGCGCGACGCCCGATCATCATGCTCGGCGCGTTGAGCGCCGCCACCGGCGCGACGGGCATGACAGATGCGTCAGCTATTCGCAGTCGGTCGAGGCCGTGCACCCGCAGTCGGCGGTCGACCACGCTGTCCGGACCTTCGCCGAGGGCGCACGTTCCGGCGTAGTGGTAGGTGGTCATCGAGTTGTTGCGAACGAACGACGCCACGCCGCCCTCGGTCGCCCCCATCGGGCCGGGGAGGAGCTCGCGCGCACCGAGCTCGCGTGCTGCGTCGGTCCGGGCGATGCGACGAGCCGCCGCGACGCCCTTCAGCATGACGTCGAAGTCCTCGGGCTCGGCGAAGTAGGCCGGATCGATGGCCGCAGCGTCGAGCGGGTGCGGCGATCGGATCCGGAGCGTGCCGCGGCTCTTGGGCTTGCCGAGGATGACGACGATGCCCCAGACGTTCCGCACGAAGCGCTCGACGATCGGCCGATCGAAGAGCGTCGAGATCGCCGACCGCATCGCGCGAGGAGCGCGCCCGGCAAACGGCCCCCGTTCGTGGTGGAGCGCCTCGGGGAGCGCCATCGCCGGCAGCATGCGCATCATGCCCTCTTTGAGGCTCGAGCGAGCGGGGTAGAAGACCAGGCATGCGTCGGGCTCGCCGGGCGCCTCACGAAGGCGCAAGAAGCCGTAGAGCTGAGGATAGAAGCAGTCGATCTCGCGCGACGCACGGAAGAAGAGCGTCACGTTCGGGTGGTCGTGCAGGTTCGATCCGACGCCGCGGAGATCGTGGACGACCTCGAGCCCGTGCTCGGCGAGGAGCGCACCGGGACCGACGCCGGAGAGCTGCAGGATGCGCGGGGTCTCGAGCGTGCCGGCCGCGAGGACGACCTCGACCTTGGCCTTCGACGTGCGCCGTACGCCGTCGTGATCGTATTCGACGGCGTACGCTGCGCGCCCGCGGTCGAAGAGCACACGCCGGACGCGCGCGCCTGTGCGAAGCTCCAGGTTGGGGCGCGGCGCGTCCTTGACGAACGCGACGTACGAGTTGCGCCGCTCGCTGCCGCGATAGTTCATCCACTCGTACCCGAGCACGCGCGACAGATCGCCGTCGTTGAGGTCCGCCTTGCGGCGGAAGCCGGTGCTCTCGGCCGCACGGATGCAAGCCTCGGTAAAGGACGTCGGCTCACGGCGGCGCGGATCGAGCTTCTTCTCGACGGCCTCGAAGTCGGAGACGACGTCGTCCCAGCGCCAACCTTCGCCCCAGGCGTCGAAGTCTTCGCGCGAGCCGCGCGTGTAGACCATCGCGTTGATGGCGCCGCTGCCGCCGGCGCCGCGGCCGGAGCCGAGAAAGATCTTCCGGCTTCCGCATCCCGGCTGCGGCAGGCTGAAGCGCTCGATCATGAGCCGGTCGTTGACGAACGCGTCCTTGTAGCCGTCGGCGCGAAGCGTCTCGGGGTTCTCCTCGGCTCGGTCGCCCTGCTCGAGCACGAGCACGCGAGCGCCGGATTCTGCGAGCGTCGCGGCGGCCACACATCCCGACGATCCGCCGCCGACGACCACGTAGTCGTACTCGTCGATCACGGGCGAAGCTCTAGCGCAGAAACGGAGCGGCGGAACGTATCACGCGACCAGGTCGTCGATGGGCCCGGCGCCTTCGCGAACGATCTGAACCTGCCCCTCGGACAGGTCGACCACCGTCGTCGGGTTGATGCCGCACACGCCGCCGTCGAGGACGAGGTCGAGCTTGAAGCGGTCGTCGATCTCGGAAGGATCGATCATCGCGTCTTCGCCGGGCGGGGCCGCAGTGCTCGAAATGATCGGACGCCCGAGCTCTCGCGTGAGGGTCGTCACGACCGGATGATCGGGGACGCGGATGCCCACGGTCTTCTGCTTCGAGAGGACCATCTTCGGCACCTCTCGCGTGGCCGGCAGGATGAACGTGTACGGTCCCGGGAGGTGATGCTTGAGGATGCGGTACGCCCAGTTGTCGACGACGGCGTACTTCGCGATATCCGAGAGATCGTGGCAGATGAACGCGAGGCTCTTGTTCTTCTGCATGCCCTTGACGACGTACAGGCGCTCGATCGCCTGCTTGTTCATCAGGTCGCAGCCGAGGCCGTAGACGGTGTCGGTCGGGTACGCGATGAGGCCGCCCTTCTCGAGGACGGCGAGCGCCTGACCGATCTTCCGTGGCTCGGGATGCCGCGGGTTGATCTCGAGCAACATGCCTAGACCCTCGCCGCTCCGCCGCCGCAAAGCTCCGTCCCTGTGGATTCACCCCCCCGGCCCCCCTCGCACGCGAGGGGGGAGAGGGCAAGGAGCGAGGAGAGCCGTGCTCCCCCCTCACGCAGTGAGGGGGGTTG
>JBGTSH010000382.1:0-9152 GCA_041940405.1 Polyangiaceae bacterium
TCGACGGAGCTGCTGCTCGGAGAAGCGGGTCCGATCGAAGCGCCCGCGGCGACATGCGCCCCCTGCGCGTGTGGCGCTCCCACCGTGACGTGTGCTCCTGCCATGGTGGAGCTCTTCGGAGCCAACGATTGCAGTGTCGAGAAGAACGCCACTTTTCGAGCTGTGCCTGACGCGTGCACGCAATTTTCGTCCACCGACATGGATGGCTTTCTGGCGCTGCCCATTCCTGTCGCGTCGGCAAGCTGCCCGCCGGCGGGAGGTGAGGCGACGGTTGCTGGACCGACGACGGCGGGCGCCGCACGGATCTGCGAGCCTGAAGCGCCGCTCCCGTGTGCCAACGGCGCTTGCATCGCAGAATCTCTGTCAATCTGTGTGTGGAAGACAGGGGATGTCGCTTGTCCGTCGGACTTCCCCGGGCGCACGGTCGTATTCGATGGGCTCGAAGACGGCCGTGGCTGCAGCCCGTGCGGGTGCACGACGCCACCAGCGAGCTGTGAGGGCCTCTCCACCGTGTATTACGCAGAGCCCGACTGCACGGGAGTCTCTTTCATGAATCCGCATAACGGCATCTGCACGCCCACCGGCCTCGACGTCGTCAACGCTTCGATGATCCTCACGCTGACGACGACCGTAGGCGACTGTCAGCCCGAAGGCGGAGAGCCGACAGGCAGCGTCCAGCCGTCAGGGCCGCGGACGGTGTGCTGCGAACCTTGAGCCTGCCTAGCCGGGGCTTAGGTCGAGGACCTCGAGCGTTTTCGTCTGATTGAATTCGATACCGCCGATGGTGAAGAGCAGGTGGCTGCCGTCGAAGAGCATGCCATCGCCCAATCGGTATATCCCCAGGTTCTCGAAGTGTCCGGTGGTCTTGTCAACGCCGAGGATTTGATTCCAGCTCGGCTGGGCGAGGATGTAGCGGTTGCCGGCGTCGTCGATAACCAGAGCAGGGGCTGGCCCGGGGAGGTTGAAGCGCAGCGTGAGCTCGCCTGTGGGCGCGACCGAGTTGAGTGAGTAGTAGGGATGTTGCTGTCGTACGACATAGACTGTTCCGTCATCGCCTTGCGCGAGGCCGGTCAGCTGGCCCCCGGGCGCAGCGGCTACGACGGTTATCGTGGGGCCGGATGGTTCAATGGCTAGGAGCTGGCCGTCGGCGGTCGTCGCCAGGATCTGACCGCCAAAAGTCCCGAATCCCGGCGGGGCAATGTCGAGATTGCGGATGGCCTGGGGGTGATCGTAGATGAGCGTGCTGACGCCGGTCGTGGTCGAAGCGGAGTAGACCTGGCCCAACGAATTGCTGGCGTAAAAGAGGCCGTCACTGGGCCTAAATGCCAGGCCGCTCAAATTGCCTGGACCAATACCAACCACCATGTTCGTCAGTTTCCCCGTCGTCTGGTGAATTCGCTGAAGGTAAGCGAGTGGGCCGGGTTGAACCGTGTAGACGTCACAATTGGAGTCGAAGACAATTTGTCCGCCCGTCCCGTAGATCCCGGGGAAATGGAAGGGGAAGTTCGCCGGGTTGATCGTGCACCCGCCCAGCAGTGCGAGAGGCAAATCGGGCGGGAACGCGAGCTCATCGTCAGGCGCGTTCTCTCCATCGCCTCCCTGAAGGGCTTCGTCGTCGTCGGCGAAGATGTCGTCCTGCGGACCGACACAGCCGAATGTCAAGCCAAAGAGTAGGGGAACAGCTACGACCGCCGAGAGAGTCGCAACGCAGCGCATGGGGCCTCCGAAGTGCCGGACTTAGTCCGGAGACAGGATTCGTGTCGTTCTAAGTAAAGACGAAGACGCGATTGCCGTTTCAGCGCTGCTTTCGCAGCACGCCGTTGGCGGCGCGCACGTAGAGGTTCCCCTGAGCGTCGCGCGCGTCGGCGTAGGGCGCGAAGAACGCTGGCTCAGCCGTGCCGGTGGTCGGGGTGGTCGCAAAGGTCGTCACGCTACCGTGCGTCCCTTCGCCGTAGCCCCAGAGGTACTTCTCTGCGCCGTTGTCGATGATGTAGCCGAGATCGCCGGACGTCGCGAACCCCGCGGTCATGCCGTCGGAGTGGTAGAGGTCGGTCCGAAAACGGAGGAGCCAAGCCTCGCTCGGGCCAATCGGCCTAACATAGGCGCCGTATCCGCCACCGAGAAACGGGATGGTGGTCCATGAGGTTCCGTCGAAATGCTCGACGACATCTTGGTCGGTGTTGGACCGCCAGATGTCGTTCGGACCGGTCCCGAAGTACCCCACGGGCGAGCCCAGGCCTTGGCTGGTCCAGCTGCTGCCGTCGTAGTGGTACGAGACGTAGGCGCCCCACGCCCAGATGTTGTCGGCAGCGGTTCCCCAGATTCCGACGAGGTGCTCGGTTGTGTACGACGCGACTTCCTGCGCCGTCACTGTGCTTCCGTCGTAATGGAAGATGTGGTGCGAGAAGTAGTCGCTGAGCCCGTCATAGTCCTCGAAGCGCCAGCCGACGAACCACATGTCGTTCGGGGCGGTGCCCCACACGCCGCGGATCTCGATCATGCCTTCGACTCCATCGGCGAGGGGCAAGTAGGACCATGTCGTGCCGTCGTAGCGGCGCACGCCGCTCTCCTGCGTTCGTTCGTCGAACGACGTCACCCAGAGCTCCCCATCTCCGAAGAAGAGATCCCTAGGATCGCCGAACCACAGCGGTTTGTAGATAGGGCCGAACCGCGGGCCCTCACTCAGGTAAGTTTCGGCGACGCCGTCGAAGAAGCGGATCAAGCCCGCCTGACCGACCTCGAGCAAGCGGCCGTCGGAGAGGACGAGTACGTCGTGAACACGGTCGGGTGTCGCCCTCGTGTCAGTCAGCGAGACGCCGTCCCAATGCAAGCGCTGACGTGTGGCGAAGGTGTAGATGTAGAAATCGTCGGCCCCCATGCCAGCCGTGACCCAGGAGCTGTTCGGGATCGAGATCGGGGGAAGCCACGCGCTTCCGTCGAAGACGAAGATCTCGTTGGAGACGCCTCCGGTGTTTTCCCGCGCCGTGACCGAGCCGTCGCGGAGCAACCGGAAGCCGTTGATGCTCACGCCAGGACCGGACGCTACGACCGTCCAGAACGCGCCGTCAAAGTGGGCGACTCCACCGTTGGAGTACATGACGTTGAGGTCGGTAGCGGACGCTCCCCAGACGACGGCTGGGAAGTCTGCGGGCCCTTCGGGAAGAGGTTGGACGTCAGTACCATCGAAGATCGAGACGCCAGCGCCCCCGAGGACGATGATCCCGTCATCGAGGAGCCAGCAACCGCCAGAGCAGCTCAGTTGATTGTGCGACCACTGCGCCCCGTCATACTTCCAGCTGCCCTCGTTCGACCTGATCCAGATCTCGCCGTCCAATCGGAACAAGTGGTCGCCGTCCCGCGGGGACTCGATGTAGGCGGCCACCATGTCAGCCGGCTCGTGACGCACGAAGGTCGCGCCGTCCCAATGAAAGAGCGCGCCCCCCGAGCCCCAGATCCAGGCGTCGTCGTCGACGCCCTCCACGAAATCAAGGTTACCCCCGTCCGGAAATGGCGTGACCCAACACCACCCTTTTCGACAGGCGAGCTCGTCGTTCACGGTACCGCCACCGCCGCCGGTCGCGTCGCCACCCGCGCCGGATGATGAGCCCGACGTCATCGACGCACCCCCACCGGCGCCGGAGGTCGATGAGGAGCCGACGGAGGACGATGCGGCTGTGTCGCCCCCGGCGTCGCTATCCCCGCAGGCGGCGACTGCGAAGACGCTGGCGCACACCAGCAAAAGACGCACGTGAGGATGGTTCACCATGGTTCTCCCGAGCGGGCCGCCAGCGGCCGTGTAGAGCACTGGTACACGAACCTTCGTTGCGCGAGAGCGGCCCCATGTTCACGACCGGCCCCCCCCGAGCCGATCTTCTTGCGTCCGTTCGCCGCCGCCAGGGAGCCGGGTGTTGCGTCCGTGCTTCAGCGGGGTGCCCACCGGGCTCGCCAGCTTCAGCTTTCCGACGCTGATCTTGATCGCCAGCTCAGAACAAAAGCGTGTGGGTGTCGAGGAGCGGCCTCAAGGGAGATAGTCCGCGAACACGTCCGGGGTGAGGTCGAAGTCCGCCGCGATGAAGAGCACCTGCCCTTTGCCGGAGCCGGGCCGGCGTTTGCCGGTAAGCGGACGGATCGGGACCAGCTTGGCGACCGGGTGGTTGTCCTTGGCGATGAGGATCTCTTCCCCCATCGAAGCCCGACGAACCAACTCGGACAGTGTGGCCTTCGCCTCGGCGATGTTCACCTGCTTCTTGGCGCGTCCCATGTCGGTCAGCATAGATGACCAACCTTGTCCATCAAGGTCGACGGGCCGAGAAGGCCTCCTCGAGCTATCGCCGGTCCTGGTCACGCGGGGCGCCCGACCGAGCTCTGAGGTCGAAGCGCCAACGCCAACGCCTCCCGACAAGCCCTCTCCGCCACCGGAAACGCCCCCTCCTCCGCGCCAACCCCCGCCACGCCCTCCCAGCAGGCCATCCGATGAAGCGGCACCGGATAGTAAATCTCCGTCTCGATCCCCTCCGCTTCCATCCGCTCCCTCAGCCTCCCACGCTCCGCCGTCCTCACCACGTACTGGTGATAGACGTGCCCCTCGACGATCCCCGGTGTCCTGACACCATCGTCATCCGCGAAGCGCCGCTCCCAAGCCCGCGCCGCTTCTCTCCGCTCGGCGTTCCACCGGTCAAGGTACGGCAGCTTCACCCTCAAGAACGCGGCCTGCAGCTCGTCGAGCCTGAAGTTCCCGCCGACCATGAGGTGGTGGTACTTCGGCCGGGCCCCCTGCACGCGTAGCAACCGCACGCGCTCGGCGAGCTGATCGTCGTTCGTCGTCACGAGCCCCGCGTCTCCGAGCGCACCGAGGTTCTTGGTCGGAAAGAAGGAGAAGCATCCAAGCGTGCCGAGCGCTCCGACGGCACGGCGAGAAGTCGTGGCGCCGAACGCCTGCGCGGCATCCTCGATCAGCGGAATGCCTAGCGATGCAGCCAAGTCGACGAGCTCCAAGGAGAACGGCCGACCAAACAAGTGCACCGGCAAAATCGCCTTGGTCCGCGGCGTGATCGCGGCGCGCACGGCGGCGGGATCGAGGTTCATGCTCTCGTCCTCGACGTCGGCGAACACCGGGGTGGCGCCGAGGCGCGCGATGGAGCCCGCGGTGGCGAAGAACGAGAGCGGCGTCGTGACGACCTCGTCGCCGGGACCGATGCCGAGCGCCATGAGCGCAACGAGCAGCGCGTCGGTTCCGCTGGAGACGCCGATGGCGTGCTTGATGCCGATCCGCTCGGCGAGCTCGGCCTCGAGCTTGGCGACCTCTTCGCCGAGGATGAAGCGTCCGCTCTTGACGACGCGGTCGAACGCTGCGCGGAGCTCGGGATAGAGCGGCTGATGAAGCGCCGCGAGGTCCGCCATGCGGCTGCGCTCTCGTGGCGGCTCCTCACCCTGGGCGAGCGGCCGGCAGGATGTCGCATCGGTCACGTAACGCTCGCCGGCCTCGGGGCATGCGACGACGCGGCCTTCGGGGAGCCGCCGCCCGACCCTGGAGACCCAACCGATGCGCCGCGCCGGGTTCCCTACGACGAGGGCATGCGGCGGGACATCTCTTGTAACGACCGCCCCTGCTCCGACGAACGAGTACGCACCGATTCGATGCCCGCAAACGATCACGGCGCCGGCACCAATCGTTGCGCCGCGCTCGACCATCGTCTTTTCGATCTCGTG
Organism: Polyangiaceae bacterium; assembly: GCA_041940405.1. GTDB lineage: Bacteria > Myxococcota_A > Polyangia > Polyangiales > Polyangiaceae > Xiheicaenibacterium. Next base: position 5,710 of record JBGTSH010000382.1, read on the forward strand.
CTTGCGGTCGATGAACGCACGCGGCTCTTTGACGTTGGTGAAGACGGCGTGCGGACCGACGAAGACGTCGTCCTCGATCTCGACGCCGTCGTAGACCGAGACGCCGTTCTGGACTTTGACGCGGTCGCCGATGCGGGCGGCTTTGCCGACGAAGACGCCTTTGCCGAGCGTGCATCGCTCGCCGATGCGCGCTCCCGACTGGACGTGGACGAAGTGCCAGACGCGAGTGCCCTCACCGATCGAGGCGCCATCCTCGACGACGGCCGTGGGATGAACGAAGGCTGCGGTCATGGAACGCGCGAGCTTAGCAGCCGCGGGGCCGCTCTCGCGTGGGCCGGCTTGACGCTCCAGGTGGCCAGATCGAAAGCAGATCCATGCTTACCTTCCGAGCCGCATGGCTCCCCTGTGCGGCAGCGCTCGTGGCGGCGTGCAGCACGGTCGAGGTTCTTCCCGGTGATGGTGGGGCGGGCGGCGGCTCCGATGCGGGGCCGTCGACGAGCTCGGGCAACACGACGTCGTCGAGCGGTACGGGGGGCGGGGAGGATCTGGTTTGTCCTCAGCTCGCATGGACCGGCGACCCAATCGTCGTCCCTTTCGGCGGCGGCGCACGCGCACCGCGGCTTGTTCGAACGACGGCCAGGGAGTGGGCGGTCGTGTTCGAGGGCGGCACCGGCGAAAGCACGGTCGTCGCATCCTTCGCGCTGACGGATCCGTTTGGATCCTGGCCTCCCGCGATCGGTCCTGTGGACGCACACCTTCCGGCTCCTCGGCGGTTCGCTGCGACCGAAGGTGAGCCCGGCATGGTTGCCTTCTCGCTCAGCGGGCTGGGTGGCGACGCGGTGCTGGCGCAATCGCCGCCGGGACAGAACGGCTCCACCTTGATCGAGTGGCCTTCGATTCCGGCGGCGACCATGTTTGCGAGCCGCTCACCGCTGGGCTCGTTCCTGCTCGGGAGACAGCTGGCGACGGCGCGCGGCGCCGAGCTCACGCTGCAGCACGTCGCGGATTTCACACCGAACCCTGCCATCACCGACCTGGGCCTCGCGATCTGCGCGGTGAATCGCGTTCCGACGAGCGTGATCCGGGCGAGCTCGGGCGGATGGTTCGTCGCGGCCGGGGGACAAGACTCGGATCCGTTCTTCTGCACCGAGGTCGTCGGGCCGGCGACGTTCCTCCACGTGAGCCGAATCACCGAAGGGGCGGCGGTGGGTGAGACCTACTCTTCCGCCTCGATGGCGCCGATGGCTGAGGTGCTGCTCGGCTCGCGGCCCGACGGCGCTTGGCTCGCCTTCCGCGACGTGGGCTCGACGGAGCTCAAGGTCGCTCCGGTGCTCGATGACGCGACCATCGACTTTGCGGCGGTGAGCCACGTCGTGGGCGACGAATACACAGCATTCGCGCGTCACGCGCTCGTCGGCGTGAAGAACACGTGGGCGATAGCGGAGCTCATCCCGAACGACGCGATCCCGGGCGGCTCGCTCAGCGTTCACGTCGAGGTGGACTTCACGATCGTCACGGCGCAGAACGATGGGGCAGGAGCCCCCATGGGCACGCCCGATCTGGCGGCATCGGACGAAGGGACATCGTTCTTGGTAGCGTTCGAGGAGAGCTCCGGAGCGATCGTGCTTCGACGAGCCGACTGCGTCCAATAAGCCCCGGAGGGCTGCTGCCGGGAGCCCCTGCTAAGCTGTCGTCATGGATCCCGCGAAGAAGCTCCCGACGAAGGCGGACCTGGACGCTCTGCCTTCGAACATCAAGGGGGAGATCATCGAGGGCGTGCTCTACACGATGACGCGGCCTCGCGGTCGACATCAGCACATGACCACCGTCATCGGCAGCGATCTGAGCGGCCCGTTCGATCGGCGACGGGGCGGTCCCGGCGGGTGGTGGATACTCGTCGAGCCCGGCATCGAGCTCCCGAACACTCCCGAGATCGCCCCGGATCTGGCTGGATGGCGGAGGGAGCGGATGCCCGAGCTCCCGTCCGACACGTCGATCATGGTGGTGCCGGATTGGGTCTGCGAAGTCCTGTCGCCTACGACGCGGCGTCACGACTTACTCGTGAAGAAGCCGTACTACGCCAAGGTCGGCGTCGAGCATCACTGGGTCATCGATCTCGAGGCGCGCACCGTGGCGGCCTACCGTCTCCAAGAAGGTCTCTGGGTCGAGATCGGCGTCTACGGCGATGACCGCGAGGCGCGAATACCGCCGTTCGCGGACGTACCACTCGACGTCGCGAGCTGGTGGGCGTGATCGCTCCACCTATCGCTCGATGGCGATGAGCGAGTAGCGACTCCCCGCGTCGAAGACGACCGCATGCGAAGCGCCCAACTCACGCGCGCGGCGCAGCGCTTCTTCACGCCCGAGCGCCACCCCACCCTTCGCCGGATCGACCTTCCCCGAGAGCACGAAATCCCAAGGCCGCTCCGACCCCGCCAGCACCGCGAAGTACCCGAAGTCGACGACCTCGAGAAACACCTTCTCTCCCGCCGGGACCTGCGCAGCCACCTCACGGCCGACCGCAAGCTCTGCTCGTCTGGCTGCGACCGACTCTTTGAAGAGCAAGGTCCCGCGCAGTACGGCGGCGCCGCTGCCGATCACCAAGGTCACAAGGACGGCTAGCCGCACGCCGAGCTTGTCGTCCTGAGTGGCCCTTCGAAGCGCGTGCACCGTTGCGACGGCGAGAAAGAGGTGCAGCGTGAGGAGGGCTCGCTCGGGATGATGCGTCGGTGCGCCGCCCTTGATGCTCGAAGCGGTGAGCGTGATGAGGAGCACGGCGAGGAGCCCCGCGGGCCTCGCCCATCGATCGCGAAAGGTCGCGAAGATGGACGCTCGCGCGACGAAGAGAGCGAACAAGAACGCGGCGACGAGCTCGGGCTCGGCGCGAAAGACGGCGAGGAAGTAGCTGGTGACGCGCTCGAAGATCGCGCCTTGATCGACGGCTTGTTTGTAGGCGGCGACGCGATCGAGATAGTGCGTCGGCGATCCGTGTGCGTGGTGGTTCCACCAGGACCATGCCGCGGGGCCGGCGGCGGCGATGACCGTCGAGAGGACATTGGATACCGGTCGATCGCGCTCTCGGATCGCGTCCCAGAGGCACACGAGCGCGAAGCCTCCCGCGAGGAACCAGGGCTCGTAGCGAGAGAGGCACGCGAGGAGAAGCAGCACCGCGCCGCCGAGCCGCGCCGAGCCCGAGGTACCGGGGAGCAGCGTCGAGAGCGCGTATAGCGAGGCCGCCGCAACCGGCAGCTCGGGCAGCGCCGAGGCGCCGAGCCTCGCGCTCCATGGAAGGAAGGCGACGACGACGGCGCTCCAGAACGCGGTGCCCGGGTCCGTGCTCAATCGCCGTGCGGCTGCGTACACGAGCCAGACCGAGAGGACGCCGAGCGCGATCCCGACCCCAACCGCGACGTTGGGCGAAAGGCCGAGGACGCGCATCGCGC
>JBGTSH010000383.1:0-9133 GCA_041940405.1 Polyangiaceae bacterium
CGCACGGTCGTCGGGGTAGCGATCCATGTGATCGGCGACACCGTCCAGCACGGGCGCGAGCTCGACGGTGACGCGCGAGCTCGGCAGCTTCTCACGCAGCCGCTCGGCAATCTCGTAGACCCGGTTCGAGGAGAACGCGACCACCGCACTTCGACGCGGCAACGTCGCCAGCGTCTGCGAGCCCGCGTGTCGGAGCGTCGATAGACGGGGGCGCTGCGAAGTGTGCGCCTCGGGGATCAGACGCGCGAGCGCCGCTTGCATCGACAAAGAGCCCAGGAGCCACGTCTCTTGTCGGCCGCGCGCCGAGAGCACGCGGTCGGTGAACACATGACCGCGCTCGGGATGAGCAGCGAGCTGCACCTCGTCGATGGCGACGAAGTCGACGACCCGGTCGAGCGGCATCGCTTCGACGGTCGCCACGAAGTAGCGCGCTCGTTCGGGTATGCGCTTCTCTTCCCCTGTAACCAAAGCGACGCGAGCTTCACCGGCGTAGGTCGTGACACGGTCATAGACCTCGCGAGCGAGGAGCCGGAGAGGCAGCCCAATCATGCCGGTGGGGTGTTCGAGCATTCGTTCGATCGCTCGATGCGTTTTGCCGGTGTTCGTTGGGCCCAAAACTAAACTGGCGGGAAAGGTATCGGTCACGCTGCGTCACATTGCGTTTGATAAAGGTGCAAGATAGCGGTCTCATCGGACTATGGCGAAGACCGTCTGCATACGCTCGACGAGCGTCGGGAACCCGGAGCTGGAGCGCTTAGCCGGCGGCCTCGGTGCGGCGCCGGCATTCGTGGCGGCGTTCGCGTCGCCGTCCGTAGACCTGACCGAGAGCCTCACGGCTTTGTCGACCCGATTTCCGGCAGCGACCGTGGTCGGATCGACGACGTCGGGCGAGTTCACCCACGAAGGCGATGGTAACAAGACCGTCAGCATCTTCGCCGTCGCCGGCGATTACAAGGTCACCGCGGGGATGGCCACCGGGCTAGCTGACGATCCGGAGCGCGCAGTCATGACCGCGCTCGAGGGCCAGCCTCGCAGCGTCGACGGCTACCCGCATCGGACCAACGTCGTGCTCCTCGACGCGCTCGCGGGCCACGGTGAAGAGGCGGCGCTCCTCGTCGCGGCCTCGCTCGGCGACGTGCCGCTCGTCGGCGGCGCGGCCGGCGACGATCTGGCGATGACCAGGACCTTCGTCGGCCTCGGACCGCGAACCGCGTCGGATGCCATCGTCGTCGCCTCGATCTTCTCCAAGCAGAAGCTCGGCGTCGGCGTCTGCCATGGCCACGCGCCGCTCTCGGATTCGATCAAGGTCACCAAGGCCACCGGCAGCGTCGTCGAGGAGCTCGACGGCAAGCCTGCTTGGGACGTGTGGCGCGAGAGGACGGCGGTCCGCGCGAAAGAGCTCGGGCTCGATCCCGAAGCGAGCCCGGGCGCGTACCTGCTCCGCTTCGAGGCGGGGCTCGCGGTCGGCAAAGAATACAAAGTGCGTGCGCCTCTCGCGCCGAAGCCCGGAGGGGGGATCCTCTTCGCGACGCCGGTCCTCGAAGGAACGGTGCTGCGCATCATGGAGAGCGACCCCGGGGCGCAGGTCGAGAGCGCCGTGAGCGCGGCCAAGGCCGCGCGAGCGAACGTCGGCGGCGTCGAAATCGCCGGGGCGCTCGTCTTCGACTGCATCTGCAGGAAGCTGATTTTGGGCGACCGATACGTCGAAGCGCTGAAGAACGTCTCCTCCGAGCTCGGAGGGGCGCCGCTGGCGGGCTTCGAGACGTACGGTGAGATTGCGATGAACTGGGGGGACATGAGCGGCTTTCACAACACGACGACTGTTGTGCTCGCGTTCCCCCGTCATGGCGACTGAACCTCTCGATCCGATCATCGAGCTCCTTGCGGGCTCCTTGGGCGATGACACCGCCCGGGAGATCGTGCGCCGCGAAGCGCAGGCGATGGGTTTGGGACCGAGTGTCACCGACGCCGAGCGCATCGAGCTGCTTCGGCGGATCGAGTCGCAGAGCGGCCCGGCCGGGCTCGCGGCGCGGCTCGTGCTGACGCGGCTGCACCGGCAGCGCACCGTCTCGGGAAAAATGCCCGCGGTCACCAACGGCGCATCGGCGGGACCGCCGGCGAGCGACGCGAAGCCCGACAGCGGGGCCGACAAGCACGCCGAGCACTCCGGGCGCGTCTCTCGAACGGAGCTCGTGGATCTCTTCGCCAAGTCACTGGGCGCGACCGCCGCCGAGGCGATGGTCAAGCGAGCCATGCTGCGAACGGGCCTGCCGGGCCCGACGATGACCGCCAAGGAGGCGACGCTGGTGCTCGACGCGATCGAGAACGACGGAGGCGTCGGCGCCGCCGTCGCGCGCTTCGCAAAGGTTCGCTTCCTTTTGAAGGTCCGTTGAGTCGCGGCGAGCTACGCTCCGTCCTGTGTCGCGGCGAGCGCGCTTCTTCCTGATCCTGACCTCGGCAGTCGCCGCGATCGCCGCGGCGTGCGGAGACGACTCGGATCCGTCGGGCGCGGGAGCGGCCGGCGCGGCCACGGGTGCGACCGGCGCGGGCGGAGGCACGACGCTCTCGGCGGGCTCGTCGACGTCGAGCGGCGTGCTTCCGCCGTCATTCACGGTGACCGGGATCGTGGTGGATCAGGACGGCGCACCGGTCGACCAGGCGATCGTCATGCAAGGCGGCGGGACGCGCAGCATGTTGACCGGACCCGACGGAGCCTACAGCTGGGAGGTCACCGACGAGGTCCCTGGCGAGCGCGTCATCGTGGCCGCCAAGATCGGCTACCGGACCGCGGGCGAGCCGTTCGCGAGCATTCCTGACGGTCCTGTCACGCTCGTCCTGTACGAGGTGAAGCCACCGGACAACGCGCAGGGCTACGACTTCGGCCACCCCGGCGTCGGCGATCCGATGGTCGACAACTCGACCTTGTTCTGCGGGCATTGCCACACGACGTTCGCGGCGGAGTTCAACCAATCGGCTCATGCTCGGGCGACGCGCGATCCGCGCGTGCAAGATCTCTACGCGGGCGCGGCGGCGGCGTGGACGAGCGCCTCGGCGTGTGCCGCCGCCGGCGGCGAGTGGCGCGCCGGCACGGTGCCGGGCATGCCGGCGACGTCGGCGCCGCGTTGTTACGTCGGCGACGGAGCGCTGCCGGATCTCAACGGGTGCGGGGCGCCAGGCGAGCTCGCGTGCGATGACCCGCTGCTGCCCGCCGCGCAGAAGCCGACGCGCTTCGGCGCGTGCGCCGACTGTCACGCGCTGGGAATGGATGGTCCCGCCGGCGGACGCGACCTCTTGGAAGCCGAGGGCGTCGGCTTCGAGTTCGGTAACCACTGCGACGCGTGCCACCACGTGCGCGACGTCGATCTCACGCTGCCACCCGGGGGCGGTGGGCGGCTGGTGATGCAGCGGCCGCGCGAGAAGATCGGCGACCGGATCACCGGCATGACCAGGCAAGCGATGTTCGGTCCCTACCCGGACGTACCGAACCCCTTCATGGGCGGCAGCTACCAGCCCAAATTCATGACGGCGGAGCTCTGCGCCGGATGCCACCAGCAGAACCAAGACGCGCTCCTCGAAGGGAGCTCGCTCGATCCCGCGCGCTGGCCCGACGGCCTGCCGACGCACTCGACGTTCGAGGAGTGGCAGGCGGGGCCGTTCACCGCGACGCCCTGCCAGGGCTGCCACATGCCGCCGAAGTCCGGCATGTTCAACTCGGTCGACGTCGCATCCGAAGAGGACGCCGGGATTACGTTCGGCTTCGGCCGCAGTCCGGACCGCCTTCGATCCCACAGCTTTCGCGGTCCGCTCATGGTCGTCGACGGGATGCCCAGGCTCCTCGACGGCGCCGCGATGCTCGATGTCGTCGCCGGACCCGCAGGAGGGCAGCTCGAAGTCACGACGACGGTCGAGAACGTCGGCTGTGGGCACGCGCTCCCCACGGGCGAGCCGATGCGTGCGCTCCTCCTCGTGCTTCGGGTCGAGGGTTGCGGCGTCGAGCTCCCGCAGACGGCGGGCGCGACGCTCGACGATCTCGCCGGCTCGCTCGAGAGCGGCGTCATCGGAAGCGACGCCACGATCGCCGGAAGCGTCGTCACCTGGCCCGCCGGCGCCGCGAAGGCGCAGCCCGGTCAGCTCGTTCGTGTCGTCCGCGCGTCGGGTAGCTTCATCGACTACGAAGGGCCTGGATTCTTCTCGGACCCCGACATGCCCGCCGACCAGAAGGGATTCGAGATCGACGCCGCCGTCGGCCGAGGCGCCGTCGTATCGGTCGTCGGTCCTGCGCTGACGCTCGATGCGTCGATCGCCGCGCAGCCAGGCGACAGGATCGTCCTCGTGGATCCCTTGCCCGCCGCCTTCGTCGACGGCGATCCGTCGCTCGCTCTCGGCGGCGCGAGTGGGATGAGCTTCTCACGGGTCCTCGTGGACCCCGCGGGCCGCCGCCGCGTTCCCCATCACCGCGCGGTCGACATGGTCCGCGACAACCGCCTGTCGCCGATGACGCCTCATGTCGCCTCGCACGCGTTCACGATCGAGCCCGGATGTACCGAGGCCACCGTCACGGCAACGCTCCTCTATCGCCCGCACCCCCTGGACCTTTCGAAGGAGCGCGGTTGGGACGCGCGCGATTGGATCGTGCGCGAGACGGCGATCACCGTGCCGACGCCGTAGTCACTCTGCTCGGCCGGCACGAAGGATGAGGGCGAGCGGACGGTTCTCGAACACGCCGCGGTACCGGCCGAGGATCGGCCCCAGGTCTTCGAGCACGGCAGCTTCGCCCAAGAGCTCCGCGGCGTCGCGCCGCAAGAGGAGCATCTCGAGCTGGTCGAAGAAGTCGCACCGCTCGCACGAGGGGAAGCCTTCTCGGAGCCACTCGGCGAGCGCGGGGTCTCCCGACCGGCCGCGGAGGAGCACCTGAAGCGCGCCGCGGCGCACGAGGTCTCGGCCGGCCGGGGACGACAGCGCGCGCGCGAGCGCCGGACCATCCATCTGGACGAAGTCGTCGAGCGCGAGGCGCTCCGAGACAGCCGGATCAATCTCTTCGAGCGCTTCATCCCCTTCGCCGGCGCGGAACGCGATCGCCGCGCACGTCCTGTGAATCGCTTCACCCTCTTCCCACGCAAGGTCGGAGGCCATGCCGATCGCCTTCTCGCAGCGCTGCTTGGCGGGCGCGTGGTCGCCGAACGCGCTGCGATGGGCCGCCAGGGTCAACTCGATCGCCGCTGTGTCCGAGGCGCCCAGCTTCTCGAGGCGCTCGGCTGAGGTCTCCAGATAGATGGCGATCGGCTCGTCGGCGATCGCAGCGAGCGGCGACGAGACGAGCAGCGCAGCATCGATTGCGAAGCGGTCCTTCTCGGTGAGCGGCGCGCCGCGCGTCATGCGCATCGCGCTCAGCCAGCGGCGCGCGTACGCGGGCCCGACCTCGAGCGAGCCCAGGATCTCTCCGCGCGTCTCCTTCCTCGTCTCGGCGTGCAGCAGGCGGCAGAGCGGCAGTTCGGCGGGTGGGATCGCGTCGCCGCCTGCGAAGCAGCTCGGCTCCGACGCCGGGGCGAACGGCAGCCGCGACAGGATCGCCTCGGCCTCGGGGCCCGACGCGTTGCGAAAGTCGCCGATCTTGAACGCAGCGCGAGCGCCGGTGTCGCCCTTCACGTTCCTGCAGGCCTGGGCCAGCTGCAGCGCCGCGCCCTCGCGGAGCGCGTCGGCGAAGGCGTCGAACCCGATCGAGCACGCCGTGACCGAAGGGTTCGCGAGCGCTACCTTGCCCGCGCGCGTGCGGAAGTGGTGCCTCGCCCATCTGCTGACGGCATCGTCAGGATGTGGATCGAGCGCGGCCGCCTGAGCCATACGCGCCTCGAGCGGCGAGCTCGGCTCGTACCGGATCGCGTCCGCACCCGCATCCAACCGGCGGATCATGACGAGCGCGACGCGGTTGGAGAGCGGAGGGGCCATGTGCGCGATCACGTACGCGTCGAGCGATGCCCCCGGCATCGCCTCGCCCGGCGCGAGCGGACCCTGCCTCGCCCCGGCGAGAGCCAGAAAGCAGAGCAGCGTCCCGATGCCCCAGAAGCCGACCAGCGTCCCGGCCAAGCCGCCCACAGCGAGCGTCGGTGAAGGCTTGAAGGCGGGAAGCTCTGCCGGGTCCAGGCCCATTCTCGCCGCGTGCTTCGCGTGCCGCCGTGCGCCGACGTTGCGGATCACCCGCGGCGCCACGATCGCCGACAGGATCGCCGATGCGCCGAGGAAGGTGTAGGGGCCGTACGTGTAGAGCCAGTGGGCTTCGGGCAAAGTGACAATGGGCACCCTACCACCAGCTTTCGGTTGCTACGCTCGCGCCCGATGAAGAGCGAAGACGGCGTGCTCGATTTCTTCGTCATCGGCGCAGGCTCGGCCGGTGTCCGGGCCGCGCGCATCGCCGCCGGCCTCGGCGCCAAGGTGGGCGTCTGCGAGGCAGGACCGCTCGGGGGGACGTGCGTCAACGTCGGCTGCGTTCCGAAGAAGCTGATGGTCTACGGCGCGCACTTCTCCGCGGAGTGGGAGCAAGCAGCGGGCTACGGCTGGTCGAGCCCGCCGCCCACCCACGACTGGGCGAAGCTGATCGAGAACAAGGACCGCGAGATCCTGCGTCTCAACGGGGTGTACGAGCGCCTCTTGCTCGGCAAGGGCGTCGCGATCTGGCGCGGCCACGGCAAGCTCGTCGCGCCGGACGAGGTCGAGATCACGGCGCCCGGCAGCGATCCGGTTCGCGTCCGAGCCAAGCACATCCTCGTCGCCGTCGGCGGCCGGCCAACCGTGCCGGAGATCCCCGGCGGCGAGCACGTCATGGTGTCCGACGACGTCTTTCGGCTGCCGAGCATGCCGAAGCGCATCCTCGTCGTGGGCGGCGGCTACATCGCCGTCGAGTTCGCCGGCATCTTCAAGGGCTACGGCGCCGAGGTGACCCAGATCCACCGCGGCGCGCTCTTCCTGCGCGGCTTCGATCGCGACGTGCGCGCGCACCTCGCTTCGGAGATGCGCGCGCACGGGATCGATCTCAGGTTTCATCGCTCGCTCACGCGCGTCGATCGCACAGCGGGCGGCGCGCTCTCGGCGGTCCTCGATGACGGATCCAAGCTCGAGGTCGACGCGGTGCTCGCGGCGATCGGCCGCGTCCCCAACACGAAGGGCATCGGCCTCGAGGACGCCGGCGTAACGCTCGATCACCGCGGTGCGATCTCCGTCGACCGGCGCTTTCGCACGTCGGTCAAGTCGATCTACGCGGTCGGCGACGTCATCGACCGCATCCAGCTGACGCCCGTCGCGCTCGCCGAAGGGATGCTGGTCGCGCAAAACCTGTTCGGGAAGAGGCCCGAACGAGAGCAGGACTACGACTACGTGCCCTCGGCGGTGTTCTCGAGCCCGCCGATCGGCACGGTGGGCCTCACGGAAGAAGAGGCGCGCGACGAGCTCGGCGCCGTCGAGATCTACAAGTCGACGTTCACCCCCATGAAAGAGACGATGACCGGCTTCGGATCCAAGTCGTTCATGAAGCTGATCGTCGAGTCCTCGACCCGTCGCGTGGTCGGGGTGCACGTCGTCGCGCCGGACGCCGGCGAGATCGTCCAAGGCTTCGCCGTCGCGCTCAAGTGCGGCGCGACCAAAGAGCAGTTCGATGCGACGATCGGGATTCATCCGACCGCCGCAGAAGAGCTCGTCACCCTGCGCGAGCCGGCGCCCGAGCCCGATCACGCTGTCGCGTTCGAGCACAAAGAGCCGCCGCGCTCGAAGCGGATCGTCCACCGCCGCTGGGAAGACGGCAGCGGGACGTGAGGCTCACTCGATCTCGACGATCTCGGCTTCTTCGCTCGCGCCCCCTTTGGCGAACGTGACGTAGTCCCCGGCGCGGGAGCCGAGCAGCGCCTTGCCGAGCGGTGAAGCGGGCGGCGGTAGTCCTCAAGGTCCTGTTGCTCGTGGTGGTCCTGGCGTTCGTGGCCTCCACCGCGTGGGATCTGGGCCAACAGTGGCAGCGGGCCCCACCGGTCCGGCTCGCGAGCGGCTGGCTCGTCGTCTCGGTGCTGCCGGTGGCGGGCGTGAGCCTGTGTCAGGCGGTGGGATGGCGATCACTGCTCGTGCGCCTGGCCGGACGATCCCTGCCGTGGCTGGCCAGCATCGAGCTGCTCTTGGCGTCGATGCTCGGACGCTACGCGCCGGCCAAGGTGGGCATGCCGGCGATCCTGATGTCGCGCGCCGAGCAGCTGACGCTGACCCCGGCGGTGATGGCCTCGTCGATGGTACTCAACGTGCTGGTCTATAGCCTGCTGGGCGTGGGGCTGGGCGGGCTGGCGATGGCGGCCGCCGGGGCGCAGGGGTCGATCCCGGGGATGCCTCGCGCCGACGTGGTGGGCGGGCTGGCGCTCGCCGCCACGGTCGGGGCCATCGCGGTGCTGTTGACGGTGGACCGTCGACGACTGCCGGCGATGGTCTTGCGGGTCTTGGGAGTGCAAGGGTCGGGGCCGCTCATCGGCGTTCCCGTGGTGGGCTGGACCACGGTCGTGTGGACCTGCTGGTGGGTCCACGGAGTGGTGCTGGTGATGGCGGTCGGGGGCAGCGTGGACGACGGGGTGCGCACCGCGTGGCTGACCGGGGCCGGAGCCCTCGGCGCGCTCGGCACCCATCCGCTCACCGACCAGGACGCCTTCTCGGCCTGGTACCAGCTCGGCCTCGCGCTGCGCGCCGTCCGCGACATCGGCCGCCTCGAGAAGGGCGCGCGCGAGAGCGGCAAGACCCTCCCGACCGTCGCGCTCGACGTCCTCGTCCGCTTCGCCAGCGCGGCCGAGCGCAACGCCTTCGCCGAAGAGCTGATGCAGGCGATCGCGACGCTCGTCGAGAAGTACCACGACACCGAGGCGCCGCACGGCCGCGAGTTCCGCTTCTACGCCGGCGCCTACCCCAAGGTGAAGGAGACCTGACGCCGGGCACCGCCGACGGCGCCAGACTCAGGTCACCCCGCCTCGCGGATGGGCTTGATCTTGCGCCGAGGCTTGCTCTTCGCCAGGTCGTGTGCGGACTGCAGGTTCATCCAGAACTCCGGTGTCGTCCCGAGCGCGAGGGCGAGGAGCCAGGCCGTCTCCGGCGTCACGGCCCGCCGTCCTCGGACGAT
>JBGTSH010000384.1:0-9132 GCA_041940405.1 Polyangiaceae bacterium
CATCGCGACTTGGATCTTCGCTCGCGGCCCGAGTGCGCGGCTCAACTCTTCGACGAGCGCGAGAAACGTCCGCGTCTCCTCAGGGTGCTCGAACCGCAGTAGTTTCAGGACATCGCCAGCCAGCGTGGCGAGAGCTACGACGAACTTCGACTTCGCCACGTCCAGCGCGACGATGCATCCGCCAACCAACTTCGGCAGGACCTCCTGCAGACGAACCTGCTCGACATGCTCCGACTGATAAGTACGCTTCTTCTTCATCGGGGACGACCTCCCGGGGGCGGCTCCTGACCGCCCACCACTCCGGTGGATATTGAGGCGTCCCCGACTTTGCTACCGCTGACTGGCGTCCGCAGCTCAACGCGAATACGTTGGCCAGACGGAACATCGATGACGTGGACGGTGCCAGAGATCCTGGAAGTGCTCGATCGATGCTGCGAGTCCTTTGCGTTTCCGGCGTTGGACAATGGGTACATCTATCCGGCCGCGACGCGACTCACCGCCTTTCGTTCGTACACCGACTGGAGCATCGCAATCGAGGTATTCGGGTATTCGCCCCGAGCTGGATTTCCCGAGGTCACGATCTATCAGTTTGCGAGTCGTTTTCAGGCTCGTGTGGAAACGCCGAGCTACTCCGCCGAGCAGCGCGAGCGTTATCTGGCCCAACACCCTCACGATCAGATGACCTTCGCGTATCCGCTCGAGGGTTCCGAAGCTTGGCAGGATGAAGAGTGTGACGAATACGTCGACCCAGACGTGCGCGTGCTCACCCTAAGAGGCGCGCCGATCAACGTCCCTGAGCGCGACTCTTACGCGCGGCTGGGTGTCGAGCTGTCCGAACCGCCGCGGGTTCAGGTATTCGAACTCTGTAGAGCGCTCGCGGCCCTGCACGGTCGCGAAGTGCTTGCGACTGAGCGGGAGATCCGACAGCACCTACTGGTCGACCTTACAAAACTCGGGCAGCTTGAGGAGTGGTCGCACCCGGATGTCACCGGGGGCCAACGGGCAAGCCAGAGCGAGACCTTCCGACAGCTTGCGGAGGCGCTCGTCTCAGGAGACTTCAACTCGTATCGCCCGACGGGGAAACCGAACACCCACTGGCGACACTGGCGGGACGCGGGAACGCTCTAAGTTAACGCCGGGTACTCCGTGGAGGAGTTCCTTCCAGGCTTCTTCGGGTTCGCAAGCAGCGGCGGTGGCGAACTGCTCGCCTTCGACCTTCGAAAGGGAGCGCCCTACCATATCGTGATGTTGCCGTTCGTCCCGATGGACGCAGACGAGGCGATCGAGATTGCTTCATCGTTCGAGACGCTGCGCGAGAAGATCGGATACCTCCAGGAATCTCCCGCCTGAATGGCATCTCTTGGATCGATCGTCCGTCTGCGAGCGCCGCGCTGCAGATGTCAGGGGGAAGCCGCGCGAGCCTTGGACCGGTAGCCAGCTCGACCCTGGGTAAGGTTCGGAGGGCCGCTTGACGCGCTCTCCTACTCGAGTAGCATTCGTGGGATGGGTCAACCCGCAGCAAAGCTTTCAATCAGTTTGCCTGGCGAACTTGCGGCTGAGGTTCGACGGCGGGTCGGGGCACGGGGCGTCTCCGGTTTCGTCGCGCGCGCGGTCGCCCACGAGCTCGAGCGCGAACAGCTGGGCGCGTTCCTGGACGAGATGGAACGCGAGCTCGGTCCGATTCCCAAGAAGGATCTCGCGGCGGCCAGACGCGCATGGCCGAAGCGCTGATCCTCGACTCCGAAGCATTCAACGCCATCGCAAATTGGTCCGAGCGCGGTGTCCTCGCCAATCGCGCTCGGGCGATTCTCGCGTTCGCGCTGGAGCGCCGCGCTCGGGTGCGGGTTCCTGCGCCCGTCCTTGCTGAGGTGTGCCGGGGCCCGAAGTTCGACGCCGCCATCAACCATGCGCTCAAGGCGCGCGGCATCGTCGTAGACCGACCTCACCGAGAGCATTGCTCGGAACGCGGGCGCGATCCTGGCACGAGCAAAGCTGGCGTCGACGCATGCGGTCGATGCTTTCGTCGTGGCGACCGCGGCGGTGTACTCATCGGCCGTTATCGCCACCGGCGACTCGTCTGACCTTTCCGGTCTGATTTCGCCATATAGGCATGTCCGACTATTCGAGATCTGACTCAGAGGCTGGTCAACTGGGCGTTGGAGCCGACGACCACCGTCCCTCGCTTCGCTCGGTCTGGTGCTCGCTGCTTACCCTTAACGCCTCATACGGACGGCCGACGATTTGCACAAGCACTTCATTCGCTATAGACGCGTCACGTACGAGCCTGATCCGGACTCGAGCTGGCTCGAGGCGTTCGTTGAGATAGGCGCGCCAGATCTCTCCCTCTACGTGCATGTGCGGGGGAGAGCGCACAAGAACTGGCGGCACGAGGCTCCACAGCTGCGCGCACCGACGGCATGCCCCGGCGTGATGGGATGGCGCGACCTGACCGGCGTTTCGGCACGCACTGAGTTTGAGGTCGACGAGCTATTCCTCCGCCGAGGCAGGAACCTCTTCATCATGCCCGACATCCCGGCCTCCTTGTACGACTGGAAGCACTACGCTTTAAACCATCACCGATTCCGATTCAGTCGGCGGCAAGGCGACAGTCTCCTCGTGGACTGGACTTGTGTCGCGCTGGACCACCCACGAAACCACACGGCCATAGTGAGGGCCCGCCTCCGATTGGCCGCTGTTACCGTCTGGTCCGAAACGAGCCGGGTTCAGCTCAGCGGCGCTCGCGCGGAGCTCGTCCGACGCTTTCCAGACTTTGGATTCAGCAAACCCGAACGCGCCAGTCAGGGGTACAGATTTCGTACGACACACCAAGGCAGGGCCCAGCGCCGTCCAAGTGGACGTTGCAGCGGATAGCCGCCCTCCCTCGCTACGCTCGATGTGGCGCCCGCACCTGAACGCCTATGCGTTTGCCCGGCAAGCCCTCGCATTCACCTGGCTCGAGCGCGGTGCAGCTTCACTCCGATCGCTCTGTTGTAGTGCTCGAAGTCGCCATCATCCGAAAAGATCGGTAGGTCTCGCCGCAGCGACACGGCGCACAGTAGGAAATCTGCATTGCTTCCTTGGATGCCTTTGCCGCGACACTCGTTGTAGCAAGCCGCCGCATTCTCGTAGTCGATTGTGTCGAGCTCAAGATCTTGGAATGCTCGCAGCCTGTTCCGCAGCTCGCGGAATTGCTCCTTGAGCTTCACCCCCGAGAGGATCTCCTGCCGAATCGCGCCGAGCATCACGACGCGCCCCTCTGCGATCAGCGCTATCAGCTCTGCAACGGACGGCTCGGGCCCCCCGCTCTTCCGTCGAAGCGCGGCAGACCAGACCGTGGCGTCTACCAGAACGTTCACCGTCGACGACGCTGGCCCTTCGTGCCGGCCACCTTATCGAAGTCGATCGTCCCGAACAGCTCTACGACCCTCGCTTGGCGTCGTCTCCGGATGTACTCCTCGAGCGCCTCGGTGACCGTGGCCTTCTTCGTGCGGTGCCCGCCGACCTTCAGTGCCTCTTGAAGAAGCTGGTCATCGATCGCCAGGTTCGTCGCCATGTGTGAACTCTTACACATGACCCTCTGACCCGCAAGTGCCGACCACTCGGGGGGCCTGCGGTCTGCTCGCTCCGGCGTCCACAGCTCGACGCGAATACGTTGGGCCAACCTCCGCGAGATTCTCTGCACCTTGGAAGCTTGCGCGAGGCGAGGGCATGGTGCACTGATCGAGCATGTGGACGGAGGCGCCGGTGTTGCTCGTGGCAGGCCTGGCCATGATGGGCGCGAGCGCGTGGGGGTGCGAGGGATGCAAGCGCCAGCGCAATGGCGCGCTCGATGAGGAGCAGGCTTCGGTGGCCGTTGACGGGTCGCCGAGCGACGCGATGGCGCAGAGGGGACGGATCTATGCGTCTACGGACGGAGGGCGGAGTTGGCGAGTGTCGGACAATGGTCTTCCTGGGGACGCGACCGTAAACGACTTTGCCGTTGCCAGCGGCGTCGTGTTTGTCGGGACGAGTGGCGATGGAGTGTACGCGTCGCGCGATCTGGGGGCGTCCTGGGAACTCGTCATGCCCGCCGTTGGTGGCGATGAGGCGGTGAACGCGATGGTGACCACGAGCTCCGTTGTAATGGCGGGCATGCGGGCTCGTGGGGTGGTCGCATCGAGCGATGGGGGGAAGAGTTGGAGAGCAGCGAATGAGGGGCTCTCGAATCTAGAGGTCCGCCGACTCGCAGAGATCGAGGGGCGGGTGTTCGCAGGGACCAACGGCGGGCTGTTCGTGTCGGGGAACCATGGGGAGTCGTGGGACCACCTGGTTGGGGTCGGGCAAATCAACGGTGTGGCTGGTCTGCACGGGGACCTCTACGTAGCCGACGTGGATGGAGTGCTGGTGTCGCGCGATGCTGGACGGAGCTGGCAGCGTACCTACGACGACAGCACCCCGCACAACCTTGGCAGCGACGGCAACTCGCTCTTTGCAATGCTGTACTGGCAAGGGGTGGTGCGCACGAGCGATGGCCAGGTCTGGGAAGCCGCGCAGAAGGGGCTGCCGAAAGACCTCACGCAGTATACGTTCCAGATCGTACATGTAGATGGCAAGCTCTTCGCGGCGCAATGGCACGGGGTCTATGTCTCGGATTCAGGAGGAACGACGTGGCGACCGTCCAACGAGGGGCTCGCGTCCGATCTCGCGATAACGGACATCGTGAGCGTTGCGCCCAATGTTCTCTTGGCGGCGGCGGTAGTCTCCTCGTCGGCAAGATGAACAAGGGCAACATGGACGGTCGCGTCGGACCGGGATGCGGCAGATTCTCCGGAACCGCGCTTCGCTCAGGCTGGCAGTCGCCGCTACATGCCGATGCGTTCGGCGGAGCTGGATCCGTCGTGGCCTCTGACGGTGCCCACACTCGAGCCCCGAAGATGGCCTATCCTCCTCCCCGGCCATGAAAACGCTCACGCTCAGAATTGAGTTTCTGTATCGGCGCGACAGCTGGCGCGACATCGTTGCGGGCGTGCTCAGGGGTCTACGCGCAAACGACCTCTGGCTGGACTTTGTCCATTTCGGGCAGATGGCAGCGCCTCTGAATCCGATGCCATCAGATGACTCGCTCGTCGAGGGCTGTATGCACTGGGACCGGCCGCATGTGCTTCATACGGATCCGGACGGCGGTCCCGGGGCATTCGGCGGTGATTTCTGCGAGATCGACCCGAGCGGGATGCCGTCGCTTTTGCTCCGCGTGACCGGCTCCCGCCTGCAGGTGCGCAAGCAAAGGATCCTCGATGGGATCGTCGGCCTGATCAAGGTTCTACACGACGCCGGCATGCGCATTGTCAGCGCCATCGTCACGGTGGAGACAGACAAGCCCTATCCGCGTGTTTTCCCTCCGCGTGCGAAGTGGAACGATGGTCCCGTTCTGCTCGCGTTCGATCTCGGCGTTCAATCGACCAACCAAGCGCAGCAAGAGCTGCAAGCCGAGGCCGCGCGGTTGCTCGGGATCCCAGGGCTCGCTGGCGTCGAACGTATCGCGCACCACAGCGTTACCATGTTACGTTTCACGCCCGAGCTCGGCGATGATGACGCTGTGCTAGCGGCCCGCGCGTTGTCGGATCGCGTCGCTTATATCGCGCTCGATCAGGAACGCTCAGCCCTCTTCAGCGAACAGGGCGACGAGTACTACGCGCTCCATGATCCAGTGCACCACGAGCCGCTGACGTACCTGCATCGGTCCGTACGCGGACCAGATGTCGGGCTCAAAGCGGTAGTCGTCGAGGACGACGCGATGTGGCTCCAAATGGCCAAGTGGCGCCGAGAGGGGCTGCCCGACGGCACGCGACTGAGCGAGCTATGGGCGATCGTGCCTCTTCGAGAGCACGCGCTGGCCACGCGCGAGAAGGCGCGATCGCTCGGTCTCGAAGGCGTTCTGTATGTGGGGGAAATGCAACGGATTTGGAATCCGTTTCCGAACGGGCCCTGGCAGCCCCCGCTCACCGATGCGGAGCTCGCCCTCAGGCCGAGGCCGCCCGAAGTGCTTTCGGATCCGTCGATGTCGTGGCGTCCCGTAAGCCACGAAGGTGCGCCGAGCCAGCGGCGAGATGCCTTCGGGTTTTGGTCTGGAGCCGAGATGATTGTGCTTGGCGGGGAGTGCGCGGTGCCTGCGCCAGGTATGTACGCCTACGATCCCGAGGCCGATAGGTGGCGGCCATTGTCCACTGCCGGTGCGCCGCTCGATCGTCTCAACTTCGCCGCAGCGCAGGCAGGTGACAGCATCTTTGTTTGGGGTGGGCAACGACGCGAGGGCCGTAAGAGCACGTTTTGCAACGACGGCGCTATCTACTCGCTGCGCGAGGACGCCTGGCGCACGGTCGAGGCCAATAGCGCACTCGGTGCTCGGGAATGCGCCAGTGCGACCTTTGTCGATTCGGAGATCATCGTTTGGGGTGGCTGGTCGGGTCGCGCTTACTTGAATACGGGCGCAATCTACGATCCTTCGCAAGGCAAGTGGCGGAAGATGCCCACGACGAACGCGCCTGTCGGGCGGGCTGGGCATTCGGCCGTCTTTACGGGATCAGATCTTCTCATTCTAGGCGGCAGCGCGGGCGGGTCACCGGAGACGTTCGGTTCTGGTCGTTACAACATTCGCGAGAACAAATGGCATCCGCTTGCATTCGACAACGACGGCGGCGCGCTCGTGGCGTTCTGGACAGGCGACAGGTTGATCACCTGCCATTGGGACCGCGGCATTCAGATCTTCTCCCTCGAAGCAGGCCTTCTCGTCGAAGTCGCCAAGAGTGCAGACCTTGGTCGTGTTTCCGCTTCTGAAAGTCCGGGCCCACATGGAGCGGTGTGGACGGGTGAGTCCGTCATCGTTTACGGAGGCGTTTTCGAAGGCAGCGTTTTCGTCCCGGAACAGAACGTGTTGCGTCGCATCTCCCTGCTCGATGCGCCTCCTCACCGCTCGCGTCACGTCGCCGTGTGGGCGGGGTGCGAAATGATCGTTTGGGGCGGGGATCAGCGTGGCAAGTATTGCAACGACGGTGCGCGCTTGCGGATCGGCTAGGCCTGCAGCGGACCAAGCCTTCGCTCGCCTCGCTCCTTCTACCTGTCCTACAATCCACGGACCACCATGGCACCCTGGATGATTGTCGCGCTTTCGGTCGCCGCCGGGCTCGTGCTCCTCTTCCTGCTGCTGCGCTGGGCGCAGGGCGGTCTGGCAGCGGCTCGCGAAGCCTTGACCGAAGTCGCGGCCGGCCGGACCGCGCGCCGCGAGAGCGCCGCCCAGAGCTTCGGCATCCGCTCGAAGGGCCCCGTCCAGCTGCGCGGCGCGGGCTATCTGGCGCTGTTCGACGACGAGCTGGTGTTCGTCCAGGCGGTCGCCACGAACCACGTCCGCGCGAAGCTCAGTGACATCGTCGGCGTCACCACGCCGCGCTCGTTCCTGGGCAAGACCCAGGGCGTCAAGCTGCTCGCTGTCGAGTGGCGCACCGGCGACGCCACCGACCAGGTCGCCTTGCGGGTGCCGGACGTCGACGGCTGGGTCGCGGATCTGGGCGGCGTGACCGTCGCCAAGGACGGTTGAAACGCTTTGGAAGTCTCCCGGATACCGGCCTTCTTCAGAGCCTTCCGAACGCGCCGGTGACGAACGCCAGGTAGCCGACAGAGAGCACGATCTGCCTCACCGCGAACACACGGTGCCAGGCCGCGCGCTTCGCCGCCCAATCAGGTGGGAGTGCGGCAGGATCCCAATGGTTCATCGCCGTGTTCAGCGGGACGTTGCCCTTCGCGGCGAGCCCGAGGTCGACCACGAGGGTCAGTGCGGCGAGGCCCACGCCTGCCGCGGTCGCGGTCGCGCCCTCCTTTGCGGCGACGGCGGCGACCGCGAGGCAGGCAAGGAACGTGAGCGCGTAGACGATGACGAGCGGCCTGGTGATGGCGCCGTTGATGCGCTGTCGGAGCTCCGCATACGCGGGCCCCGAGAGCGCGAGGGACGCGCGGCCCAGCGCGAACGCGAAGAACAGCGGTTGGCTCATGACGAGCGTGTAGGCGAGCAGCGTGGCGATCGAGAGCGCGGCGAGCATGCGTCCTTAGCGTACCCCACGTGTCATCTCGCGGCGCTCTCCCGGTACACGGTCAACCTCGCTTCCTCGACCGCGAGCGTGCGGTCCCATTGCACGCTGGCGCGCACGGTGTGCTTGCCGGCGGAGCCGAGCTCGACCGTGCAGTCGTTGATCACACCGTTCTCGGTGAGGTGCTGGTCGTCGGGGCGATCGCTGGACATGCTGCCGCCCCAGAGTGGGCAGCGCGAGGTCTGCTCGGTGCCGTCGGGGCTGACGACGACCACGGTGAGCGTCGAGTCCTTCATCGCCCGCGTCGCATCGTTGGAGCGGCTCTTCCAGGAAGAACCGTCATAGGCCCCGAGGCCGGTGGTGACGCGGGACACGAAGGTGACGTCATCGCCAGCCGCGCCATCGATGACGACGGTGGAACCGGAGTCCAGGAGGTCGACATCGCCGACGGGCTCGCCGTCGGGGCGGAGCGTGAGGTAGATGCCGAGCGCGCCGAGGCCGGCGAGGATGAACGCACCGAGAACGATGCGCGGCCCCAGGGTCTGCGGCGCCTCGGTCGTGGCAGCCTCGGGCTTGTCGTCGACGTTGGACACGATCGCTAGTTTCGGGATGATCGGGAGGCGGCGCGGTCGCCGCGACAATCGAGTCAGGCTAGCGTCTACCGCTCGGCGCCGATAGGTTGGGCGGCGTCGACATCATGACAGTCAAGCGAATGGACAACGTCGGCATCGTGGTGGAAGACCTCGGTGCCGCCATCGAGTTCTTCACCGAGCTCGGTCTGACGCTCGAGGGCCGCATGTCCATCGAAGGCGAATGGGCCGGACGCGTCACCGGGCTTCACGGCCAGCGCGTCGAGGTCGCCATGATGCGCACCCCCGACGGCCACAGCCGCCTCGAGCTCTCGCGGTTCGACGCCCCCGCCATCGCGTCCGACCACCGCACAGCCCCGGTGAACTCGCTCGGATACTTGCGCGTCATGTTCGCGGTCGACGACCTCGACGACACGCTCGCCAGGCTGACCAGGCTCGGCGCGACGGTGGTGGATGAGGTCGTCGACTACGGGGACGTCTACCGG
>JBGTSH010000385.1:0-9046 GCA_041940405.1 Polyangiaceae bacterium
TCGTCGCCGGAACCGTCCGCGGCAAGCTCAACGCCGAGGGCCCCGTCACGATCGAGGCCGGCGGCCTGGTCGAGGCCGACGTCGGCGGCACGCGCGTGAGCGTCGCCGGCACGGTCACCGGCAACGTCAACGCGAGCGATCGCGTCGATCTGCTCACCGGCGGCCGCCTCGTGGGGGACGTCCGGGCGTCCCGCTTCACCATCGCCGACGGTGCCGTGTTCAAGGGCAACGTCGACATGGACGTGTGAGATGGCAGCCCCTACCAGGATCGGTCGCGGCACGATCATTCGCGGCGCCATTCGAGGCGACGGCGACGTCGAGATCGACGGCCGCATCGAGGGCGCGATCACCGTCGACGGAAACGTCAGCATCGGCGACAGCGGTCGCATCAAGGCGCAGGGTGACGTGTCGGCCAACGCGATCTCGGTTCGCGGCGCGGTCGCCGGATCGCTGCGCGGCTCTTCGGCCGTCGTGCTCGAAGAGGGCGCGCGCGTCGTCGGCGATCTGTTCGCGCCGACGATCGGCATCCGGCCGGGCGGCCTGCTTCGCGGGCACGTCTCCACGGGCGACTCGGTCGCTCCCAAGGCCGTCGCGCGTCCGCGCGTTCAGCAAGCGCCGGCTCGTTCGAGCGCAGCGAAGCCTGCTCCTCCGCCCAAGGCAGCGCCCGCGGTCCGCGTCCCCGCGACGGCACGCGCCGCAAAGGCCGAGCCCGTGGTGAGCGCGCCGGCGACCAAGGGTCGGCCCCCTTCCCAAAAGCGGAGTGCGCCTGCACCGGTGATGCCCGCGCCGAAGAAGGGCCAAAAGGGCCAGCTCAAGAAGCGCAACGGCTGATCGATGGTGGACGAGAAGGAGCGCGCCAGGCTCGTCGAGCTCTTGCGCGAGCGCTCCTTCGAGCGAAAGCGCGTGACGCTCGCCTCCGGCAAGGAGAGCGACTTCTTCATCGACTGCAAGCAGACCGTGCTGACGGCCGAAGGCCACGCGCTCGTCGGGTCGCTGATGTTCGACGCGCTCGAGAAGTTTGGTGCGTGTGAGGCCGTCGCGGGCGTCGAGCTCGGCGGCTGCCCGCTCGCGAGCGCCGTTTCGCTGGTGAGCTTTCAGCGCGGCCGTCCGCTCGCCGCGCTCTACGTCCGCAAGGACGTAAAGGATCACGGATCGAAGAAGCTCGTCGAGGGTGACAAGGCGCTGCGCCCGGGTCTCGCCGTCGTCGTGCTCGAGGACGTGATCACCACCGGCGGCTCGACCATCAAGGCCGTCGAGAAGCTGCGAACCGTCGGAGCGAACGTGCTCGGTGTCGTCGCGATCGTCGACCGCCTCGAAGGTGGCGCCGAAGCGCTCGAAGCCGCGGGGATCGCGATGCAGTCGCTGGCGACGCGCCGCGATTTCATGGGCGACGGGTGACGAGCCCGTGGCGGGTGAGCTGAAGCTCCACGACGGGTCGGTCGGCCCGTCGTCGCTCGCTCCTGTCGTCTCTGCCCCGGACACGATCGGCGCGGTGAAAAGCTACGCTGCGGACATCGCCGCCTCCGGGCCATCGCCGGACTTTCGCGCTGCACGCACGCGCTCACGCGCGATGCAGATCGCCTGGACGCTGCTCGCGGCGCTCGTTCTCGGGTTCGGCAGCAGTGACTTCGTCGGGGCGCCGGTCGCGGTCGGGATCGTCGCCGGGGTCTTGACGTTTGCGCTCTTGGAACCGTTCCACCCGAAGCCGAAGACGACGTTCGTCGGATCGAAAGGCATCGCCGTGGTCGAGCACGGCGCCAATCCCAAGATCACGGCGCTCGACTTCGCGAACGTCGACCATCTGCTTGTCGAGCGCACCCTCTTCGGCGAAGGGGGCGTTCGGCTTCGGTTCGTTTACGCGTTCCGCAACGATCGCGACGGCGTGCTCCTTCGCATCGTGGGCGGCGTCAACCTCGCCAGGGACGGCACCGCGCGAGCAACGAGCGAGAACGCCTACTGGTTCGCGTCGGCAGCCGAGCGCGCATGGATCGAGTATCGGCTGCCACAGCTTCTCGCGGGCCATGCGCGGGGCGAGCCGGTGACCTTCCGCTCCGCGCGTCGCGAGACGGTGACGATTCACGGCGACGAGGTCGAGCTCTTCCCCGCAGAGGGCGGACGCGTGCGCACCAAGCTCTTGAAGCTGCGGGGCCCCGAAGTGAACGGTGAAATGATCCACTTCGGGGTGACGCTCAACCCTCCGCCGGCGAAAGCGGGGGCGTTCCAACCTCCGGGAGAGGGACGAACCTGCGTCTTCCGCGGCAACGAGCTCCGCGATCTCGGGCTCCTCGAGGCGATGCTCGAGGCGCTACGCCCGTCGGCCGATGGTCGATTGCGTGCGACTTGAGGCACCCACCTGGCTCGAGTAGCCGGAGGCTTCGGAAAGCGAGCGATGGGTACCAAGAGGGCGTCCACCGGACCTGCCGCATGTCTAGGCCTCGTGCTCGCAGTCGCGGCCTGGAGCTGTCGCGGCGGTGAAAAGCCCGAGGCGAGCGCGAGCGCCACCCCGACCGCGACGTCATCCACGACTTCGTTGGCTGCGAGCGCCTCATCGAGCGACGCAAGCGCGCCGGGCCCCCGGCCGCTCACCGGCATCGTCGCCCGCGAGGTCTGCGTCGCGCTGCTCGGCGAGAACGAAGCCGAGTACGAAAAGGCGCTCGCAGACTTCACCAAGTCCTGCAACGACGGGAAAACCAACGCCTGCGGATCTGCAGGCATGATGCATCTTGCCGGGTGCGGCACGAAGCGGGACGAGAAACGGGCGATCGAGCTCTTCAGCGGCGCCTGCGACAAGGACGACTTCCTCAGCTGCTGGAACCTGGGTCGTGTGTACGAGAAGGGTCGCGGCGTCGCCCCGGACTTTGCATGCGCGCTCGCGAGCTACGAGCGCGCATGCAAAGGGAAACAAGCCTTCGGCTGCGTGAGCCTGGGTCATCTCCTCGCCGAGGGCCTCGGAGCACCGAAGGACGTCGCGCGAGCGATCGAGCTCTTCAAGAACGCGTGTGACGCGGGCGAAGGTCTCGGCTGCGCCAATCTCGGCACCCACTACGAATCCGGCGAGGGTGTCACCAAGGACTACGGTCGAGCCGTCGCGCTGTACCGGCAAGCATGCGACGCCAAGGAGTACCTGGGCTGCAAGAACCTGGCGCTGATGCTCGCGCACGGAAAAGGCGTCGAAAAAGACCTCGTCCGGTCTGCCGCGCTCTACGCCGAAGCGTGCAAAGAGGGCATCGGTGAAGCATGTGACGGCCTTGCGATCGCGTACCAGAGCGGCCGCGGCGTCGAGCAGAACGACAAGCGCGCGTTCGAGCTGGCGACCGAGGCTTGCGAACGAGAGGACCCGCACGGCTGCGCGAACCTCGGCGCGATGTTCTACCAAGGCGTGGGCGTCGCGAAGGATCCCGCTCGAGCGGTCGAGCTCTTCGAAGCCGCGTGTAGAGACGGCGAGATGATGGGGTGCCGCTTCCTCGCATCGGCCCTTCGCGACGGCGCTGCCGGACCGTCTGATCTGAAGCGCGCGGCGGAGGTTGGAAAGCTCGCCTGTGAGCGCGACGACTGGGAGGCGTGCAACGATCTCGCCTCTTCCTACGAGAGCGGCCGAGGCGTCGCCCGCGATCTCGAGAAGGCCAAGGCGCTCTACCAGAACAGCTGCGAGCACGAGCTCTACCTGGCGTGCAGCAACCTGGGCCTGCTCCTGATCGGTCCGGCGACCGACACTTCGGATCCCGCTCGGCCGACCGGGCACAACCCCGATCCGAGGGCCGCAGCCGATGCGGTGGCGCTCTTCGTCCGGGCATGTGACGGCGGCCTGGCGCAAGGGTGCACCAACCTGGGCGCGCTCTACGGGCAAGGGATCGGCGTCGCCAAGGACGAGAAGAAGTCCGTCGTCCTCTACCAAAAGGCATGCGACGCAGAGGAGCGCCTCGCGTGCATGAACCTCGGGATGCTGTACGAGTCCGGCGGGGCGGGCCTCGCCAAGGACGAGAAGCGCGCGCGCACCCTCTACGACCGTGGGTGCGCGAAGGGCGAGGCAGCCGCTTGCACCAACCTCGCCGTTCTCCACGGCCAAGGAAGAGGTGGCCCTGCCGATCAAGCGCGCGCGGTCGAGCTCTACAAGAAAGCCTGCAAGCTCGGCGACAAGCTGGGTTGCGAGAACCTCGAACGAAGAGGCATCGCGCCCTAGCCTGGACGACCAAGCCGGTGGCGCGCATCGCCTACCAGGCGCTACATTGAACGCGCCTATGTTGCGTAGCTTCTTGCGTGTGGGGGCGCTGGGCGCCGCGCTAACTTCGGGTGTCGCGTGTCATCTGCTTCTCGAGGGGCAGGACGCGGGCGGATCGGGTGCGGGGTCGAGCGGTGACGGTGGCGGCACGAGCACAAGCACGAGCACGGGTACGAGCATGCCCACCGCTGCCTCGGGAACGGCGAGCACGGATCAGGCGAGCGCGACGAGCACGAGCACGAGCACGAGCACCGGGGGCCCTATCTGCACCGTGACGGACGAGGCCACCTGCGTCGTTCCCGGCAATACCCAGCAGACCTTCTACTTCGACGAGCCGTGTGAGCATCCGGCGTGGTGCTACTACGAGACGGCACAACAGACCGTGCTCGCCGTCGAAGATGGCGAGCTGATGATCACGGCCGACGCCGATCTCAGCATGGGGAATGGGTGGTGGGTCGATCCCATGAAGGAGTACGGTCCGCTCTTGTACAAGCGGATCACCGGAGACTTCGTGGTGGTCGCAGAGCTGAGCGTGAGCGGTCCCCTCCTTTCCAACTGCCCGGGGCCGTACACCGCGTACAAAGCAGGCGGCCTGCTCCTGCGTATCGATGCCGGACAACCTTCACCGCCTGAGCTCTTCTACAAGCTCGAGTACGGCTGCCTCGGCGACACCGACGTGGAGGACCCCGGCTTCGGTGCGCTTTGGGCGCAGGTTGCCACCACGGGCGCCGCACACCTCGGCGTGGTGTTGACGGCCGGGCAAGTCGATGACGTGGGGCTCGCGATCTGTCGCGAGGGCAACGGGCCGCCCGAGTTCTTCTTCCGCCCGGCGGGAAACTGGGACCCGGTGCCGGACACGAACACCAACACGCCGATCGGCGATCCGATGGCGGTCATGGCACCCCAGGTCGGGGTCGGCCTTTTCGCGGGCACGTTCGACGACATGGGCCAGAGCACCACGGTCGCCTTCGAGTACGTCGGCTTCCGCACGGGCGACTTCCAGACCGGGGGTTGTCTTGCCGAGGTGCAGAGTCTCGACGACGACCTGATGGATGGGCGCTGACTGCGGCGAGCCGCTCTCGGGATCTCGACGTCAGAAGGTCCAAACCGCGCGCGCTCCGGCTGGTCCAACGGTTACCGCGGGCGCGGCGTCGGTCCCACCGGGTCGCACGATCACCAGCACGACCCCGACCGCCGCGAGCACGCCGCCGCCGATCAGCGTGCCCGTCGAAGCGTGCGCCAACGCGAGCGACGTATCCTGATCGCTCTTCAGCTCGTCGGCGGTCCGCCCATCGGTGCAACCGCTCGCGTTGCAGTTGTCCGTGATGTCGCCGTCGATCGCCAGCGCGACGCCGCCGAGGATGCCGCCCGCGATGAGGCTCGCTCCTCCGATCGCGATCAGCACGACGCCGGGGACGATGCTCCCCTCGGTCGCGGGCGTTTCCTTCGGAGGCGGAGGATCGCCGGGCCCGCCCGGTCCGGGGCCGGGGCCGGGGCCGGGGCCTGCCGTTGTACCTGACGAAAGTGTCATCTCGACGGCGACGTCGCGCTCGCCGGCGCGCACGGTAACCTTCTTCGAAGCGGTCCGAGCGCCGTCGGTGAGCTTGAGCTCGTGCTCCCCTGGGTCGAGCTCGACGGGCTGGCCGAGGAAGCCGGGCTTCCCATCGATCGAGAGCGCAGCGCCTTCGCCTGCGTCCGACGCCTTGACGACGATCGTGGGGATCGAGCCTTCGAGCGCCGTGAGCTCGGCTTTGCCGTCCACCTGCGCCTGCTTCCAGCTCGCGTTGGCGTCATCGGCGAGCTTCTCGGCGATGAGCTCGCGGTACACCAGTCGCGCCTCGAGGAGCTTCGAGAGGTTTCGTTTCGCGCGCGCCATGTAGAGGCGAAACACCGGCGAGTGCGACGCGGCGTCCGCCGCCTGAAACTTCTCGAAGGCCTGCGCCCAAGCCCCCTGCTCGTAGTGCTTGAGACCTTCTCGCGCGAGCGCGACCGCGCGATCGCCGGGCAGCTCGGACTGTGCGAACGCCGGAACGGCGAAGAGCACGCCGATCACGAACGCGAGCGATGTGAAGAGCTTTCTGAAGACGCCGGCCATGCCGAGCGGCATCCTACCGTCTTGGCCTCGAGACCTCGACGCCCCAGATCGGATCGGTCGTCGAAGTATTGCCGGTCTGGGCGGTAGGGGGCTGCTTCGGCGCGCCAGGCTGTCCCGAGGGCCGACCGGGCGACGAGGCGACGGGCGCCGGGCGCGCCGAGGCGCTCGCTGGAGCGCTGGCAGTGGCGCTCGCGACGGTGCTCGCAGACGCCGGAGCCTCGGCCGAAACCTCGGGTACGGCGGCGGAGGCGACGCCGCCCGGCGAAGGCTCGGTAACGATGGCAGGATTGGGCGAGCCCGCCGACGACGGCTCGGGCCGAGCGCCGACGCCGGTACCCGTCGCCGCAGCGCCTCCACCCTCGCCGGCGAGATAGACAGCACCGCCCGCGAGCAACCCGGCAGCAGCGACGCCGAGCACGATGTTGCGAGCTAGCCTTCCAGAGCCCGCTTCTCGCGGACGGGCCAACGCGTCGGAGCTCGGGAGCTCGCTCAGCGCATCGAGCGTCCCCGTATTCGGAGAGGTCTTGGTCTGCGCGGTGAGGGGCGCCTGCACCTCGGCCGTCGGTGCGAGCGCCTCGGTCACCGACGAGTCGCGGGATCTAGCGTTGACGACCAGCGCCGAAGTCCGCGACGCGGCCGGCACCGTCGGCTCGAAGGCAGTCGCGTCGCGGCCGCACGCTTCTTCGAACGCCGCGAGGAGCTCGCGCGTCGAATCGAAGCGCCTTTCCTTCTCGCGCGCGAGGCCGCGCCGGAAAAAGTCGTCGAACACCGCGAGCTCTTTCGCCTTGGAGCTGATCGCGGGAGCGTCCTCGTTCGACACGGTCTGAAACAGCTGCGGCAGCGCCGGCGCGTCGTAGGGCGTGACGCCTGCGAGCATCTCGTAGAGCACGACCGCGACCGACCAGAGATCGCTCTGTCGATCCACATCGCTGCCCTTCATCTGCTCCGGGCTCATGTAGAGCGGCGATCCGACGAGGCCGGTGCCGGTGGTGTGCTGCGCGTCGCGGCTCGTCTCTTTCGCGATGCCGAAATCGAGGACCTTTACCACCTCTTCGCCGCCGCTCTCGGCGAGGAACACATTCGCAGGCTTGATGTCCCGGTGAACGATGCCGGCTTGATGCGCGAGGCCGAGGGCCTTGCAGATCGGCTTCAGGATCTCGAGCGCCCGGCGCGGAGCGACCTGCCCGTTGGGCTGCTCCTGGAGGTACTCGTAGAGGTCCTGTCCGGCGAGGAGCTCCATCGCCATGTACGGCACGCCATCGTGGATGCCGTAGTCGAGGATCTGCACGACGTGGGGGCTGCGGATCTGCGCAGCCGCGCGCGCTTCGCGCTTGAACCGCTCGACGGCGACCGGCTTCAGCGCCTGGACCCAGGAGATGAGCTTCACGGCGACGTCGACGTCGAGCTCGACGTGCTTCGCCACCCACACGGATCCCATGCCGCCCGCGCTGAGGGGACGCACCAGGCGGTACTTCCCGGCGAGAACTGTCCCTCCCTCGGGCGACGACACCGGGAGATGATAGCCGACGCGCGGCCGTCCTCAACCCGTGCGCGGGACCGGCCTGACGGTGGCGCCGAGATCCTCGAGGAGCGTGCGGTACCAGGAAAAGGCGGCTTCGGTCCGGCCGGGAAGGCCCGTGGTGCCCCAGATCACGGTCATGGTTCGGGTCGTCTCGGGGCGCGTCTTGGTCCGCTGCGCGTCCTTCACCGAGTTGGCACACGGGCCGTCTGCGTCGAAGAGGCAGAGGAGCCCCGCGAGGTCGATCGTCTGGCCCGATGCATTGAAGACGTAGCTGTCATTGTTACCGGCGATCCCGATCCGGAAGGGCGCACGGGCAAGGTCCAGATCGACGACGCTGATGGGCAAGCCGCTGTGGTACGAGACAGCGTTGCATGCGTCGACCGCGGCGTTGATCGACGAGAGCGCGCCTTCGCCGACGGCGCGCACCAGGTACTCCGACGCGGGCTTGCCGCGGCCGGTCGGCTTGTACCCTCCGTGACGGAGGAGGTCGCGGACCTTGGCGCGCACTCCGTCGTCGGACGTCATCGGCGCGGTAGCGCCCGGACGGAGCAGCGCGACGAGCGCGGGCGCCGCCCCGAGCTGTCCCATTGATTTGGGAAAGACGGTCTCGAAGACGACGGCGTCGAGGAGCGGGTGCGCGTCGATCGTGAGCGCGGGCAGCGTCATTCGGCGGCGACCGGAGGAACGACGCCGGTGCGCTTGCCGACCATCCAACCGGGTGCGCTCTTGAGGATCGGGAAGCCCGCCGCCTCGCGTTGTGCGAGGTAGCCCTCGGCCACCATCCGCGCGATCGCACGCACGCGTCCGATGAAGCGCTGGCGCTCGGTCACGCTGATCGCGCCGCGCGCGTCGAGCACGTTGAAGCGGTGCGCGGCCTTCACGACCATGTCGTACGCCGGAAGCACGAGCGCGCGCTCCGCACCCTATATCGCCGGCAGATCCACGCAGAACCTTGCTCCGCCGCCGTCGCGGTTTTCGGCCCAGACCTTGCCGCGGTGGGTAGCGATGATCTGTTTCACGATGGAGAGGCCAAGGCCGGAATTGTTGCCGAAGGCGGTGCCTTTCGGGCGGTCCGTGTAGAAACGGCTGAAGATGGTCTCCAGCTTGTCCGGCGGAATGCCGGGGCCGGAGTCTTCCACCTAGATGCGGGCGATGGTCTGCGGGCCGTCATTGGTCTGGTCGAGCGTGACTACCACCACCGCGCCCGGCG
>JBGTSH010000386.1:0-8970 GCA_041940405.1 Polyangiaceae bacterium
GCCACGACGCACAACATGGGCATCATGAACGGAATCGATCCGGTCGTCATTGCGACGGGAAACGATTGGCGCGCCGTCGACGCAGGCGCGCACGCCTACGCGTCGCGCACCGGCGTCTACCGGCCGCTCGCGACGTGGCGAAGAACCGCCGAGGGCGCGCTCGAAGGAAAAATCTGCCTGCCCCTCGCGCTCGGCATCGTCGGCGGCACCATTCGCGTGCACCCCGGCGCCAAGGCGGCGCTCAAGCTCGTGGGCGTCAAGACCGCGAGCGATCTCGCAATGGTCGCTGCGTCGGCCGGCCTCGCCTCGAACCTCGCAGCGTTGCGGGCGCTCGCGACCGAGGGCATTCAGCGCGGCCACATGGCCCTTCACGCGCGAAGCGTCGCCGCAACCGTCGGCGCAACGGGCGATGAGGTCGCCGCCGTCGCCGACATCATCGTCGCGGCGCGCACCATTACGATCGACGCCGCGAAAGACGCGCTCAAGAAGCTACGGGGCTGACCCTCACCCGAGCTTGTCGCGGCGGCGATCGAGCACCTCGCGAACGACGCGAAAGATGTCGGTCGCCGTCGCGGGCTTCTCGAGAATCGCGTCCGCTCCGGTCGCCTCGTCCGGGACCAAGCCGGTGAAGAGAACGATGGCAGCGTCGGTCAGCGACACGAGCGACGGCAGGGCCTCGAGGCCCGCCTCGCGCGGCATCGATTGGTCGAGGATGATCGCGTCGACGCTCGCTCCGATCTGGCGGAGCACGTCGCGCGCCTCGGCGGCGCTGCCGACCTCGTGCACGCGGTAGCCCTCGGACTCGAGCAAGCGGCGGACGACGCCGCGCACGAGCGGCTCATCGTCCACGATGAGGATCGTCTCGCGCTTGTCGTCGAGCCCGTGAGACAGCGGCTCGTGTGGCGCCTGGTGCGCGAGCTCGGGGAGCACCAGCGTGAAAACCGTCCTCGACGGCTGGCTGCTCTCGACCTCGAGCTTGCCGGCGACCGCCTGGACCCGCGCGAGCGCCGATGCCAGACCGAGCCCCGCGCGACGCTGCGACGTCTTCGTCGTGAAGAACGGCTCGAAGATCTTGGTGCGGATCTCGTCGGGGATCCCGACGCCTGTATCGGTTACGCGGAAGCGGACGCGCGCGCCGTCGATCGGGTCGACGACGCGATCCACGGTGATCTCGATCCGGCGCTGCGGTCCGTCCCAGGACTCGAGCGCGTCGCGCGCGTTGAAGAGGAGGTTCAGGAGGACCTGCTCGAGATCTATCGAAGGGAGGGTGACCGCGCCGACGTTGGCGTCGACCGAGGCCTTTAGCTCGATCTCCTTCGGGAACGTCATCCGACAGATGGCTTCGACTCGGTAGACCAGCTCTCTCGTCGAGCCGGGCGTCGTTTCCTCGCCGCCGCGACGACCTGCGAGAGCCAGCATGCTGCGCACGAGATCGCGCGCTTGGAGCGACGCCTCGAGCGCGGCCGATGCAGCTTCGCCTTTCTTCTCTTCCGCGGCCATTTCGAGGTGAGGAACGATGACTGCGAGCAGGTTGTTGAAGTTGTGGGCGAAGCCTGCCGAGAGCTGGCTTATCGTCTGCGCGCGCTCGGCACGCCAGAGGTGTGAGGCCAGCGACTTCTTTTCGGTGATGTCGAGCACGCCCCCTTGGAGCGTCGCTACGTCACCGTTCGGGCCGCGGCGCGCACTCCCGACACAGAGGACCCACCGGTCTTCGCCGTCGTCGCTCGCCGCGATCCGATGCTCGAAGGTCCGGTAGATGCCGGTCTGCCACGCTTCGGAGACGATGCAGCGGACGTGGTCCCGATCATCGGCGTGGACGAGCTGAAGGTACTCTTCGTAGCTCGCGGGAGCCGCGCGCGTTCCGAAGAGAGACAAGAGCCGTTCGTCCCACTCGACGCGGTTGGTCGCCACGTCCCACTGCCAAAAGCCCATGCGCGAGGCGTCGACGGCCAGACGGAGCGCTTCGGTGCTCTCGATCAGCGAGCGTTCGAGGCGGACGCGGTCGGTGATGTCCGTCGGAACGAGCAGGAGACCCCGCACCTCACCCTTTTCGCAGAGCGGGACGGCGCGCACGCGATAGGTGTGGCCGGGCTCGCCGTTTTCACCGTTGGCGATCGCCTCGTAGACGACCGCCTCTTTCGTCGCGCACGCTTGCTCGAACGCCTTTCGCGTCGCCTCGTGGCTCGACGGATCGGTAAACTCGTAGACGCTGCGGCCGATGACGTTGCCGTAGGCTTCCGACGGGCGCCCGGTCGCGATGTGCCGCCCGTCCGGGGAGACCACGGCGAGGAAGGACGGAGCATGCTCGAGGAAGGCGCGTAGTATGGGGTCGTCGTCGCGCGTCGCGGCAGCTTCCAGCTGCTCGATCCTCTCGCGCAGTACGCGGTTCTCCTCCTCCAGATCGCGCCCGCCGCTCAAGGGGCGAAAGCATAACCGCTACAGGTTGAGGACGCGACGGTAGAACGCGAGCTCGCGCGACCAGACGTCGACGATTGTCTCGGCTTTCCGGAACCCGTGCTGCTCGCCGGCGTACCCGTAGTACTCGGTGTCGATCCCGCGAGCTGCGAGCGCTCGGTAGATCCCCTCGGTCTGGGCCGGGGTGACCGCCGGGTCCTCCAATCCCTGAAAGAAGATCACCGGCGCGCGGATTCGATCGACCTTGCGGATGGGCGTTCGGGTCTCGAACGCGCGCGCTCGCGCCTCGTCCTCTCCGAAGAGATACACATCGTAATGTTTTTCGTACTTGTGTGTATCGACCGACAAGCTCGCAGGATCGCTCACGCCGTAGTGGCACGCCGCGGCGCGAAAGACGTCGTGGTCGGTCAGGGCTTGGAGCACGGTGTAGCCGCCGGCGCTTCCGCCGCGAATGATCGCGCGGCTCGCGTCGATGCGCCCCTCGGCCGCGAGCCAGCGCACGCCGGCCACGCAGTCGTCGACGTCGAGCTCACCCCAGCGCCCGCGAAGGGCTTCGCGGTAGCTCCGCCCGAAGCCCGTCGAGCCGCGGTAGTTGACGTCGAGCACCGCGAACCCGCGCGTCGTGAAGAACTGGATCGAGAGGACGAGATCGCCGTTCGCGCAGCCGGTCGGTCCGCCGTGCACCACGACGACGACCGGCGGCCGAGCGTCGCTGGGCCCCGCGAATCGGCTGTTCTTGGGCGGGTAGAAGTTCGCGTGCGCGGTCATGCCGCCGCTCGTCGGGTAGGACACCGCTTCGGGCGTGGAGATGTCGGCTGGATCGATCGCGCCCTCGAGCGCGTTCTTCACGACGCGCATCGAGCGTGCTCGGACATCGAGCTCGACCAGCCGCGTTCCACCGCCCGCCCAGCCGCAAAGCAGGAGCGCCTTGTCGCCGCGGCACGCGAGCTCGCCGATGTGGCGGAGCTCCGTCGTCAACGTCTCGACTACGCCCGTTTCGACGTCGATCCGCACGACGCGGGAGCTTCCGTTCCAGAGCCCCGTGCCGATCACCGTGCGCGCGTCGGCGAAGCCGAAGAGCCGCGTTCCCAGGTTCCATAGCGGCGCGCCGAGCTCGATCCCGGCGTCGGCGACGATCTCGGCGCGACCATTGCGAACGCGATGGAGCGACCAGCGCTCGCCCGCTTCGAGCGCGCAGAAGAGCTCGCCCGACGGGCTCCACGTCGGCTGAAAGGCGGAGCCCGCGGGCCCTCCGCAGATTGTGCGCGGCTCCGATAGCGAGCCGTCGGCGGCGAGGTCGGCGAGGTAGAGCGTCGCCGCGTCCCAGGCCATGTGCGGGTGATCCCACGCGAGGAAGGCGAGCTGTTTGCCGTCGGGCGAGATCGCAGGCGCGGCATAGAAGTCGTGCCCGCGGGCGACCCAGCGAACGGCTCCGTCGGTCAGCGAGATCGAGACCAGGCCATTCTCGGGCTCGCCGGCCTCGCGGGCCTGCTCGCCGACCGCGACAAGTCTTTGTCGATTGGGCGCGGCCGCCAGATCGGCGAGGCGGAAGCCGCACGGCCCACCCACGGTCGTGGCGGCGCCGCCCTCCCATTTCACCAATGTGCCGGTGGGCCCGTCGACGAACCAGGTGGCGCCTCCGATCGCGAGGTGCGCCCGGCCGCCATACTCGTTGACGCGCGTGCGAGCGCTCAGCGGCGCCGGTACGTCCGGCTGCGCCGTGCGTACCGGCACGTAGCGTCCGCCCTCGGTGGGCCGGCCCTCGACCCAGGACAGCTCTCCGCCCTCGAGCACGTCGGGAAAGGCGAGGCGCGTCCCCCCCTTGGCCATCAGCTCGGGCGTGATCGTCGAGTCCCACGTGCCGTACGGTTTCGTCTGCATCATTCTCCCCCCTCACGGAGTGAGGGGGGCCGGGGGGGTGAAATGGCAGGGAGATCCTATCGCTCGGAACCCCCGTGACAGTCTCGCCTAGACTTTCAGCTCACCGCGCTGCAAGGCGCGGTAGGCCTCTTCATCGAGCGGCTCGAAGGTGCGCTGCCGGTCATTTCGGTAAAAGAGCGGATCGCTCGTGGCGTGCGGATCGATGCCGTCGCGCATGAGGTCCGTCTTCTTCAGCTTGAACGTGGCGGTGATGCTCGCTTCGCCGAGGAGACGTACGAACGCAGGCGCCGCGTAGCTCGGCAACGCCTTGGTCACGTGGTCGTAGAACGACTGGGGCTCGAAATGGCAGCCCGGCTTGAGATAGAGCGCCGCCATCCCCGCGCGCCCGTCGGCGTTCGGCACCTCGGCCCCGAATACGTTGGCGAGATCGACGACCGGGTGCTGCATGCAGACGTCGGCTACCTCATTGGTCGACACGTTCTCGCCCTTCCACCGGAAGGTGTCGCCGATGCGATCGACGAAGTAGTAAAAGCCGAGCCAATCCTTCTTCAAGAGGTCGCCCGAGCGGAAGTACGCGTCGCCGTGCTCCTTCACGTTGCGTAGGATCTTGGCGTCGGTGGCACTGTCGCCCATGTAGCCGTCGAAGCGCATCGTGACGCGGCCCGGATCGATCCGGCCGAGGAGCTCGCCTACCTCACCCGGTTTGCAGGCGACGCAGAGACCGCGGGCGTCACGGATCGGCGCTTCCTTGTCGCGGTCGAACTTGGCGAGGAACGCGTTGTCGAGCCAGGGGATGGGCGGCATCCGGCCCACCGAGCCCGAGATGCCAAACAGATTCGTCATGTTCACGTTGCCCTCGGTCGCGCCGTAGAACTCGTGAACCAGACCGGGAGAGAAGCGGTCGACGAACGCCTTCCAGACGTCGGGGCGCATGCCGTTGCCGACGATGCGCGTAAGCTCGTGCGAGCGCTCGCGAGGGTGAGGCGGAGCGTTGACGAGGTAACGACACACCTCGCCGATGTAGACGAACGCGGTGGCGTGGTAGTCGCAGACGTCGTCCCAGAAGCGGCTCACGCTGAGCTTGCGCGCGAGGGCGAGCGTCGAGCCGGTGAGGACGGTCGAGCCGGCGCCGATCAAGAACCCCGAGCTGTGAAAGAGGGGCAGGCAGACGTAGAGGACGTCGCCGTCCGAAAGGCCCAGGGTGAACCGGCCGAATCCGTACGCCGCGGTGTGCGCGCGCGCGTGGGTGATCTTTCCCGCCTTGGGCAGGCCGGTGGTCCCCGAGGTGAAGATGTACGCGTAGAGGTCGTCGCCGAGCGTCGTCGCGTGCGGCGGCTCGGGGGCGGGCTCGGCGTCGAGCGCGCCGAGCTCGCGAGCGCCCGCGACGTCTTCGGTGCCGTAGCCGGCTCGCGTCTCTTCCCAGAGCAGGGGAGGGGACGCCTCGCGCTTCGCGAGGGCGCTGCGGATCGCCGGGAGCTCGGCGCGTCCGGCGACGATGACCCGCGGGCTCGTCTGCATGAGCGCGTGCTCGAGCGCCGCGTCGGCGAGCGCCGTATTGATCAAGCTCGACACCGCTCCGAGCCGCGCCACGGCGAAGGCGTTGACGAGGAACTCGGGGCTGTTCTGCATCATGATCGCGACGGCGTCGCCGCGCCGAACCCCGGCCGCGGAGAGGGTCGCGGCCCGCCGGCGGACCCGGCGCCGCATCTCGCCGTAGGTGATGCGCTGCTTCTCGAAGAGCAGGTACACGCGCTCGGGATCCTTGTCGGCCCACGCGTCGAGAGCGTCGACGAGGTTCGCCGGGGCGACCGGGTCTTGCAGCAGGACGTCGACGACGCCGCGCGCCCGGCTCGGCAACGTCGACAAGAACGAGGCGAAGGTTTTCGCGCGCGATCTCATTCCGCGCCCTCCGGTTTCATACGAGCTCCTTGCGGAAGTAGAACTCCACCGTGTTGCTCTTGTCGCCGAGGTCGCGGGTCGTGCCTCGGACGTAGCCGCGCCTCTCGTAGAAGCGGTGCGCGGTGGTGAAACGAGTGTCGCTCCAAAGATCGAGGAAGCGCCCGCCGCGCTCGCGCGCTCGAGACTCTGCGCGCGCGGCGAAGATCGAGCCGAGGCCGCTCTCGCGCTCGCCCGAGTGGACGTAGAGCTTCTTCAGCTCGAAGCCGGCTGGATCCTGGGCGCGCGTGTAACCGCACGTCCCGACGATTCTTCCTTGGCGCTCGGCGACCCAGAACTCGCCGTCGTGCTCGCCGGCCCAGCTGGCGATACGCCTCAGCTCGGGGAGCTCCTCATCGACCAGGAAGAGGACGCCCGGATACTCCGCGAACACGCCCCCAATCAGCTCGATGACGCCTTGTGCGTCATCGTCTCGGGCAGGTCGAATGGAAGGAGCTTCGCGCGCCAAGTCGTCTCGGTCCGCCCGCCGAATCGGGCACTTTCGCGGATACTACAACCGGGCGTGCCAAACTGTACTACCCTCGCTCGGGCGTGCCCTACGACTACGATCTCGTGGTGATCGGCTCCGGGCCGGCGGGTGAGCGCGGCGCCGTGGCCGCAGCCACACTCGGCAAGCGGGTCCTCGTGATCGAGCGTGAGGCCGAGCCCGGAGGCGCGGCCGTCCACACCGGCACGCTGCCGTCCAAGACCCTCCGCGAGACCGCGCTGTTCCTCTCCGGGCGCGAGCACCGTGAGGTCTACGGCGTCGGGATCACCATCGACGAGGCGCTGTTCGTCCCCAAGCTCCTCTCGAGAAAGAAAGCGGTCTTGCGGCTCGAGGTCGACCGCATCAAGCGCGCCTTCGGGACGGCCGGAGTCGAGGTCGCCCGCGGTAGCGCGCGCATCGCCGGCCCGCACGAGGTGAAGTACCAGGCCGCCGGCGCGACCGGAGACACGACGGTCACCGGCGAGTTCGTGCTGGTCGCCACGGGCTCCGTACCGTTTCGCCCGGCCGAGATTCCGTGGAGCGACGGCGACGTAGAGGACAGCGACTCGATCCTCCAGCTCGATCGCATGCCCCGCGATCTCGTGGTCCTGGGCGCCGGCGTCATCGGCTGCGAGTACGCGTCGATGTTCGCGTCGCTGGGCGTCAAGGTGACCCTCGTCGACAAGCGGAACGAGCTCTTGCCCTTCCTCGACCGCGACATGAGCGAGGCCTTGCGCGTCTCGTTCGTCTCCATGGGGATCGACGTTCGGTTCGAGGACTCGCCCGAGAAGATCGTGCGGCAAGACGGCCGCCTTCGCGTGGAGCTCAAGCGGGGCGGCGCCGCTGCCTGTGACAAGCTCCTCTTTTGCGGTGGCCGCAGCGGCGCGACCACAGGGCTCGGGCTCGAGGCAGCAGGGGTCAAGATGGGCGTCCGCGGCTCGATCGTCGTCGACGAGCGGTTTCGCTCGACCGTCCCGAGCATCCTCGCCGCCGGCGACGTGATCGGCTTTCCGGCGCTCGCCTCGACGAGCATGGAGCAGGGCCGGCTGGCGGTGCGCTACGCCTTCGGCGCCCAATCGCCCGCGCCGGCCGATCGCGAGCTCTGCGGCCTTTTGCCGTTCGGCGTCTACACCATCCCCGAGGTATCGTGTGTCGGCCTCTCCGAAGAGGACGCCGTCGCCAAGGGGCTGGAAGTCGTTTGTGGCAAAGGTGATTTCGACCACAATGCCCGCGCGAAAATCAACGGGCTCACGATGGGGTTCGTCAAGCTGGTCTTCGAACGCAAAACACGCAAGCTGATCGGCGCTCACGCGATCGGCGATCACGCGACCGAGCTCGTGCACATCGGCCACATCATGGTCGGGCTCGGCGCGACGATCGACGCGATCGAGGGCGCCGTCTTCAACTATCCGACCCTCTCCGAGTGCTTCAAACACGCCGCGCACGACGCTCTCTCGCGGTGGCCCGCATGAAGAAGAACTACGTACTCGACACCAACGTGCTCCTGCACGACCCTCGCGCGCTCTTCAAGTTCGAGGACAACGACGTCATCCTCCCGATCTACGTGATCGAAGAGGTCGACACCTTCAAGCGAGAGACCACCGAGCGCGGTCGCAACGCCCGAACGATCTCGCGGCTGCTCGACGAGCAACGCGGTGACGAGGGCTCGCTCTCGCGCGGGGTCCCGCTCGACGGCGGCGGCACCCTCCGCATCTGGATCCCGGAGAAGCGTCCGGTCCTCGGCGTCGGCTTCGACAAGAAGTCGCAGGATCAAGCGATCCTCCAGACGGCGATCGACGTCCGCGACAAGGACCCCGGCAAGCCCACGGTGTTCGTCACGATGGACACCAACCTGCGCATCCGGGCCGACGCGCTGGGGGTCCACTCCGAGACGTACGAGAACCAGCGGGTCGAGGACGATCCGCTCGAGCAACCGTTCCTCGAGGTCGAGGTCGACGGCTCGCTGATCGACACCTTCTTCCAAGAGGGCGGCGTCGAGCCGCCGGCGGACGCGCACGGCCGTTGGGCGACCCTTTATGCTAACGCTCCTGTCATGCTCCGCGACGCGACGGCCCCCGGCCACACGGCGCTCGGCCGCTTCGACGGCGCGCGGGGGCAGGTGGTCGCGCTCCGCGTCGCGCGCGAGGGCATCCTCGGCATTCGTCCGCGCAACCGCGAGCAGAGCTTCGCCCTCGACGTCCTGCTCGACGACAGCATCCGGCTCGTCACGCTGCTCGGCAAGGCCGGCACCG
>JBGTSH010000387.1:0-8950 GCA_041940405.1 Polyangiaceae bacterium
TTCGGCTCGATGGCGAGCCCGTCGCTCGTCACCAGGCGGCCCGAGGCGTCGACCTTCAACGTGCCGGCGCGGGTGTACGCCGGCATCCCGTCGTCGCGCTGCACGGGCAGAAAACCGTTGCCCTCGATCGCGACGTCGAGCGGGTTGCCGGTCTGCTGGATGGACCCCTGGGTGAACTGGCGCGGCGTCGCGACGACGCGGGCGCCCGATCCGAGCTCGACCGATGTCGGCGCTGCGGTACCGCCCGCCCCGACCCCCGCTCCGCGCTGCTGCTGGTAGAGCAGGTCCTCGAACTCGGCCGACTGACGCTTGTAGCCGGTGGTGTTCGAGTTCGCGAGGTTGTTGGCGATCGTGTCGAGCTTGGTCTCTTGCGCGACCATGCCGGTTGCGGCGATGTGAAGGGATCGGAACATCGGATTTCTCGCGCTTCTTTGGCAATCACTGTGCCGCTTCGTCGGTCGCGCGAACGCTGACGACGAAGTCGACACGACGGTTCTGCGAGCGCCCCTCGGGTGTGTCGTTCGACGCGAGCGGTTGGTGCTCGGCGTAGCCGACGGCGGCGAGCCGCTTCGGGTCCATCTTTCCCTCGGTGGCGAGCTCGACGACGACGCTCGTCGCGCGTGCAGTCGATAAATCCCAGTTCGAGCGGTAGCGCGCGTTGACGATCGGAACGGTGTCGGTGTGCCCTTCCACGCGCAGTACGATGTCCCGCTCGCGAAGCTCCTCGGCGATCGCCGTGACGACCGGAAGCGCGCTCTCACGCAGCCTGTCGGCGCCACTGTCGAAGAGGACCGCTGCATCGAGCCGCAACACGAGCTCGTTTCCGCGACGAACGATCTTCAGGCCGGCGAGCTCGCCGCCGCGACCGGCCTTTTCCCCGAGGGCGCGCTCGACGGCCGCGAGCTGATCGTTCGCCTTGGGTGGCGGCGCTTGCGGGCGCTCCGCCTTCGGCTCGACCACCATGCCTTCGCCGGGCATGAGGCCGGCGCCCGCTGGGGTCGTGATGATGCCTACGGCCTGCGAAAACGACTCGGTGAACCGGCCCATCTTCTTCGTGTCCACTTGCGAGACCGCGAACATGACGACGAAGAACGCGAACAAGAGCGTGATGAAGTCGGCGTAGCTCACGAGCCAGCGCTCGTGGTTCACGTGCTCGGGGTGCTTCTTCTTGCGCGCCATCTCAGGCCGCCGCCTTCTCCGGCGCGTGCGCTCTCGCCGACGACTTGGCGTCGTGCGCGGGGACATAGGCTGCCAGGCGCTCACGGACGAGCTTGGGGTTCAGGCCCTCCTGGATCGCGAGGACGCCCTCGAGCATGAGCTCCATGACGACGCCCTCTTCGTGCTGCCGGAACTTGATCCGGCCGGCGATCGGGAGGAAGAAGATGTTCGCCGCCGCGACGCCGTAGATGGTCGCGACGAACGCCGCCGCGATGCCGGTGCCGACGGCGTTGATGTCGGCGAGGTTGCTCATCACGTGGATCAGGCCGAGCACCGCGCCGATGATGCCGACCGTCGGGCAGTAGCCTCCGGCGGCTTCGTAGACCTTCGCCGAGTTCTCGGCGTGCGCCTCTTCTTGGCCGATGACCGTCTCGAGCGTCGAACGGATGGCATTCGAGTCGGAGCCGTCGACGGCCATCAAGAGTCCCTTGGTGAGGAAGGGATGCGAGGCGTTGCCCGCGACCTTCTCGAGCCCGAGCACGCCGTCCTTGCGCGCCTTCTGGGCGAACTCGACGATCTCGTCGACGAGTTTGGCCGCGTCGAAGGCCGGCTTCTTCATGAGCTTCTTCGCCGCGCCGAGCGACGCCTTGCACTGGGCGAGCGGGAACTGGACGATGACGGCGCCGATCGTTCCCCCGATGACGATCAAGAAGGCGGGACCGCCGACGATCGATCCGATGTGCCCGCCCTCGAGCGTGTTGCCGAGGAGGATGCAGCCGAACGCGACGACGACACCGATGATGATTCCGATATCCACGATGGCTCCTAGTAGGTGGGCGGGCGCCGCGTCGATGGCGGGGGAGGAGTGAGGGTTACGGACGGGGGCGGACGCTGGGTGAGCGCGTTCGGGTCGACGCGGATCAGCCGTTGGTAGGCGATGACTCGGTCGAGCAGCTCGTCGAGCGTCTCGCGCACGAGCACCTTCTCTCCGCCGCTCAGACAAAGGGTCGTGTCCGGGGTCGCGTCAGCCCAGAGGATGTTCTCCGGATTGATTGCGACGACATGTTGATTCAGACGCGTGAGCTTGATCATCGCTGCCTCTCGAGGACGAAGCGCAATGCAACGGGCTTGCCATGACGAGGCACGTCGCTTGCTGAAGGCGAGCGCAGCCATGAAGATCCTCGGCCACGTCGATCAACTCCACGCCGGGCTCGACTACCACCTCGCTCGGCACAACGTCCTCGCGTCCAACCTCGCGAACGTCGACACCCCCGAGTACAAAGCGCGAGATCTCGAGCGGATCGACTCCTTCGACGAGGCCCTCGCTACCGCGATGGCCAAGTCGGATCCCCGTCATATGGGCACCGGAGGCGCCGGGATTTCCACGCGGGTGACGGTCGACGAGATGACCGTGCCCGACGCCGACGGCAACTCGGTGAGCCTGGATCGAGAGGTCGTGAAGATCTCGTCGAACCACCTGAGGTACGAAACCGTCAGTACGTTGGCGTCGGCGGAGCTCGCGAGCCTCGCGTGGGCCGTGCAGGACGGGCGGGGCGCATGAGCTCGATTCGCGGTCTTCCTCCGGGCGGTCCCGGCGTCTACAGCGCGATGGAGGTCGCGGCGAGCGGCCTCTCCGCCGAGCGTTCGCGAATGAACGTCATCGCGTCGAACCTGGCGAACGCGCGCACGACCCGCGGCGCGGACGGCGAGCCGTACAAACGGATGGACCCGGTCTTCGAGGCGAAACCGCTGCGGAATCGCACCAGCGACGCCGTCCTCAACGCGGTGATGCGCGTCGATCTCGCCGAGGTGCGCGAGGACACCGAGCCCGGGCAGATGGTGTACGACCCGTCGCACCCCGACGCCGACGGCGACGGCTACGTGGAGTACCCGAACGTCAACGTGGTGTCGGAGATGGTCAATCTCATGACGGCCTCCCGCGCCTACGAGGCGGGCGTCGCGACGATCGAGAGCGTGAAGGCGATGGCACGCTCCGCGCTGAAGATCGGACAGTGAGATGAAGATCGACTTCGCGACCATCGCTCGCACCTCGGAGATCCGAGGGATCGAGCTCGAAAGGACCACCGGTCCGACCGAGGCGGGGCCCGCCGAGGGTGCGAGCTTCGGCGACGTGCTCGCCGGCATGATCGGCGACGTCGCGAGCACCAAGGCCGAGGCCACGCAGCAGGCCGAAGCGCTCGCGCGCGGCGCGAGCGACGACCTTCACGGGACGATGATCGCGGTCAAAGAGGCAGAGATCTCGATGAAGCTGGTCGGAAGCATCCGAAACAAGCTGCTCGACGCATTCCAGGAGCTGTGGCGAACCAATGTCTGACGCGAACGACAACCACGGCGCGCGCGCGGCGAGCAAGCTCGGCGGCGTCGTCGCGCGCATGCGCGGCATGAGCAAGCCGGCGCTCATCTTGATCGCCACGACGCTCGTCGCGACCCTCGGGCTCGCTGTGTGGCTCGGCGCCCGCGCGACCTCGGAGCCGTACGCCGTCCTCTTCGGCCGGCTCTCGCCGGAAGACGCCGCGAGGGTCGCGGAGAAGCTCAAGGAGCTGAAGGCGCCGTACAAAGTGGGCGACGCCGGGACGATCGAAGTGCCCGAGAGCCGGGTTCACGAGCTCAGGCTCGAGGTCGCGGGCGCGGGGCTTCCGCGCGGCGGGGGCGTCGGCTTCGAGAGCTTCGACAAGATGCGCCTCGGCGCGACCGAGTTCGAGCAGCAGGTCATGTTCCGCCGCGCGATGGAGGGGGAGCTCGCACGCACCATCACTTCTGTCTCGGCGATCGAGAGCGCGCGCGTTCACCTGGTCCTGCCGGAGAAGAGCGTCTTCGTGCAGAAGCGC
Organism: Polyangiaceae bacterium; assembly: GCA_041940405.1. Lineage (GTDB taxonomy): Bacteria > Myxococcota_A > Polyangia > Polyangiales > Polyangiaceae > Xiheicaenibacterium. The sequence continues at coordinate 4,008 of JBGTSH010000387.1, forward strand.
GAGCTCGGATCCGCGTCGGTCATCGTGAAGCTTCAGCCTGGCCGCGACCTCGGACCGCAGGAAATCGGAGCGATCGTGCACCTCGTCAGCTCGGCCGTTCCCGGCCTCGCCGCCGATCGCGTGACGCTCGCGACGACCGACGGCGCGCTCCTTCGCAAGCCGAAGTCGGGTGCGCCCGGCGCCGACATCGACATGCCCGAGGACGCCTCGGCGGCGACCCGCGGGCTGGAAACGTCGCTCGAAGAACGCGTCCGCACCATGCTCGACAAGGTCATCGGCCCCGGCCACGCCGACGTGAAGGTCCGCGCGGAGATGGACTTTTCCCAAGTCGAGCGGACCGAGGACAAGTTCAAGCCAAAGGCGACGGCGCTCCGCAGCGAGGAGCTGTTGATCGAGCGCGCGGGCGGCGGCGAGGGCGACACGGTCGCCGGCGTTCCCGGCGCCGAGAGCAACCTGCCCACAGGCGATGCCGACGCCGAGGTCGAGGAGACCAACGCCGCACCGGGCGTGACGCGACGCCAGCACACTCGGAACTTCGAGGTCGATCGCGTCACCGAGAAGCGAGTCAACCGCGTCAGCACCCTCAAGCGGCTGACCGTCGCCGTCGCGGTCGATGGGATCTCGGGCGTAGACGAGAGCGGCGCGCGGACCGTCTCGCTGCGCGACCCCGAAGAGCTCGAGCAGATCGAGAAGCTCGTTCGCAGCGCCGTCGGTGCCGACGATCGCCGCGAAGACCTGGTCACGGTCGAATGCATCCCGTTCTCCTTCGACGCGGCGGCAACCTCGGCCGGCGCGGCGGATGTGCCCATCGCGGCTCCCCTGGCGAGCCCCTTCGAGGCGTACAAGAAGCAGCTTCCCTACGGAGTCGGAGGAGCCATCGGACTGGCGGCGATCGTCACGCTTTTGGCGGTCCGTCGTGCCCGGAAGCGGGCGCGCGACAACGCGAGCTTGGCGATCCTGACGGCGGCGCCGGTCGAGAACCTCCTCGCGGCCGAGCCGGTCGCCCCTGCTCTCGTCGCTCGTTCCGAAGCTTTGCGGCGTGCCGAGGACGATCCGGCGACCGCCGCGCTGGTCATCCGACATTGGCTCGGCGGCGCCGAGCAGGAGACGCAGCGCGCGGCCGTCTGAGGGCGACTGCATCGGCACGAGCGTTGCGAAGGTGCCGGCATGCTCACGGGTCCGGAGAAAGCGGTGGTGTTCCTGCTGTCGCTCGACGAGAAGCTCGCAGCACCGATCGTGGCCGAGCTGTCCGAAGGCGAGCTGCGCAAGCTGCGCTCGGTGGCTTCGACGATGCGTGAGGTCCCCGCCGACGCGCTCGACGCGACCTATTCGGAGTTCGTCGACTACTCGTCGAAAGCCGTCGCAGTGCCACGCGGCGGCCTGCCGTACCTGCGCCGCCTCGCGGCCGGCGCCTTCGGCGAGGATCGCGCCCGCGGCGTCTTCGAAGACGGCGTCACGAGCCCGCTCGCACGCCTCGAAGCGGCACCTCCCGAGGCCGTGGCCGCGCTGCTCGGCCGCGAGCCGCCGCAGCTCGCCGCTGCGATCCTCGCTCGCCTCGAGCCCTCGACCTCGGCGGCGGTGCTCGCGGACATGCCGCGCGACCGTCAAGCGGCCATCGTCAAACGCGTCAGCAAGCTGACCGAGATCCCCGCGAGCACGCTCGAAGAAGCCGCAGCTGCGCTGGTGGCCGAGCTCCCTGCGTCGGACGGCGCCGCCCCGATCGGGATCGACGGCATGGCCAAGGCCGCGCAGATCCTGAACGCCGGAGAGAAGACCGTCGCCGGTGAGGTCCTCGCCGCGCTCGAGGCCGAGAGCCCCGAGCTATCGCGCGGTCTTCGTCTCTCGATGTTCACGTTCGCCGACCTGGCGCGGCTCGACCCGCGCGCGATGCGAACGCTGCTGCGCGAAGTTCCGGGCGATCGGCTCGCCATCGCGCTCAAGGGCGCCCCGCAAGATGTCCAGGGCGCCGTCTTCGGAGGTCTGTCGCAGCGCGCGGCAGAGGTCTTGCGAGACGACATGGAGGTGGTCCCTTCGCCTCGCAAGGCCGAGCTCGAAAAGATCCGCACGGAGATCGTGGAGATCGCGCTCCGCCTCGAGGCCGACGGCCAGATTGATCTCGGACGATGAGCACGAACGAGCCTACGTTTCCGGTTTGGGGCACGCACCGCAGCGTCGCGCCCAGGCCCGCCACGTGGATGTCGCCGGGCAAGAAGAACGACCCGGCCCCGACGAGCTTTCGCGTGGTCCGGACCACGAGCTCGATCATGCCGCGGAGCCTCACGCCCGCGTCCGTGATGTCCGTGCGTCCTTCGGCGCGCCCGCCGAGCATCGAGGACGCGATCGCCGAGGTCGAGATCGCCCAGCTCCGAACGCCGGCGCTCGAGGCCATGTCGCTGGAGCTCGCCGCCCGCACCGCGGAGCTACGCGAGGTCATCGACAACGCGGCAGAAGCCGTACGCGATGCGCGGCGGCAAGCGCTCGAGACGACCGAAGAGTCGCTGGTTCGGCTGGCAACGGCGGTCGCACGCCGGATCGTCGGCCGTGAGCTCTCGACCGACCCGTCGCTCGTCCGCGAATGGATCCGCGAAGGGATCGCTTCGCTCGCGTCCGAGGACCGCGTCGAGGTCCGCGTCGCGCCGGACCTCGCTGCGCACGTCGGGGCCGTCGATACCGAGCTCGCCGGCCGCGCCCTTGCCGACGTTGTCGTCGACTCGACGCTCCAGGGCGCCCAGATCTCGATCGTCGGCCGCTACGGCCACGTCGACGCGAGCTTCGAGGCTCGCTTTGCGGCCGTGAAGAGCGCCATCGGCGCCGGTGGCGAGCGATGATCGACCTCTCGCCGTACATCGCTCGCGCCGAGCGCGCGCGCGGACCGAGCCCGGTCGGCAGGGTGCACGACGTCGTCGGCATGCTCGTCGAGGTTGCCGGCCTCAGTGAGCCGACGGGCTCGCAGCTGGCAATCCAACTTGCCGAACGCAGGCTCATCGTCGAAGTCCTCGGCTTCAAGAACGGAAGGCTCCTTTGTGCGCCGCTCGGCTCTACGCAGGGAACCCAACCCGGCGCGCCCGCTCGCGTGCTCCCGCACGGCGCGACGATCGGCGTGGGTGAGGCGCTGCTCGGACGCGTCCTCGATGCGTTCGGCAATCCGCTCGACGATCGGCCGGCGCCCATCTGCTCGCACCGCGCTCCGCTCCAACGCAAGCCGCCTCCGTCGTTCAGCCGCAAGCCGATCGAGCACCCGCTCGAGACCGGGGTGCGGGTTCTCGACGGCATGCTGCCGCTCGGCCGCGGCCAGCGGGTGGGACTCTTCGCCGGCACGGGCGTCGGCAAGAGCACGCTCCTCGCGATGCTCTGCCGCAGAGCGCAGGCCGACGTCGTCGTGGTCTCGCTGGTCGGCGAGCGTGGTCGAGAGGTCGGTGACTTCGTTCGCGGCGCTCTCGGCCCCGGCCTTTCGCGCAGCATCGTCGTTGCCGCCACGAGCGACACGGCCCCGTTGGTTCGCGTCCAGGGCGCCCTCGCAGCCACGGCGATGGCCGAGCACTTCCGCGACCAGGGCAAGAACGTCCTCCTGGTGATGGACTCGGTTACACGCTTCGCGATGGCTCTCCGCGAAGCGTCGCTCGCCGCCGGTGAGCCTCCGGTCACCAAGGGCTACACGCCGTCGGTGTTCGCCGCGCTCCCGACCCTGCTCGAGCGACCGGGCAACGACGGCGGCTCGGGATCGATCACCGCGATCTACACGGTCCTCGTCGAGGGCGACGATATGAACGACCCGATCGCCGACGCGGTTCGCGGCATCCTCGACGGGCACATCGTCCTCTCGCGCGCGCTCGGCGAGCGGGGCGTCTACCCGGCCGTCGACGTGCTGCGCAGCGTCTCGCGTGTCGCACGCGAAGTTGCGACGCCCGAGCACAACAAGCTCGCGCTCGACGCGCGCGGCCTCCTCGGCTCGTACCGCGAGGCGCAGGATCTCATCCAGATCGGCGCATACGTGGCCGGATCCGATCCGCGCGTCGACGCTGCGATCGCCGCATCTCCCAGGCTCGAGGCGTTCATCCGACAAGGCCTCGACGAGCCCGCCACGCGCGAGACCACACTCAAGGCGCTCGCGACCGCCGTACGGGGTGGAAAGTGAACGCCCGCATCGCCCGAATCAAGAAGCTCATCGCGCTGCGCGAGCACGGCTTGAAGAAGGCGCAGGCCATCTTCGCCGCCGCCGAGCGGGACACGCTCGAGAAGCGCGCCGCCGCCGTCCACGAAGCGAACCGCTGGCTCGACGCCGTCGAGGACGCCAACACCTTGCGGTGTGCGCAGGTGGACGACTTCGTCATGGCACGCGCCGACGTCGCCGCGCTGAGGCGCGCGGTCGAAGGTCGCGAGAAGGATCTCGCCGTGGCGAACGACGCGCTGACGCAAGCGAGCGGAGGGCTCGTCGACGCGCACCGCGGAGTTCGACAGATGGAGCTCTACATGGAGAGCGCCCGAGAACAGCTTCGCACATTGGACAAGAAGCTCGACCGCACTCTGTCGGACGAGCTCGCGGACCGCTCAAGAAGGACAAAACTGTCATGAAAATCGAACTGTCTACTTTCGCCGTCGGGGTCCTCCGGAGCCGCTCTTCGAGCACGATGCCAGCCGTGCGCGAAGTGTGCCGAGCCGAAGGATTCGGCGCGACAATGCGCGAGGCGATCGCCGAAGGCGACGACGCCAGCGCGACCGCGCCCGCGCCTGCCAAAGCCGAAGCGGACTGCGACGAAGACCCAGACCCAGCCGAGGAAGCGCCACCACAAGGCCAGGACCTCGCTTGGCTCTTGATGTTGCCCTGCCCTCGGGTGCCGCCACCGACTCCTGAGCTTTCGCTGCCGTCGGACCCCTCTGTCGCGGCCCAGCCATCGGACGCGAACACCCTCGCGCCCTCTCCCTCTCCCTCTCCCTCGCCCACT
>JBGTSH010000388.1:0-8941 GCA_041940405.1 Polyangiaceae bacterium
CGGCCACGGCATTGACGTGGAGGCCCATGAGTTCACCCCTTCGCGCTCGAGGGCGCGGATGCGGTCGGCGGCCTTGCGCAGCAGCTTGCGCAACTGCTTGCGCTCCTTGGAATCGAGCTTGTCGAGCAATTCGTCCTCGACCTGGTTCCAGACCGCGTCGAGTTCGGCGGCGGTCTTGTGGCCGCTCTCGGTCAGCGCGACCTGCACCAGCCGGCCGTCGCGATTACCGCCCTCGCGGGTCACCAGCCCCTGCAGCGAGAGCCGCCCGATCGTCTTGGAGACGGTCGGCGGCTTGACCCTGAGCAGGCTCGCCAGTTCGCCCATCGTCATCGGCGCCGGCTGCAGCGCCTTCAGCGCCTGCTCCTGCCCCGGAAACAGGCCGAGCCCGTTGAGCCGCTCGCCCATCCGGGCCCGGTGCAGCCGCGCCGTCACGAGCAGGGCACGCCCGACGCTCTTCTCGAGACCCTTGGTCATCGCTCTATCCTCGGTCGATCCTTGGACGGATAAGGAGACGCTTCGCCGGCTCGTATTTACCTGCGGAGATGACAGGCTGATGACAATACGATGTCAGCCCTACAAGGCGCGCATCTTTTCGGCGACCTTGGCGAGGAAGGCCGCCCGGCTCTCCGGCGAGGAGCGGTTCATGTCGTAATGCGCCAGATAGCGCGGCCGCGCCGTCGGATGGCAGACCGCCCGCAGCGCCCGGCACACCACCTTGCGCGGCGGATCGCCCATCAGCAGCGCCCGCCAGCGCGAGCCGCCATAGGTCGCCACTGCCGCGAGCTTGCGGATCGTCCAGAGATTGGGCGTCGCCTTGCCGTCGACCATCCGGAACGAGACGCCGGGCAGGAAGACCCGGTCGAAGAAGCCCTTGAGGATCGCCGGATAGCCGAAATTCCAGACCGGGAAGCACAGTACCAGCGCCTCGGCCCGCCGCACCCGCTCGACATGGCTGGCGACCGGGCGCGTATTATGCTCGAGGTCGTGATAGCCGACCCGTTCCTCCCGGCTCAGCACCGCCTCGAAGCCCTCGGCGTACGCCTGCATGACGCCGTACTCGATCCCGTTGTGGACCATCTTCACGAAGTGACCCGCGCCGTCGGGCCCGACGTGCGTGACGCACGGGCCGGAGTCGGTCTTGGCGGAGATCGCCTCGAGCACCGGACGCAGCGAGTCCCACGCCTGCTTGGTGCCGCCGGGCATCAGCGACGGACCGAAGCGAGCGCCTTCTTCACCGCCCGAGACGCCCATGCCAACGAAGTTCAAGCCCTTCGACGCGAAGTCCTTCTCCCGGCGCTGCGTCTCTGGAAACCACGTGTTGCCGCCGTCGATGACGACGTCGCCCTTCTCGAGCAAAGGTGACAGCTCTGTCAGCACCGCGTCGACCGGAGCGCCTGCCTTGACCATTACGAGCAGGCGGCGCGGCCGGGTGAGACCGCCGACGAGCTCGGCGAGCGTCTTGGCGGGCACGAGCGACTTGCCCGGGTTCTCGGCCATCACCTCGTCCGTGACGTGGCCGGTGCGGTTGTAGATGCCGACCTTGAACCCGTGATCGGCGATGTTGAGGGCCAGGTTCTTGCCCATCACCGCCATGCCGATGACGCCTACGTCGCTTGTGCTCATGAACGTTTCTCCTCGGAGAGGCCGGATTGCCTCGCGCGGGATTGGGGCCCCGCGCGAAAGGGTCGTGGATCAACTGGTGAGGCGTGCGGGAAGGGCGGCTGCTGCCGCCTGATCGACGATGAAGGTGCCCCCAAGGGCGATCTGAACCGGAAGCGCACCGACGTCGAGCGGTCCGTCGAGCGCCTTGGCGAGGACGTCGGCCTTCCCTTTGCCGGTGACGACGACCACGACTTCGCGCGCAGCTCGCAGGGCGGGCGGCGCGAGCGTCAGGCGACGAGGCGGCGGTTTGGGCGACCCCGTGACGGCGAGGACGCGGCGCTCGGTTTCGAGCGCGGCCGGCAGGCCCGGAAAGAGCGAGGCCGTGTGCCCGTCCTCACCCATGCCGAGGAGGACGAAATCGAGCGCGTCCGGCAACGTCGCTTCGTACTCTCGCGCCGCGGCGTCGAGATCGGGCATCTCGCCGCGCATGCGAAAGATGCGTCCCTCTTCGATCGACTGCCGGTCGAAGAGCGACTCTCGAGCCATGCGGTAGTTCGACTCGGGGTCGTCGTGCGACACGGCTCGCTCGTCCCCGAAGTAGAAGTCGATCGCGCCCCAAGGCACCTCAGGGTGCTCGGCGAGCAGCTCGTAGGCCCTCTTCGGCGTCGTGCCGCCCGCGAGAGCCAGCGTGAAGCGTCCCGTGGCACCGACACGTGCCCGAGCCGCTTCCGAGATACGCGCCGCGGTCGCTTCGGCGGCGGCGGCAGCGTCGTCGACCACGACGACCCGAGGCGCGGGCGCGGTCATCCCAGCGACCTCCAGCGATGGCTCAGCTTCTTCAAAAGATCGTCGGCCTCTTTCGGGCCCCCGGTGCCGGGCTCGTACTCATAGAGCGGCACGGTGGGGTCGTTCCACGCCTCGAGGATCGGGGTGCACAGCGCCCATGCCTCTTCGACGCCGTCACGACGCGCGAAGAGCGTCTGGTCGCCGCGCATGCAGTCGAGGAAGAGTCGCTCGTACGCTTCGGGCGGCTTCCGCGAGAACGCGCGCGAATAGCTGAAGTCCATCTTCACGTTGCTGACGAACAAATCGTCGCCCGGCTGCTTGCACATGAACGAGAACTCGATGCCCTCATCCGGTTGGATGCGAAGCGTGAGGACGTTCTGATCGAGGCGCTGGCAGACCTCATCCCGGCCGAAGAGGCAGAGCGGCACGGCGCGGAAATGGACGGCCACCTCCGTCACGCGCGACTTCAGGCGCTTGCCGGCGCGCACGTAGAACGGCACGCCGTGCCATCGCCAGTTGTCGATGAAGAACCGGGTCGCGACGAACGTCTCGGTCTTCGAGTCCTTCGGGATGTATTGCTCGTCCTTGTAGCCCTTGTACTGAGCTCGGATGACCTCGTGCGCGACCTCGTGCGGGTAGATCGGCCGCACCGAGCGCAAGAGCTGAGCCTTCTCGTTGCGGATTTCTTCGGCCTTGAAGGAGACCGGCGGCTCCATCGCCGCGAGGGCGAGGATCTCGATCAGGTGGTTTTGCACGACGTCGCGGAGCGCGCCTGTCTCGTCGTAGAAGCGGCCGCGGCCTTCCATCCCCAGCTCCTCGGCTGCGGTGATCTGCACGTGGTCGACGTAGTTGCGGTTCCACAGCGGCTCGAAGAACGAGTTGCCGAACCTGAGGACGAGGATGTTCTGGACCGTCTCCTTCCCGAGGTAGTGATCGATGCGGTAGATCTGCTCTTCGGAGACGTACTCGGCGGCCATCTTGTTGAGCGCCTTGGCGCTCTCGAGATCGCGACCGAAGGGCTTCTCGATCATCACGCGCGAGAACGGCCGGCCGTTCGAGCCGCCATCGTGCACCAGGCCCGCGTTCTTCAGCCCCGAGAGGATGACCGGAAACGCGCTCGGCAGCGTCGACAGGAAGAAGATCCGATTTTGCTGGGTGCCCTTCGTGCGGTCGAGCTCGGCGAGCTTTTCCTTGAGCGCGGTGAACGTCTCGGGCGACTCGTGATCGCCGTGGACGTAGTGGATCTTCTGCGCGAGCTTCTCCCAGACAGCTTCGTCGATGGGCTTCTCACGCGAGAACTTCCGCGTGGTCTCGTGGTGCATCTCGCGGAACGCCGCTTCATCGGGGGCGCTGCGCCCGATGCCGACGACCTCGAAGCCGTTCGGCAAGAGCCCCTCACGCGCGATGTTGTAGAGCGCGGGGAGCAGCTTTCTTTTGGCGAGATCGCCGGTGCCGCCGAAGATGACGAGCGCGCACGGCTTGACGCTCCGTTCCTGAACGATCGCCTCACCCGGGATCGTCTCGGTCTCGATCCGCGTCGTGGAGATTCCCATGGCCGTAGCCTCCGCGCGGGAACGTAGTCGAGCTGGGGCTCAAGGGCCAGGCTCGGCCTTCGGCTCGAGCTTCAGGCCGTCGAAGACCTTCTTGAAGAAGTCGGCGCTGCCGATTTCGCCTTGCCCGCTCGATAGTGCGACGACCTTCTCGTCTTCGACGTAGGCGAAGGGAATTCGCCGCGCGCGCAGCGAGGCGAGGCGCGCCTCCCAGGTGGGCTTCGGCGGAGCGCTCGGCGGCCCGGGCTCGTTCACGCGTTTCGCGATGAGCTCGACATCGCCTTTCTTTCCGCCCAGCTCGACACTGAACCAGAAGCCGGCGGCGGACTCTTTGCTCGCTGCCCCTGCGCCGGTGGCGCGGATGCGCAAATCGAGCTCGGCCCAGGTCATCTTCTCGAGCTTCTCGGCGCGCCAGAGCACGCGGCTGTCTTTGGGGACGGTGGCCGGATCGGGACCGCTGAAGGAGTCGCCGCGCGCTTCGAGCTCGAAGCCTTCGGCGAGGGCGTCGAAGGCCTTGGCCGTCGTCGCGGCGTCGAAGCCGGCGATGCAGAGGACCCAGTTTCCGAGGATGCCGTAGACGAGGCCTTGGCTCTGCGCGCGGTCGAGGTCGACCCACTGCTTGATCGTCGGCAGCATCGAGATCGCGTACTGCTCTTTCGGTAGCTCGGCCGGCATCTGCAGCTCGATCAGGTAGGCGTAGGCCGTCTTGTCCTGATGCTCGTAGGTGATCATGTAGTCCGCCGGCTTCTTGCTGCGCCCCTGTTTGGCCGTGACCCTGAGGCCGCTCTTTTTCACGCGCGCCTCGAGCTCGTCGATCGTCATCTCGGAGAGAGGCCGCGCCGTACGCACGGGCGCAGCGCTCGAGGACGCGGCCGGAGTAGGGGATGCGGTCGCCGCTTGGGCGGTCGCTCCGGCGCTCGGCGGCGGAGGCTCGGTGGCGACCGCAGGGTCACGGGCGAAGTAGGCCAGCGCGGCGATTGCCGATGCGCCCGCGACGCCGAGCGCCGCGAGCATCACTGTGCGCCGGCGGCCGGAGGGCGCGGCGCCGATCGCGCCTTCGGGCGCCGGAAGCGTCTGACTGATCGGTTGCTCGGTCGCGTCGCCGAGCGCCGGCGGTGCGCTCTCGGCCCGCGACGCCGGCCGCGACGAAACCGCCTTCGAGCCCGCAGCACGGCGCAGCGCCGCCGCGAGCTCGCCCGCGTTCGCGTAGCGATCGGCGGGCCGTATCGCGACGGCGCGCGCGATGATCGGCTCGAGCTCGCCTGCGTCGACGCCGAAGGCGCGCGGGCTGGGTCGCGCGGGATCGACGGGGCCGAGGCCGCTCGAGCCGGGGACCGAATACGGCGCCTTGCCGGTGAGCATCTCGACCAGCAAAAGGCCGATGGCGTGCACGTCGGTCCACGGGCCCGTTCGGGCGCCGGCGATCTGCTCGGGTGCTGCATAAGCGGGCGTGAAAGGCGCTGCGCCAGAACGCGTAACGGTTGCGCCGCTGCCGCCCAGGTCGCCGGCGTCGAACAGCTTGCCGATCCCGAAGTCGATGAGGCGCGGGACCAAGCGTCCGTCGGAGGATGGAGCGAGCATCACGTTCTGCGGCTTGATGTCGCGATGTGCGACGCCGATCTCGTGAGCGTGCGCCGCGCCGTCCGCGATCCCGAGCACGATCGCGAGCGCGTCTTGAATCGGCAATGCGCCGCGGCCTTCGAGGTGCTGCTTGAGGCTTCGATCGCCGCACCACTCGAGGACCAGATAGGGAGTGGCCCGACCCTCGGGAGAGGCGATGCCTTGGTCGAGCGTCCTGACGACGTTCTCGTGGCGGAGCCGGGTGAGGAGCCGGGCTTCGTCGGTGAAGGCGGCCAAGAACTCCCCGCGTCGCTCGGTGTCGTCTCCTTCGGGGAAGCGCAGCACCTTGATGGCCACGCGGATCCCGAGCACGAGGTGCGTGGCCTCGAACACCGTGGAGAAGCCGCCGGAGCCGACGGCGCGCTCGAGCCGGTACCTGTCTTCCAGCACCAACCCAGGCGCCCACGATTCGGGAGCGGCCCCAGCCATCCCCTACGCGTACCATCATCGGCCTCATCATGTCGCCCGTCTGGCGACGCAGCCCGAGAGATGTCGAGCGATACCGAAAGTCACCTGAGCCCCGGGACCGTCGTGGCGCGACGCTATCGGGTCGATCGCGTGATCGGCTCCGGCGGATTCGCCGTGGTCTACCGCGCGCATCACCTCTCGCTCGACGCGCCGGTGGCGCTCAAGGTCCTCCGGCTCGGCATCGGCGACAGCGCGGAGCGCCGCGAGCGCGAGCTCGAGCGCTTCGTCGAGGAGGCGCGCATCCTGGCGCGGTTTCGGCATCCTGGGATCGTCGGCGTCATCGACGCGGGGATCGAGGCGAGCGCGGCCATGGCCGCCCCCTTTCCGTGGATGGCGCTCGAGTGGTGCGAGGGCGCGACGCTGGCAGCCGAGGTCGGCCGGCGCCGTGGGGTGGCGCTGTCGCCCCAGGAGGCGTGGTGGATCGTGCGAGCGGTGGCCCTCGCCGTCGGCGAGGCCCACGCAGCGGGCGTCGTCCATCGCGACCTCAAGCCCGCGAACGTAATGCTCGTGCGCGGCAAAGAAGGAGTTGAGCCCCGCGTCCTCGACTTCGGGATCGCCAAGGTGATCGAGGCGTCGAAGCTCGAGTCCGACGCCGCGACCCAGGGCACGCTCGTCTGCTCTCCCGCCTATGCGGCTCCCGAGCAGGTGGTTGGCGGAGTCACGGGGCCCTGGACGGACATCCACGCGCTGGGCATCATCATGACAGAATTGTTGTGCTGTCGAGCGCCGTACGACGTCACCGGCGCCGGCCCGATCGCCGCCCTACGTCCGACCCCGGCAGCGCACGGCGTCGACGTCGGGGCGCTCGAGCCGGTGCTGTCGCGCGCCGTCGCGCTGACGCCCGGCGACCGATTCGACGACGTCGCTTCGTTCATCGCTGCGGTCGACGAGGCGGTCGGTCCGCCTGCGCCGGTCCACCTCTCGACGCCGCCCTCGGGGCCCGAACCGAGGTCGTCGCCGAGCACCGGACGCGCTGGGCCCGCCGGCCGGTGGTCGGGGCCTCCGGCCGGCGGCACGGAGCGCACCGCCGGGGCTCGCGCACCGTTCGACGCATCTTCCGGCGTCCAACGCGGGTCGGGGCGCGCCTATCTCGGCATCGCCGTGGGCGCGCTTCTGGGCTTCGTGCTCGGCGCCGTCGCGACGCGTTTGGTCGCTTCTCCCCCGAGCGCCGCTCCATCCAGCGCTGCGACGGCCGCTTCGCCGAGCGTCGCCGCGCCGGCTCCGACCGCCGCTGCCCGCAGCGCTGCAGCGCAGGAGCCACCGACGGCCCCCACCACGGTGGCAGCGCTGGCGCTCGACGAATCACACTGGCAAGCCACATTGCACGGCAGGCCGCTGGGACTGACCCGCCGCGAGTTCAAGCTGCTGCAGGTGCTGGCGCGGCAGACCGGGCGCATCTTCTCCCGGGCCCAGTTGCTGGACCAGGCCTATGACGACACGCTGGACGTGAACGAGCGCGCCATCGACAGCCACATCAAAAACCTGCGCAAGAAGCTCAAGGCCGCCAGTGCGGACGGCAGCGACTGGATCCGGTCGGTGTATGGCGTGGGCTTTGCGCTGGATCCGACGGCGCCAGATTGATACGATTTTGATAGCAGCAGGCGCATATTCAATAAGCGCTACAGCCTCTTTTGCACCACATCGCGGCACGGATTCCACAGCACGGTTGCGCGGGTCGCTCACCGCAGCGCACGCCACAGGCCTACACCGCTCGCGGGCACCAGCGGGTGTGATCAAAGCCCACTCACCGGCTTTATCCACTGCCCCTCATGCCCGCATCCCCCAAGCCCGGCACCCCATCCTCGGCCCGCTCATCGAAACCCGCGCCCTCCCCATCACCCGGACTGCAAGGTGGCTTGGTGTACGTCAGCCCCACACTGCCGGGCATTACCCGGGTACGCTGCGGCGCCAAGGCGTTTCGCTACCGCCTGCCTGATGGCCAATGGCTGCAAGACCCGGCAGAGATCGATCGCATCCGGCGCCTGGCCATCCCGCCGGCCTACACCCAGGTGTGGATCTGCCCCCTGCCCAATGGACACCTGCAGGCCACCGGGCTCGATGCACGCGGGCGGCGCCAGTACCGCTACCACGCCCTGTGGCGCCGGCAGCGGGACGAAGGCAAGTTCGAGCACATGCAGGCCTTTGGCCGGGCGCTGCCACGCATCCGGGCCCGCGTGGCGCGCGACCTGGCCACACCCCGCCGAGGCCCGGTGCTCACGCGCGAGCGGCTGCTGGCCACGCTGGTGCGCCTGCTGGACACCACTTTTCTGCGCGTCGGCAATGAAGAGTACGCCAGCACCAACCGCTCGTATGGCCTGACAACGCTGCGCACGCGGCATGCGCGGCTGCAGGGCAGCGAGCTGCGGCTGCGCTTTCGCGGCAAGAGCGGGGTGCAGCAAGAGACCACCCTGAACGACCCGCAGGTGGCCCGCGTGGTGCGCCGCTGCCAGCAGTTGCCGGGGCAAGAGCTTTTTCAGTATGCGGATGAAGACGGCAACCTGCGCACCCTGGGTTCTGGCGACGTGAATGACTACCTGAACGAGATCACCCGCACTGCTGGCAAGGCCGACGGCGAACGCTTTACCGCCAAGGACTTTCGGACGTGGCACGGGACCACGCAGGCGCTGGAGCTGACCCGGCTGGCCTGCACCGGTAACGGTACCGGCACCGATGCAGCCAACGCCTCGGACAAGGGCCTGCGCTACAGCGCCCAGGCCGTCCTGGCCGAAGTGGCCCACCAATTGGGCAACACGCCCGCTGTGTGCAAAAAGTCGTACGTGCACCCCGCCGTCCTTGCGCTGGGCGCACAGATCGCGTCCGACCCTAGCCGACGCAGCCAGCAGGTGTGGGCCCGCCTTGGCGGCGCCACATCACCCCGCGGCCTCAGCGCTGCCGAGCGCAGACTGCTGGCGTTT
>JBGTSH010000389.1:0-8926 GCA_041940405.1 Polyangiaceae bacterium
GGCTCGATCTTGTCCAGGTTTCCGCGCCTGATGCCGCGCACCAGCGCCGCGCACTCGGCGAGATCGTCGCGCGAGGTCGGGAGCAGCATTCCCTTCGACGTCCGGCCGAGCCCGTGTCCGGCGCGACCGATGCGCTGGAGGAACGTCGTCATCGCGCGCGGCGATCCGATCTGGCAGACGAGGTCGACCGAGCCGACGTCGATCCCGAGCTCGAGCGAAGCAGTCGCCACGATGGCCCGCATGTCGCCGGCCTTCAGCCGCGACTCGATCGCAAGTCGTCGCTCCTTGGAGAGGCTGCCGTGGTGCGCGCACACCTTGTCGTCGCCCAGCCGCTCTTGCAGCTGATGCGCGACCCGCTCGGCTTGCCGGCGGGTGTTGACGAAGACCAGCGTGGTGCGGTGCTGCTCGATCGCCCGCGCGATGATGTTGTGGATCTCGGCCCACTGCTCGTTCGTTGCGACCGCGCCCAGATCCGTCGACGGGACCTCGATCGAGATGTCGAGCGATCGGCCGTGACCGCCGTCGACGATCGATGTCGCCCGCTCACCCGTGCCCGAGAGAAAGCGCGCGGCTTCGGCGATCGGATGCACGGTGGCCGAGAGGCCGATCCGCTGCGGCCTCGACGTCGCGACGGCGTCGAGCCTCGCCAGGGAGAGGGCGAGGTGGCTGCCGCGCTTGTCGCGCATCAGCGCGTGGAGCTCGTCCACGATGACCGTCCGCACCTTCGCGAGCTGGGCCCGCGAGCGCTTGGCCGTGAGCATCAGGTAGAGCGACTCCGGCGTCGTGACGAGGATGTTGGGCGGCTCGCGGAGGATCGCGGCGCGCTCTCGGCTCGTGGAGTCGCCGGTGCGCAGTGCGACCGAAATCCGAGGCGGTTCGAGGCCGAGCTCGGCGGCGCTCGTTCGGATGCCCTCGAGCGGACCGACGAGGTTCTTCTGAACGTCGCTCGACAATGCCTTGAGCGGCGACACGTACACCACGTCGATGCCGCCACCTTCGCCGGCGGGCGGCTCGGACGCCGGCGAGCGCCGAGTGAGCTCGTCGATGGCCGCGAGGAACGCGCACAGCGTTTTTCCCGACCCGGTCGGCGCCGCGACGAGCACGTCGTCGCCCGCGCGAATTCGCTCCCAGGATCGGAGCTGCTCGGACGTCGGTCCGGCGTACGTTCGGTCGAACCAGCTGCGAACCGCGGGGTGAAACGACTGCGGGAGCGGCACGGGAGGAACACCTTAGCAGCGGATCGGCGCGGCCGATCGGGCAGCCCGGAGATCGCGGACAAGCGCCGCCGCGAGCGCCCTTCGCCCATTGCGCTCGCCGAAGCCCGGCTCTATGGGCGTCTTCTTCATGAGCTCGATCGCTTTTGCCAAACGCCTCGCTCTCTTCCTTTGTCCCTTCGTCGCGGCCGCCGCAGCCTGCGGTGACGACGGCGGCACGACCGGTGGCACCGGCGGTTCGGATACCACCTCGAGCACCACCGCCACGACGTCGACCAAGTCGTCGTCGGCTTCGTCGTCGTCCAACAGCTCGACCACGACCGTCGCGACGAGCTCGTCGGCGAGCACCGGCATGGGTGGTGCCGGCGGCGCGGAGTGGCCGGATTGTCTGTCGCAGCCGGCGGGCTCGCCCGAGAAGACGATCCCCGAAATCTGGGCCGACAACCCCTCGATGCTGACCGAAGCGTGGGTCCCCGGCGTCTTCATCACCGCGATCTCGGGTGACGGCTGCGTCGCAGGCCAGGCCTGCCAGTTCTTCGTCCAGCAAGAGGAGACGTACCTCACCCTCGCCGAGGCGACGCACCAGAGCCTACGCGTCGGCATCGCGCCGGACGCGTCCGAGCACTTCGTCGGGCTCGCCGTCGGCGATCAGGTCGACCTCTACGCGCACGCGTTCCGCGACACCGCAGACGGCAAGAACGAGCTCCTGTTCCTGGTTACCGGGTCGCTCCCCGGTTGCGCCAACCCGGTCGGCGCCGGTGACTCGCTCCCCGTCACCGTCACGCTCGACGATCTCACGGTCGAGGCCTACGAAGACACGATCGGTCCGGTGCTCGTTCGCGTCGAGACGGTGACCGGCAACCCGAACATGCCGGCCGAGACTTTCGCGCTCTGGGACACCGGCTCGATGCCGGGCGGCGACATCACCACCGTTACGAGCCTCAGCCCGTTCTTCCTCGCAGGCGGAGCGTTCGTCGGCCTCACCCCCGACGAGATCACCGACTTCACCGAGGTGGTCGGCGTCTTCGGCATCTTCGCGCCGCCGGCCGATCCGCTCATCAAGTACGAAGAGATCTACGCGCGCTCGGGCGCGGACTACACGATCCTGCCGTAAGCGCTACTCCCAGCCTTTCGGCTTCGGGACCGGGAGCATCGCGCAGCCGCCGCCGGGCGCGGCGACTGCGCTGAGCGCGGACTCGTACGGCCACGCGTAGCCGAACATCATGCACATCTCGTTGTCGCCGACGCCCTCGACGATCGTCTTGTCGAACGTGTTCTTCCACGTGCACGAGAAGCGGAAGCCGTCGCCGGGCTGAATCACGACCGCGGGATCGAAGGACGTGATGAGGCCGTCGGGGTTGTACCCCGGCGAGTCGAGAAACGTCTGACCGTCGAGCTCCCCGCCGAGGAACGTCGCGATGAACGACGTACCGAGCTTGTGCATGTGCGGCATCATGTCGACGATGTTCATCGGCTCGGCCGTCCCGAGCGTGCAGTCGGTGCTCACGGTCGCCTCGGCGTTCGGCGGGATCTCGAAGGACGCGTAGCGCCAGATCAGCGGGCCCAGCAGGTGGGTCACCTGCGCTTCGTCGATCGTGAACCACTCGTACTTCGGTGAGACCTCGATCGGCTCTTGCGACGTGTTCAGAAGATGCAGCCGAAGGACGATCTCCGAGTCGTCACCGATCGGAAAGCCCATGCCGTCGGGGAACGTTCGCCACTCCTGGCCCTCGACCTGCGTCGTCGAGCCGAAGAGCACCGCTCCGCCCGCGAGCACGTCGGCTGCTTCGCCTGCGAGTCCGCCGTCGTCGGGGCACGGCCGGAAACCCTCGCCGGTCTTCGGACGCGACGTGATGTTGCCGTGGTGCATCCCCTTGCCGACGGTCACGGTGCCGCCGCCGACCACGCGCGAGGGGCCCGTGCGCTCGAGCGGCGCGATGAAGCACGGGAAGAGCTCTTCACCGGGCTGAATGGTGATCGACGGCACCTGGACGCTGAAGCCGCCCACCGCGAATGCCGGCGGTCCCTGACGCGGCTTCGTTCCGACGGGCCCCTCGGGACCTGATCCGCCGGCGCCCCCGTCTTCGCCGCCGCCGTCACAGCCGATTACGAAGAACAGAAGGAAGGCGATCGCTCGCAGACGCGGCATTCCGATGATCTGCCAGAGCTGCCGCGCGGGGGAAAGAGTGACCGGACGGTCACGTCGTCGAATGTTGGCCTCACTCCGCTTCCCTCAGCACCACGCGGTCGATGGACTCTCCATCGGACGTCGCGCAGAAGCCGGTCCCGCCGCCCGCGGGACCTCGCTCGGGCTCGGCGAGCGTGAAGCTGCAGCGCAGCTCCTTCCCGCCATCTGCAGACCTCAGGTGGGCGATGACCTCACGCGTGTACACGGTGGCGTCCCTTCGTGAGTCGTACTGCGATGGGTTGCCGTCCCAATCGACGGTCACCGCCCCGCTCGCCGGTCGCGCCACCGTTTGGCGGTAGCGCCCGGCGTACTCGGTGCCATCCGGCATTCGCCCTGCGATGTCGCCGTTCGCCTGGTCGAAAAGGTCCGACTCCCAGACGAGCGTCGCTCGGCCTCTGTCGCGGCCGGCGAATTCGGCTTCGCCGATCGCAGTCCCTTCGGTCACGCACCCCGCGGCGGCAAGCATGACGGTCACGATCGAGGCGATGAGGCGCGCCGTCGCGCGGTGGGTCTCGTGCTGCATACAGACCCACCCCGCAAGCTCCGGGCCGCATCGAGGGACGCTGCTCCGCCCAACTCGCCTCGCGACGCGGTCGGTGGTGGCCCGCGGCGTGCTTGGCTCCGCTCGATAGCGAGACATGCCCGACGACAGCGCTTGTACGCCTCCGCCTACGCTCATCGAAGTCACCTACCCGGCGCATCGCGGTCGCATCGGTCTGCGAGGAAGCCACAGTCCGCTCTCCTGGGAGCACACACAACCTCCTGACGAGGTCGAGGGCGACCGCTCGGTATTTCGCATCGAGCTTCCACCCGGCGAGCTCCTAGAAGTGAAGCTGGTGCGTGACGACGGCGAGTGGGCCGCCGGAAGGAACTACGTTCTGCATGCGGGCGATCGCATGTCGCTCGAGCCCTGCTTCGAGAACGACAAGGCGACCCTGTCCGGGCCGTTCGAGATCGAGCACGACGGCGGCACCATCACCTACGAGGTCCTCTTGCCGCCGAGCTACGCCGAGCAGGAAAAGCGCCGCTACCCCGTCCTCTATGCGGTCGACGGGCAGTCCTTGTGGAGCACGTCATCGGATCCCTTCGGTGTGTGGCACTTGGACACCGAGCTCAGCCGCCTCTACGAGCTCGACGCGATCGAAGAGGTGATCGTCGTGGGCATTCACACGGCGCTCGGTCGTGTCGAGATGCTCAGCCCCGTGCCGGATCCAAAGCACGGCGGCGGCAACGCCAAGGCGCTCTTGGCCGCGATCGTCGACAGGTTGAAGCCGCGCATCGACGGCGAGTACCGGACGCTCCCCGATCGCCGCAATACCGCGATGCTCGGCTCCTCGATGGGCGGTCTCTTCGCGTTCGGCGCCGGGTGGGATCGTCCGGACGTGTTCGGCAAGGTCGCGTGTCTCTCGAGCTCGTTCTGGTGGGCCGATCGTCACGTCGTCAAACAGGTGCAGAACGGTTCGTGCCCCGAGCCCAGGCCGCTCATCTACATCGACTCTGCGCGACGGGTTTCATCACACACGATCGATGTTTCGCGCCCTCGCCGAGCACCGCTTCGTCCCCGGAAAAGACCTTCACTGGCTGGTGTACACCAGCGCGTCGCACGACCCCGCCTCATGGCGCGCGCGCATCGCCATTCCTTTGCAGCTCTTGTTTCCTGCGAAGGTCTGAGTCGCGAAGCGCGACTGGCTACAGGGATCAGGCGACAGGGATCAGGGAACAACGAGATTCTGGCTGTAGCCTGATCCCTGAAACCTGACGCCTTTCAGTGCGTGCCGTGCTCGCGATCGATGCCGGGGTGGCCGGCCTCGCCGGGCTCGCGCCGCGGGTTGGCGGTCAGGCGGCTGCCGTCGCGGCCGCGCATGCCCATGAGGAGCTCGCGCTCGTAGATGAACTGCTCGCGGGAGTCGTACGGAACGGCGTGAAGGCCGGTATCCATACGGATGGCGTCACACGGGCAGGCCTCGACGCAGAAGCCGCAGAAGATGCAGCGGAGCTCGTCGATCACGAACTTCACCGGGTAGCGCTCGTAGCCCCGGCGCTTGTCGCCCTCGGGGTACTCGCCTGCTTCGATGTAGATGCACTGCGCGGGACAGGCGGTGGAGCAGCACAGGCACGCGACGCAGCGAGGCGAGCCGTCGTCACGCAGCGTGAGGCGGTGCAGACCGCGGAAGCGCTCCGGGTACGGACGCTTCTCTTCCGGGTACGAGATCGTGGTGATGGCGTCGGAGTACCCCTCGATGACAGGATCGCTCTTTTCGCCGAGGACCATCTCCTTCGTGTTGCGGAAGAAGGTCGAGATCGTCTGCGCGAGGCCCTTGGCCACGGAGGGCACATACGCCTGCACCATCGCGTCGCGGTTCGGCCTTTGGATGACCTTGGGCGTAACCGGCCCGCCCTTGGGCTTCATCCACGGTGTCGACTGGGCGGACTCCCCCCTCGCTTGCGAGGGGGGCAGGGGGGGTGAATTGGCAGCCATGATGGTTTTGCCTCGGTAGCGCGGAGACTACGTCAGGCCTTTGCCTCGGCCGCGGCGGCGAACCGCGCGGCGCTGGACTGGAGGAACCGCGTGCGCTCGGCCGGCCGCAGCATGACCCAGATGATCGCGATCGGGAGCGCCACGAGGAGACCCGCGACGATGAACTGGGTCGCGTGCGCGAGGAGCTTGAGCGTCGGGTGCAGGCCCGGAGCCTGATCCAGCGCGACGACGACGATCGCCGTGACGACGAGGTTCGCGATCGCGAGGGGCAGGAGCTTCGTCCAGCCGAACTTCATCAGCTGGTCGTAGCGGAAGCGCGGCAGCGTCCAGCGGAAGAAGATCTGGAAGAAGGTCATCAGGATGACCTTGCCGAAGAACGCGAGGAACTGGATGACCACCACCGCGACGTGGTTCATCTTGTACGTGAACAGGACCGAGGAGCCGAGGGCGACCTCGATGCCGTCGTCGTAGAGGAACGGGAGCGAGTAGCCGCCGAAGAAGAGCGCGACGATGATGGCGCTCGAGGTGATGACCTCGATGTACTCGCCGGCCATGAACATGCCCCACTTGAAGCCCGAGTACTCGACGAAGTAACCCGCGACGATCTCGCTCTCGCCTTCCGGCTGATCGAACGGCACGCGCTTGGTCTCGGCCGCGCTCGCGGCCAGGAACATCAAGAACCCGAGCGGCTGGACGAAGACGCCCCAGGCCCACACGTTCTGCCACTCGGCCATCGGTCCGAGGCGGATGGTCGAATAGATGAGGAGCAGGCCCATCAGCGACAGGCCCATCGCGACCTCGTAGCTGACCATCTGGCTCGCCGCCCGGAGCCCGCCGAGGAGCGAGTACTTGTTGTCGCTGGACCAACCGGCGATCGCGGCGCCGATGACGCCGGTGGACGAGATCGCGAACAGGTAGAGGATGCCGACGTTGAGGTCGACGACCTGCAGGCTCGTCGCGTGGCCCTCGCACACGCCGTCGCGCGCCATCGCGCCGACCGGGTGGAGCAGCTCGCCCAGGTCGAAGACGGCGTTCTTGTTGACGTCCTGGAAGCACATCTGGTCGCCGAACGGGACGACCGCCATGACGACGAGCGCGGGGAAGATCGCGATCATCGGGGCGAGAGCGTGGAGGAGGCGGTCTGCGTTCTTGGGAACGAAGTCCTCTTTCCAGATCATCTTGATGGTGTCGGCCAGCGCGTGGAGCGTGCCCGCGAGCTTCACCGGGACGATCCCCTTCGGGATGCGCATCGCTGCGTAGACGCCGGCAGCAGCCATCGTCGCGCCGAGGATGGCGCCCATCAGCTTGGCGAGCATGAACGCGGTCCCGCCGTCGATCTGACCCGCCGCGAAGCGCTTCGACACCATGAGCGCGATCGCGCCCGCCACGCCGTGCGCGACGAGGCCGGCGAAGAAGTAGCTGCGTGGTGGGGCCGACCCCACGGCCTGCTCGAGCGAGTTGAGCGCGCCCTTTCGGTCGACGCGCCACGCGAGCACGACGAGGTTGAACCACACGACGAAGACGAAGAGCTGCAGGCCGAGGTTGAAGCGCTCGATCGCTGCGTCGGGTCGCGCCGCGGCTCCGATGCCGAACGCCGCGAGCGCGCCGAGGAGGAGCCCGGGCGCGACCAGGATGCCCTGGATGATGAAGCTCGGGATCGGCACCTCGGCCCGGTTCGGGCCGACGCGATGTTGGATCATCGCGCTTTGGCGCCTGTCGGCCCACGTCGCGAGCGCCGACATGTTGAGGCAGAAGCCCAGGACGATCGCGATCTTCAGGATGGCGAGGAGGAGCTCGGCGAACGTCACGTCGCACCCCCTGCCACGACGGCGGTCTGTTCGGCGGCTTGCTCCGGCGACGGGGCACCCCCGCCGGACATCGCGCGGCGAACCTCGGAGAGGCGCTTCCACGGCGTTGCGTAGCCGAGCGCGCGGCCGAGCTTACCGATGAGGAGCCACCCGGGGAGGGCCGCGCCGCGCGCCACGAGGGCTCGCTCGCTCACCTGCACGTGGCCTTGCTTGTTGACGAACGTCCCCTCGGCCTCTGCCCAGCTCGTGGCAGGGAGGGCGACGGTCGCGATCGACGCGAGCGGGCCCTGGTGCGAGGCGACGGTGACGACCTTCTTGCCCTTGAGCGCGGCGAGGTCTTTCGGGTCGACCTCTACATGTGCGCCGAGCGCGATGACGAAATCGTACTTGTCCGCAGACTTGATCAGGTCCGCCAGCGGCCGCGGCGCCGTCGTGTCGCAGAGCTTCATCACGCCGGCGGTGTTCGGGTTGCGATCCGCCGAGAGGAGCACGTTGTCCGGCTGACCGAGGGGCTTGCCGGTCATGTAGAACGTCTCCACTCCGAAGTACGTCTTGGCCAGCGTGTGGAGCGCCCAGTTGTCCTCGAGCGAGTGCTGCGCCGACAGGACGATCGCGACGCGATCGGCCTTGCCGTCGAGCCCCGAGAGCGCCTTCTTCGCGGCCTCGATCGCGTCGTCGATGTCGAGCTTCTTGGCGCCCGAGGTCGCTTCGAGGAGGCGATCCTCGACGGCCCACGGGTACGAGAGCATGCCCTCGTCGCACATCCAGTACTGGTTGACCGCCATGTTCTCGCGCGGGCGGTGGCGGTACGGCGTGTTGTCGCGCGGATCGAAGTCGAGGAACGCGTTGCAGCCCGTGGCGCACCCCTGGCAAATCGTGCGCGCCGAGCGGAGGAACCACACGCGCGCCTTGAAGCGGAAGTCCTTGGACGTCAGCGCACCGACCGGGCACACGTGCTCGGTCATCAGCGTGTAGTTGTTGTCGAGCTGGCGGCCCGGCGACACCACGATCTCTTTGAGGTTGCCGCGCTCGCGCTGGTCGAGGACCGGATCTTTGGCGACCTCATCCATCACGCGGACGCAGCGCGTGCACACGATGCAGCGCTCGGCGTCGTACACGATCGTCGGGCCGAAGCTGACGGCCTTCGGCTTGTGCACGATCTCTTGCTTCATGCGCTTGCCGGTGCGCTGGTGCTCGAGCCAATAGTCCTGAAGGCGGCACTCGCCGGCCTGATCGC
>JBGTSH010000390.1:0-8877 GCA_041940405.1 Polyangiaceae bacterium
TCGCGCGCCTTGTCCAGCAGACCGCGCACGAAACCGGCGACCAGCAGAGCGCCGCCCAGTCCGAGGACCGGGAGCCGCCAGCCGGGTCCGTGCAGGTCACCGGGGAACTCGGCGAACACGGGGACCACGACCTGCAGCAACGTCGGGCCGAAGCCCCGCAGCAGCGCCAAGAGATTGTCCGCCGACGGCGCGAGCCCGTAGCCGCCGAGCGGCGTGCCGAGAACCCACCAGCGCACGCCGAACACCAGCGGCAGCAGGATCGCGAAGGGGATGCGCCGCAGCCCCGGCCGACGATGCTCACGTGCGCGCGCTGCCAAGGGCAATCCGACAGCCTCGCGCGCTTCTGTAAGTACTGCGGCGCATCGCTGCCCGGGCCGCCCGGTGCTGGCGCTCAAGCTGCTCCGGCGCCGCAGCCGGCTCCACCGCCCGTTGCCGCGCCGCAGCCTGCGCCAGCACCAGCACCGCCGCCAGCACCAGCGCCGGCACCAGCGCCGCCACCTCCCGCTGCGGCACCTCAGCCGGCCCCAGCTCCCGCTCCCGTCGCCGTCGCTCGTGTCGTCCCGGTGCAGGTGCCCGCCGGCGTCGTGTCTCCGCTCCTCAACAGCGGCCTCGCCCCCACCTCGGATACGGTTCAGACGCGAGCCCCCGATCGCGCTCCGCCGTCGGCTCCCGCTCGGCCGCCGCCCGCCGCCCCGCCCCTCAAGCTTCAAAAAGCGGGCAAGCCCCCGAAGCTCGTGGTGGTCGTCGAGGACGGCTCGGACGGAAAGACCTTCGAGCTTACGAGCCCCGAAGTGATCGTCGGCCGGACCGAGGGCGAAGTTCAGCTCTATGACGACCCCTACGTCGCGCAGCGCCATGCGCGCCTCGTGGACCAAGGGGGAACCTGGCAGATCGAGGACCTACGGTCGGTAAACGGCGTCTATTTGAGGCTCACCGCCCGCACCCCGCTAGAGGCCGGTGATTTGATACTCTTGGGGTCGCAGGTGTTACAGTTTCAGCTCGTGAGCGAAGAGGAGCGCCAACTGGGGCCCGTCTCCCAACACGGGACGCGGGTCTTCGGCAGCAAGCCGGTTACTCGGCTGGCTCGGCTCGACCAGAAGACGACCCTCGGCCTGACCGGCGACGTCTATTATGTCCACCGGGATGAGACGGTTCTCGGCCGCGAGGCCGGGGATCTCGTCTTCACCTCCGACGCCTTCCTCTCCAGGCGACACGCCGTCTTGCGCCGCGACCCCGCAACCAGCCAGTTCTCGCTCGAGGATCTCGACTCCTCGAACGGTACCTATTTGGCGATCCGCAAGACGACCACGCTCCGGGACGGCGATCGAATCCGCATCGGCCAGCACCTATTCCGATTCGGTGCTTCATGAGGGCGGGCGTCTTGTTCGGGGGTAGGGGATGAGCGAGTCGCCCGCGGCGAAGAAGCCGGTCTCCGACGAGGAGACCGTGCTCGATCCGCCCGCCGCGGGTGCGCCCGGCGCGGCCCACGGCGCGGCCGCCGACGCGACCGGCGATGCGGTCGCGACCAACGGCGCGGCCGACGCCGAGCCTACGTCGAAGGATCCGGCATCGAGCCTGACGAGCGCGGTGCTGCGCGCCGGTGAGGCCGAGGCCGAGCGCAAGGCCGCAAGTCTGGAGCCGCTCAGCGTCGAGGTCGACAAGACCGACGTGATGGCGGCCCCGGTGATCGAGACCGCCATCGAGTCGACGCCGGCGCCGGCGCCCGCGCGCGGCCCAGTCATCGTTCGCGTATTCGGCCGAACCGACGTCGGCCAGGTGCGCGACCACAACGAAGACAACTTCCTCGTCGCCGATCTCACCAAGGCGAGCCGCGGACTGATGGAGGGCGACCGCGTCCAGACGGTGGGCGAGCGCGGCACCCTGCTCGGGGTTTGCGACGGCATGGGCGGCGCGGCCGCGGGTGAGGTCGCCAGCCAGCTGGCCGTCGACATCATCTACCAGCGCATGCTCTCGGGCGAGCCTCCGACGTCTCACGACGAGCTCGCCGGACGCCTGGTATCGGCGATCGAAGCCGCCGGAGCGCGCATCTTTTCCGAGGCGAAGGCCGACAGGTCGCGACGCGGCATGGGCACCACGTCCACGGTGGCCGCGCTGATCGACGACCACCTCTTCTTCGGTCAGGTCGGCGACAGCCGCGCTTATCTCCTCCGCGGCGATCGGATGGTGCAGGTCACGCGCGACCAGTCGCTCGTCAACCAGCTCATCGAAGCCGGCCAGCTCACCGAAGAAGAGGCCGAGACCTTCGAGCACAACAACATCATCCTGCAGGCGCTCGGCACCGCCGACACGGTGCAGGTCGATCTCACCTACGTCGAGCTCCGTCGGGGCGACGTGCTCCTCGTGTGCTCGGACGGCCTGTCCGGCATGGTCCGCAACGACGAGATCCGTGAGGTGCTTCGCACGTTCGACGACCCGCTCGAGGCATGCCGCGAGCTCACCGATCGAGCGAACCAGGCGGGCGGCCACGACAACGTCACGGTCGTCGTCGCGCGCTTCGAAGGCGAAGGCCTCATCGACGTCACGGCCGAAGACGTCGCCGATCTCAAGTACCGAAAGTACGAGCTGCCCGAGTCCGCATCGAGCCGTGGGGGTGACGCACCTTCCGGCGGGGGCGTCCGCAGCAGCATGCGCCCCGGCCGATCGAGCGGCGGCCCGAGCATCGAGGTCGGCTACGACGACTACGAGTCCGAGTACCCCATCAGCGGGGCACTCCGCGAAGACCCGGTCGAGCTGCCGCGCGATCAAGCCCCTTCGTGGATCGTCACGATGATGATCGTGAGCGCAGTCACCTGCGTCGTCGTCGCGGGCTACTATCTGCTCAGGTAAGTGCTCTCGGTCTTTTTCCGGCGGCTCTTGTGGACGGTGCCGACGCTGTTCGTCGTCTCGATCCTGACGTTCCTCGTCCTCTCGTTCGTCCCGCCGCCGCACGATCCGTCCACCACCAAGCTCGTCCGTAACGAGGCGCTCATCGAGGAGCGGCGGCGCGAACGCTTCCTCGACCTCCCCCGCTTCTTGAACCTCGAGCCGGTCGACGTTCGAACGCGCGCCGACCGGGCGATGCGCGCGATCGCCGAGGGCGGCTCGGGTGCCGACGCCGGGCGCGCCGAGCTCGTGCGGCTCGGAGGCGCAGCCCTCCCCCATGTCGTCTCGGCCCTGGAGACATTCGACACCGAGAGGCGGGCGCTGGTCGCCGTCTCCCTCGCGCCGCTCGCCGAGCGGATGCGCCTGCCCAACGCGGCCGACGCTCGCGACCCCGAGCGCGCGGCGGCGCTCTGGCGGCGCTTCTGGGACGACCGCGGGGTCGAGTTCAAGACAGCTTCGGTGCGCACCGCGATCGACCGCCTCGCCAGGTACAGGACGGCGTCGCGCGCCGCCGAGCTCGAAGCGCTCGACACCTTCGTCCTTCCGGCAATCTTCGAGCGCCTGCCGACGCCACGCGACGAGCGCTCGACCGAGGTCGCCAAGAGCCTCGTCGCCCTCGCAGCCAAGGTGACCGAGCGGAGCGACGTCATCGCCGAAGGCGCGACCGTCGAGGAGGCCGCCGCGTGCGTCGCGCGTTGGCGGGCCTGGTGGCTCGTGCACGAGAGCGACTTCACCCCGTTCGACGGCGCGGCCCGCGCCGCCGCGATGCTGAAAGAGACGCGCTACGGCAAGTGGGCGGCCGGTGCGGTGCTGGACTTGTCGACGCGCGACGTCAGCGGCCTGGCGCTCGGAAAGCTCGCCCGCGGCGCGCCGGTGACCTTGTCGATCCTCTTCGGCGGGATCGCGCTCGCGTACGCCGCCGGCATCACCATCGGCGTGCTCACCGCCAGCCTGCGCCGTCGCCGCACCGATCTCGCCGTCGGCACCGCCGTGGTCTTCTTGTACGCCACCCCGACCGCGGCGCTCGCCGCCCTCGCCATCCAAGCGGGCGCGCCGGACGGCTCGCTCTTCTGGCCGACGGTCGTCGTTGCGGCCGGCCTCCTCGCAACCCCGGCACGCCAGCAGCGCACAGGCCTCGCCGAAGCGATGGCGAGAGAGCACGTCGTCGCAGCTCGCGCGCGCGGCGCAACACGCTTCCGGGCGATGGTCCTTCACGCCGCAAGGCACGCGCTCCTCACGACGATCACCCTGCTTACCGTCGAGCCACCGACGGCGCTCGCCGCGGTGTTCGTGGCAGAGGCAGCGTTTGGTCTGGATGGCGTCGGTGCCGCCGTCGTCACCGCGGTCGCCGAGCGCGACACGAGCCTCTTGATGCTGCTGTCGCTGCTCGCCGCGATCGTCGCGGCGCTCGTCGTGCTGGCGAGCGATCTCGCGCACGCCGCGCTCGATCCGCGCCTGCGCGGGCGGCTCGCAGGAGGCGGGACGTGATCGCGCGCGGGCCCACCCATCGCCGCACGGCGACCGCCTATGTGACGTCGAGCCGAAGAGCGCGCGCAGCGATCGTCGTGCTCGGCACGATCGCTCTCTTGGCGGTGTTCGCAGACTTCGTCGCGTCGTCATCGCCGCTCGTCCACTTCGGCGACAGGCTCGTCCTCTTCCCCGGCATCGTCACGGCCCAGGAACCGACGGAAGGCGGCGCGGCCGTGTGGCCGATGCTTCGCGCCGATCCACGCCACGGCTCCTTCGCGCCGCTCGAGCCCGCGTCCTCGGAGCACCCGTTCGGGACCGACGAGCAAGGTCGCGACGTGCTCGCGCGGGTCGTTCACGGCGCACGCTCGGCGCTCGGCACGAGCGTGCTGGCCATCACGTTGTCGCTCGTCCTCGGCCTCGCGCTGGGTGCGCTGGCCGGCTCCGGGAGCGCCCGCTGGAACCGTCGCCTCGAGCGCGTGGTCGAAGCGGTCGACACCTTTCCCGCAATCGTCGCCGTAGCCGTCATGCGTGCCATCGAGAGCGAGCCCTCGGCCTGGTCGATCGCCGCCGGCGTCGCGCTGGTCAAATGGGCGGAGATCGCACGCGTGGTCCGAGCCGAGGTGCTTCGCCTTTCGCTCGAAGACTACGTGCTCGCCTCACGGGCGTTGGGAGCGACCCGGGTTCGCGCGCTTTTGCGTCATCTGCTCCCTCACACGGTCGGCCCGGTCGCCGTTTGCGCAGCGCTCGGCATCGGCTCGGTGACCCTCCTCGAGGCCGCCGTCGGTTTCCTGGGCCTGGGGCCCGCCAGTGACCAGCCTTCGTGGGGCGATCTGCTGGCGCAGGCAGCTCGTCATCCGGACCGTCCGGCGCTGCTCCTCGCGCCGGCGCTGGCGATCGGCCTCACCGTCGGCGCCGCCTTTCTCCTCGCCGATTCGCTCCGCGACGCGACCGATCCGCGCGCCGTGCGCCTCCGCGGCGGTGCCTAGACGCAACGAAGCTGGCCCCCTCGCCTTCCGGCCGGACGTGGATTACATCTCCCCGCATGGCCGTCCCGTACGTGACCGAGCAGGATTTCGAGCGAGAGGTTCTCCGCAGCGAGCTCCCGGTTCTCGTCGAGTTCACTGCCGATTGGTGCCAGCCGTGCAAGGTCGTCGCTCCCGAGGTGGACGCCGTCGCCACCTCGCTGGATGGCAAGGCCAAGGTCGTCAAGGTCGACGTCGACAAGTCGAAGCGGCTGGCGATGACGTTGCGCGTACAGTCGGTGCCGACCTTCGTCGTCTTCTCGAAGGGCCGCCCGGTCGCCGGCGAGCAAGGCGTCCTCCGCCGCGCGCAGCTGGCAGAGATGCTCGATCCACACCTGCCCCGCGCCGCCGGTGCAATCAAGGCGCAAGAGCTCGCTCAGGCGATGACGCAGCAGCAAGCGGTACCCGTCGACACGCGGGAAGCGGCGGCGTTCAACCGCGCCCACATCCCGGGCGCGGTCAACATCCCGCTCGAAGAGATCGAGGGCCGCCTGGCCGAGCTTCACATGCTGCCGGGCGAGCCGGTGCTCTACTGCCGCTCCGGCGACAAGACGAAGGGCATGAGCGAGAAGCTCGCTTCGTCCGGCGTCCCGGTCGCGTTCCTCGAAGGCGGATTCCTCTCGTGGGAGGGCAGCTTGCTCCCCGTCGAGCGTCCGTGACCCTCATCCCATCATGACCGACCCGACAGTCGTCCTCGCGGAGCGATTCAAAGACGCGCTGACCGCAGCGTTCGGCCCCGAGCTCGCAGGCACCGACCCATCGCTGCGAAGGTCGCAGCACGCCGACTACCAGGCGAACGTCGCGCTCGCGCTCAAGGGCAAGGTCCAGGGAGCGCCGCGCGACCTCGCCGCCAAGATCATCGCCGCAGCGAAGCTCGAGGATGTCGTCGAATCGACCGAGATCGCGGGCCCGGGCTTCATCAACCTGAAGCTGCGCAGCGATTTCCTCTCGCGGTGCCTCGCCGAGGCCGCGAGGAACGAGCGACTGGGCGTCCCGCGCACCGAACGGCCCGAGACCGTAGTCATCGACTACTCGTCGCCCAACGTCGCCAAAGAAATGCACGTCGGGCACATCCGCAGCACGATCATCGGCGACGCGCTGGCGCGCGTGCTCGAGTTCGCCGGCCACAAGGTCGTCCGCCAGAACCACCTCGGCGATTGGGGCACGCAGTTCGGCATGCTCATCGAGCACCTCGTCGATCTCGGCACCGAGGTCAGCGACGAGAGCGTCGCCGACCTGAACGCGCTCTACAAACAGGCGCGCGAGAAGTTCGACGCGTCCGAAGCGTTCCAGGAGCGAGCGCGGCAGCGGGTCGTGCTCCTGCAAAAGGGCGATGAAGCCACGCTCGCGCAGTGGAGGCGCCTCGTGGGCGTCTCGCGCGGCTACTTGCAATCGGTCTACGACCGCCTCGGCGTCACCCTCAAAGACGGTGACATCGCCGGCGAGAGCCTCTTCAACCCGATGCTCGA
The DNA here is from genome assembly GCA_041940405.1 of Polyangiaceae bacterium. Taxonomy (GTDB): domain Bacteria; phylum Myxococcota_A; class Polyangia; order Polyangiales; family Polyangiaceae; genus Xiheicaenibacterium. Next base: position 6,845 of record JBGTSH010000390.1, read on the forward strand.
CGGCGTCGTGAAAGAGGTCGAGGACAAGGGCCTCGCCAAGGTCGATCAGGGCGCGCTCTGCTTCTTCGTGCCCGGCTACAAGAGCAAGAGCGGCGATCCCCTCCCGCTCATCATTCGCAAGCAAGACGGCGGCTACGGCTATGCGACCACCGATCTGGCGGCGATCCGCTACCGCCTCGAGAAGCTCGGCGGGACGCGCCTCCTCTACGTCGTGGGTGCGCCGCAGGGCCAGCACCTCACGATGATCTACAAGGCGGCCGAGATGGCCGGCTGGCTGAAGCCGCCCGCGCGCGCACAGCACGTCGCGTTCGGCAGCGTCCTCGGTGAGGACGGCAAGATGTTCAAGACCCGCGCCGGCGACACGGTCCGGCTGCTCGATCTGATCGAAGAGGCCGAGGAGCGCGCGCTCCGCGTGGTCATCGAGAAGGACACCGAGAACCAGCTCGACGAAAAGACCCGGCTGTTGGTGGCGCACGCGGTCGGCGTCGGCGCGATCAAGTACGTCGACCTCTCCAGCGACCGCATCAAGGACTATGTCTTCGACTGGAAGCGCATGCTCGCGACCGAGGGCAACAGCGGGCCGTACCTGCAGTACGCGCACGCGCGGGCCTGTAGCATCCTGCGCAAGTCCAACGAGGCGACGCCGCCGCCCGACGCCATCCGCGTCGTCGAAAAAGAGGAGCGCGACCTCGCGCTCGCGCTCGTCTCCTTCGGCGCTGCGATCGCCGACGTCGAGAAGTCGCTCGAGCCGCACCGGCTCTGCACGTACCTCTACGAGCTATCGCAGACGTTCAGCGCATTCTTCCACCACTGCCCGGTGCTCAAGGCCCCCACGGCCGAAGCGCGCGCCTCGCGCCTCGCGGTCTGCGCCCTCACCGAGCGGACGCTCGCGATGGGCCTCGGTCTCCTGGGGATCGAGGCGCCGCCGCGGATGTAATCGCTACGCGATCGCCCTGAACGTCGCCGCGATCACCTCGCGCAGCGGAACGCCTGCCTCTTTCGCGCGCAATACGCAGTCGTCGTACTCGGGCTTGACCTGCGGCGGGCCGAACGGTCCCTCGCTCACCTTGCAGCGCACCTCGCCGAACGGCGTCTTGACCGTGATCATGCGGCGCGGCCGCTCGGTCCTCGAGACGCCCGTGCGTCGGACGCCGATGCTCGTCGTCTCGCGGAGGATCGCCGCGGCGATCGCGTCTGCGGTTTCGGCTTCGGCGAGCGCCGAGACGACGAGCCCGGGACGCCCCTTCTTCATCGTCACCGGCGTCGCCCACGCGTCGAGCGCACCGGCCGCGAGGATGACCTCGATCGCATGCGCCGCGAGCTCACCTGTCATGTCGTCGACGTTGGCCTCGATGACGACGTGCGACGCTCCGTGCTCGGACGTGGTGGTCGCAGCCACGGACTCGCTTCCGAGAACGACGCGCAGCATGTTGGGCCGATCCGGCAGGTCGCGCTTGCCGGCGCCGTAGCCGACGCGCTCGGGCGCGAACGACGGCCAGCGAGCGAACCGCTTGGCGACGGTGCGCACAATCGCGGCGCCCGTCGGCGTGACGAGCTCGAAGTCGAGATCCACCGGGTACGTCGGACAGCCGGTGAGACAGTGAACCACCGCCGGTGGCGGGTTCGGCAACACGCCGTGCGCCGCACGGATGAACCCGCGCCCCATCGGGAGCGGGCTGCAGACGACGTCGGCGCCGAGGTACGTCAGCGCGGCCGCTGCGCCGACGATGTCGACGATCGCATCGACAGCACCGACCTCGTGAAAATGCACCTCCTCGAGCGGCATCTTGTGCGCGAACGCCTCCGCTTCGCCGAGCGTGCGGAAGATGCGGCGCGCGAGCGCCTTGACGTTCGCGGCGAGCGGCGATTCGTCGAGCATCGCGTCGATCGTCCCGAACGTCCGGTGAGGCTGCGCGCCCTCGAGGTGCACGTCGAAGCTCGTCGCGACGATCGCGCTCTTGTGCGCGTGACCACGGTGGAGATGAAAGCCTTCGAGCGGAAGCGCTGCGACCGCCCTTTCGACAACCAGGAGC
>JBGTSH010000391.1:0-8770 GCA_041940405.1 Polyangiaceae bacterium
GGCGCTCCGCGGGATCGCGGTGGCCCAGCTCGGCGAGCACGCACGCGCCCGCGAGCTCTTCCGGCTCGCCGTGCGCGGCTTCGGAGCAGAGGACGAGGTGGCGCGAGCGCGCTGCGTCGTCGCCGAGGCCGAGGTCGCGCTCGCGATGCGTGACCTCCAGTCGTCGTCGCGGGAGCTCGACCGCGCGCAGCTGACGTTGGCCGCGCGCGGCGATCACTTCAACGCCGCATTCGCTCGCCTCCTCGCGGTTCGCCGCCTCGTCTTGCTCGGGCGCGTCACCGCTGCCGCCGCCGCGCTCGAGGAGATCGACCTCGCCGCCGCCCCGCCGGTCCTCGTCGCGATCGCGTCGCTCGCACGCGCAGAGCTCTCGATGCGTCAGGTGCGCACAGCCGCGGCGCGAGATGCGATCGAACGAGCTCGCCAAGCGTCGAAGGCGACCCGGATCGACGCGCTCATCGCCGAAGTGGAGAAGGCGGCGCGCGCGCTCACCCAGCCGGCGGCAAGGCTCGTTCGAGGAAGCGAGCGGCGCCAGCTACGGCTCGACGATGTCGAGGAGCTGATGACATCGGCGGCGCTCGTCGTGGACGCCACGAGGCGCGTGGTCGCCTGCGGCGGTGCCGTGCGGGCCCTGCGCCGCCGCCCCATCCTCTTCGAGCTCCTTCGTGCGCTCGCCGAGCAGGCGCCCGGCGACGCTTCGCGCGAGGAGCTCATCGCGCGCGCCTTCGGGGCGCGGCGCGTGAACGACTCGCATCGCGTGCGGCTCCGCGTCGAGCTCGGCAGACTGCGGCGGCTGCTCGTCGGGATGGCCCGCATCGATCCGACGCCGCGCGGGTTTCTGCTCGCTCCATTCCACGACGGCGCTCCCGTCGTCATCGAGCCGCCGATCGACGGACAGGACGCCTCGCTCTTGGCGCTCCTCGCCGACGGCGAAGCCTGGTCGACGTCGGCGCTCGCCCTGGCGCTCGGTCGCAGCCAGAGGAGCGTGCAACGCGCGCTCGCCGACCTCGAGAGCGCAGGAGACGTGCGATCGATCGGAAGGGCCCGAGCGCGTCGCTGGCTCGCTCCCTCGTCGAGCGAATTCACGACGAGCTTGTTACTCCCGCTTGTCGGCTCCGCGGGTTACTGAAAACGCATGGAGACGAACATGAACGAACGACGCACGACCGAAGCAACCGATCGCAAGGCGCCCGAGGCACGGCCCGCCAAGGTGACCCGAGAGTACGGTCCCTTCACGGGGGTCGAGGCGATTCACGGCGTCACCCACGACGGCGAGCGCATCTGGGCTGCCACCGGCACCAAGATCATCGCGATCGATCCCGAGAGCGGCGACATCGTCGAATCGCTGGACGCCGAAGCGGACGCCGGCACGGCGTTCGACGGCAAATTCCTCTACCAGCTGGCCGAGGACCGCATCGACAAGATCGATCCGGCGACCGGGAAGATCGAAAAGACCATCCCCGCACCCGGCAAGGGCCGCGACTCCGGCCTCACCTGGGCCGAAGGCAGCCTCTGGGTCGGGCAGTACCGCGATCGGAAGATCTTCCAGATCGATCCCGACACCGGGAGGATCCTACGCACGCTCGAGTCCGACCGGTTCGTGACCGGTGTCACCTGGGTCGAAGGAGATCTCTGGCATGGCACGTGGGAGAACGACGCGAGCGACCTTCGCCGGATCGACCCGGAGACCGGCGAAGTGCTCGAGCGCCTCGAGATGCCGCAAGGCACCCATGTCAGCGGCCTCGAATCCGACGGCGGCGATCTTTTCTTCTGCGGTGGCGGGCCGCGGGGCAAGGTGCGCGCCGTCCAGCGCCCGCGCCGCACGCGCGTGTGAGTCGATGAGCGCACGATTTCGTGCGCTCCGAATTCGTGACGACTGCGCGCGCCCTCGGTTGAGAGGGGGCTCCGTCCTCTGTAGAACACCCGGCGGAGGCGAAGATGCCGAACGTCGTCGGAATCTCGGGAAGTCTGCGTAAGGGGTCGTTCAATACCGCGCTCTTGCGTGCGGCGGCCGAGGTCGCGCCCGCAGGTATGACGATCGTACAGAGGTCGATCGCGGGTATCCCGCTCTATGACGGCGACCTCGAAGCCGAGAGCGGGATACCCGAAGCGGTACGCGACCTGAAGGATCGCGTCGCCGCGGCCGATGGCCTGCTCCTCGTCACGCCGGAGTACAACAACTCGATCCCGGGGCCGTTCAAGAACGCGATCGATTGGATGAGCCGACCGCCGAAAGACATTTCGCGCGTGTTCGGGAGCAAGATCGTCGCGATCATGGGAGCGAGCCCGGGTCGCGCCGGAACGGTACTGTCGCAAAATGCATGGCTTCCGGTGCTGCGTACGCTCGGCACCTCGCCCTGGTTCGGGCAGCGCCTGCTCGTCGGCGGCGCGTCCAAGGTGTTCGACGCCGCCGGAAACCTCGTCGACGACGAGGTCCGCGAGCAGCTCAAGAAGTTCATGGCGGGCTTCGCCCAATGCTTCGAGAAGGCTCGCTGATCGACATCAATCGTCGGCGGTGCAATCCGCGACCGAGAAGACGCGAGCGAACGTCACCTCGTCGAAGCTCACCGTGAGGTCGGGCGCAGCGAGCGAGTAGATGTTGGGGCCGACCTGCAGCGCTGCCCCGAGGTCGGGCCGGTCGTACACCATTGCCTCTTCCCACGCAGTCCCGCCGATGGCCCGCTTGTAGAGGTGGAAGGCGGCGCCCACCCGGCAGAGCCGGAGCTCGGCGTCGGTGCTCGGCCAGGTCGGTCCGATGTAGTCGCTGACGTCGTTCGTCGTGCTCTTGGTCTCGACAGAAACGTCATTTTCGTCGAAGCCGACGACGATGAAGACGTAGTTCTCCTGCCCGGCGTCGGACGCGGGATCGCGCGCCATCAGGCCGCCTAGATGAATGCTGTTCGTGGGCGGGTCGGCCGGCGCGCTGGTCTTGCGCGCCCGCACGTTGGCGGTCACGCGAAAGTCGCCGGTGATGGTCTTGTGAACGAGGACGCCCTGCGACGCTTGAAACCACAGCGCAGGCTGGGTCAGCGTAAGAGAGAGCGCGCTCGCTCCGACGGACGCGTCGACCGCGGCCTCGTTGAAGATCGTCCACGACGGATCGAGCGCCGCTGCATCGAACGTGTCGCTCAGGCTCGCCAGATCGTCGGTCATACCGGTCGCCGTCGAGCTGGCGGTCGTCGGTGCGGCGCCCGTCGTATTGCCGGTGCTGCCCGAGCCGCCGGTGCCTTCGTCGTCGTCACCGCACCCCAGGACGCACGCCAGACCCAAGAGAAGCCCTAAAGGACATCGCGCCATCGCGCGAGCTTACCAGGCTCGTGGAGGCGACGGGCGCTACGGCGACGCGGCAAAGAACATCAGGTGCTGCCAGGGCAGCTCGTCGAACGAGCGCACCAAGGACATGCCGTTCGCGTTCATCTCTTTCAGGATCTGCGCGCGGGTCATCTTGTGCTCGGGCTTGATCGGGACGTCCGGATCCTCACCGCGGAACTCGAGCAAGACCAGGCGGCCGCGAGCGCTCAGCGCTCGCTTCACGTCTCGGAGCACCGCCTCGGGATCCGAGAGCTCGTGGTAGACGTCCGCCATCAGGATCAGATCGCAGACGCCCTTCGGCAGGTTCGTACCTGTCTGGCTCCCCAGGACGAGCTCCACGTTGATCACGCCGTCGGCCTTTGCGCGATCGCGGAGGAGGTCGAGCATCTCGGGCTGAATGTCGACCGCGTACGCCTTGCCCGAGGGCGCGACGGCGCGCGCCATCTTCAGCGTGTGGTATCCGTTGCCCGCGCCGAGGTCACACGCGACGTCCCCGGCCTTCAGCCCGAGCTCGGAGAGCATCCGAGTCGCGTTCTCTTCGGAGTCGCGCGTCTCGCGGATCAGCCAGTCCGCGGCGTCGTGGGTCATCGTCGGCGCGATCTCGCGGCCCATGTAGAAGCCGGGCGGATCCCGTCGCGGAGCCGCGGTCGCCGAGGGCGGGGCGAGCGAGCGCTCCAGGAGCCGCGCGGGCTTCTGACAGCCCAGGACGAGCGACAAGATCGCGACGGCGAAGCCGCGGTGCATCACAAACGAGCATAGCGTACGCACCTTCCGGCGACGCCGATCGGGTTCGGTCGCTGCGCCCGCCGTTTGGCGACGTGGTATGCCCACGGCATGAGAGAGACCATCGTGGTTTGCGGTCACGGCCCGGGCATCTCGGACGCGGTGGCTCGCAAGTTCGGCAAAGAGGGGCACCCGGTGGCGATCGTCGCGAGGAACGCGGAGCGGCTGTCGGCCGCCGCGCGCGCGATCTCCGAGACCGGGATCAAGGCGCAGGCGTTTCCGTGTGACCTCGGCGATCCCGAGGCGGTGCGCGCGATGATCCGAGCTGTCCGCGAAGCGCTCGGCCCGATCGGCGTCATTCACTACAACGCGTACGGTGGCGGAGCCGGCGACCTCACGAGCGCGCCCGCGTCCGAGCTGCGCGGCGCATTCGACATCGCGGTCACCGGCCTGGTGACGGCCGTCCAAGAGGCGCTCTCGGATCTCCGCAAGAGCAAGGGGGCGGTCCTGGTCACCGGCGGCGGGTTCGCCTTTTACGATCCGAAGATCGACGCGATGGCCGGCCACTTCAACGCGATGGGCCTCGCGATCGGCAAGGCAGCCCAGCACAAGACCGTGGGCCTCTTGAGCCAGAAGCTCTCGCCCGACGGCATCTACGTGGGTGAGGTCGTGGTGCTGGGCATGGTGAAGGGCACCGCCTTCGACAACGGGCAGGCGACGCTCGAGGCACCTGCGATCGCCGACAAGTTCTGGGAGCTCGCCCAGGCCCGCAAAGAGAGCTCCGTCAATTTCGGCTGAAGCCGCCGGGCGGCGCCCAGGAACTTGGGCTCGGTGTATCGGCACCGCCGAAACTGCCGTATGGCGAGGGGCTGAAGTCATGAAGCGACCGCTCGCCGCGCTCGGTTGTTCGCTGGTGGTTTGTGCTTGCGCCGACCCGGCTCCGTCCGGGCCGACCGACTCGTCGTCCGCGGCGGCCGGCCGGCCCGCCCCGAAGGAAGCATTCTTCGTGGTCTTGACCGGGCCTGCAGCGGTGAAGGCGATCCCTCACGGGGTCGACGCTCGATCGGCTGCCGCCTCTTTGGCGACGAAGAAGCGCGTCCTCGAGATCGCCGCAGAGCAAGCGGCGCTCGAGCCGCTCCTCGTCGCCGAAGGGGCCGAGGTCATCGCGCGCCTGTCGCGGCTGGGCAACGCCATCCAGGTGATGGCGGACGAAGAGACGGCGCTCCGGATCAGCCGCTTTCCCGGCGTGCTTCGGGTCGAGCGCGTTCCGCTCGTCGAGCGGTCGCTGCTCTCGGCGGTGCCCACCGTGGGAGCTCCCGCGGTTTGGGCTCAAGTCCCGGGGTTCAAAGGCGAAGGAATCCGAATCGGCATCATCGATTCGGGCATCGACTACACGCACGCCGACTTCGCCGGCATCGGTACCGCCGACGCGTACACGGCCAACGATCCGGAGGTCATCGAGCCGGGCAGCTTCCCGACCAGCAAGGTCATCGGCGGATACGACTTCGTCGGCAATGCGTACAACCCGGGCGCCAACATCGGACCCAACCCCGATGACGATCCGCTCGACTGCGTCACCGCGGTCGGCGAGCAGATCTCGGGCGGCCACGGCACGCACGTCGCGGGGATCGCGGCCGGCACCGGCGTCACGGCTGCCGGCGCGAGCTACGCCGGTCCGTACGAGGCGAGCATCGATCCCGCCGCGTTTCTCGTCGGGCCGGGCGTCGCACCGCTCGCGAGCCTCTACGCGCTCAAGATCTTCGGATGCCAGGGCGCGACGACGATGCTCACCTCGGCGCTCGACCGCGCCGCCGATCCGAACGTCGACGGAAGCTTCGACGACCGGCTCGACGTGGTGAACGCTTCGCTCGGTAGCTCGTTCGGCCTGGGATCCAAGCTCACCGGTGACATGATCACCGAGCTCACGAGCGTCGGCACGCTCGTCGTAGCGGCCGCCGGCAACGACGGTCAGAACTTCTTTTCGGCCGGATCGCCCGCGTCCTTTCCGGAGGTGCTCTCGGTCGCAGCGACCGTCGACAACAACCTCGTCAACCTGCGCGTGACGGCGCCTTCAGCCGCCGCCTACGCCGCGTCAGAAGCCCTGTTCTCGGCGTCGCTCGCCTCGACCGGCCCGCTGTCTGCACCCCTGGTCGCGTCGGATCCGCCGCTCGGCTGCGAGCCGTTCCTCAACGCCGCCGCGATGCCGGGAGCGATCGCGCTGATCGATCGCGGGATCTGTCCGTTCGTCGACAAGGTGGCGAACGCCGTCGCGGCCGGCGCGATCGCCGCCATCATCGTCGACAACGCCGCCGCGCAGCTGCCCTTCGCGATGACCGGCGCGCCGGGCACCTCGCCGATCCCCGCCGTGATGGTGACGCTCGCGGACGGCGCGCTCTTGAAGACGGAGCTCTCGAACGGGCCGGTCACCGTCGGGCTCGATCCCACCGACCGCTACACCGGTCCGGGCGCCGAGCTCCTCGCCGGCTTCAGCTCACGCGGGCCGAGCGCGGTCGACGGCCGCATGAAGCCCGAGATCAGCGCGCCCGGTGCTGCGATCGACTCTGCCGGCGTCGGGTCGGGCAACCAGCCTCGCACCAACCAAGGCACCAGCATGGCGTGCCCGATGGTCACCGGCGGTGCGGCGCTCCTCCGCCAGGCAAAGCCGAGCCTTTCCCCGCTCGAGGTCAAGGCCGCGCTCATGAACGGGTCCGTCCCGCTCGCGGACTTCGCGGGCACCCAATACACGAGCACGGTCGTCGGCGCCGGGCGGATGGATATCGAGCGCACCCTCGGCTCCAGCTTGCTGGCAACGTTCAATCGCGAGACGGGTGAGGTGGGCATCTCTTTCGGATCGACGATCGCGGCGACGCCGCAGACGGTCGTCCGCGACTTCGAGGTCCACAACCAAGGCACCACGACCGAAACGGTCGCGCTCTCGATCGAGCCGACCTTCGAGCTGCCCGGGGTCGTGGTCAGCGTCGAGCCGGCGCAGGTCGACGTCGCCCCCGGAGCGAGCGCGATGGCCCAGCTGCGCCTCGATTTCGATCCGGTAGCGCTCGGCGACGCGGGCCCGGACCCGGGAACCAACCCGACCCAAGGAGGCCAGTCGCCCCAGGCGCGCCATTACTTGAACCAGGCAACCGGCAACATTCGAATGCAATCTGCCACCGGCGACATCGTGCTGCCGTACACGGGCAGCGTCCGCGCCGCGTCGACCGAGCATGGCGTGCCGCCGTCCGAATGTGGCCCTGCGCCCGTCGAGGGGGAGCCGATCGTGATCGCGCGCGAAGGTGGCGGCGCGCATCCTGCGCCCGCCGTCACCGCGTTCCAGCTGGTTGCGCTCGACGACGCCGACGAGCGATCGGTCGACGATCCGGAGGTCGCGATGACCGATCTGCGCGCCGTCGGCGTCGCGACCGACCTCGCGACGGCGGAGCCATTCGGCAGCGCGCTCGTGTACTTCGGCATCGCCGTCGAGGGTCCGTGGACGACGCCCGCGCGCGGTCCGCTCAGCGTGATCAAGCTTCGAATCAACTCGGACCAGCAGGGCAACGACGAGTTCGAGATTCGCATCGAAGCCCGCAATCCGGATGGGCCATTCCGCGACGCGCTGGTGGCGAGCCCCTACAACCTCGACACCGGCGAGCGCGGCGAGCGCATTCCGGTGAACGTCGTCCTGGCCGACGTAGCGCGCACCTACCCGTTCAACAGCACCGTCCTCGTGGTGCCGGTGAACCTGAACGACGTCGGAATCGAAGAAGACGCCGTCGCCTTCGATTGGAGCGTCCAGGCCGAGCGGCCGGACCTGTTGGTCGCCGGCGGCGACGAGCTGCACGGCACCTTCGACGCCAATGAGCTCCTCATCGACACCGCAATCAACGGTCTCGACGGAACGCCAATCTTCCTGGGCGACGAGCCCGTCACCGTCAGCCTGGCCCCGGGCGCGTTGAGCGCGGGCGTACCGCTGGAGGTCCTCTTGCTCGAGCACACCAACGCCCCCGGCGCGCAATGGGAGGTCGTGAGCCTCCTTCCCCAGGCGCTCGGAAACCTGAGCATCACGGCGAACGCGCCCGCCTCGGTCGCTGCATCCGGAACGGCCGAGGTCGTCCTCACCGTCACCAACGGCGATCGCATTGGAACCGGCGTGACGGTCACGGGCGCCGCCGCCGGCGGAGAGATCGTGTCGGCGACAACGACGGCGGGCAGCTGCACCCCGGGAGCCTCGCTCTCGTGCATGCTGGGCGATCTAGCGGCCGGCGCGACGGCAGAGATCCGCGCCACCGTACGCGCTGCTGCCGGCGCGACCGTCTCGTTCGAAGCCTCGGTCTCGAGCACGCTCCCCTGCGAAACGAGCTCCGCCGACAACGCCGCGACGGCGTCTCTTTCGGTCGAAGCCACGCTCCCGCCGGGCACGACGACCGAGAGGGGCAGGGTCACGCCGAGCGGCGGATGCGCGTGCGACATGGGCTCGTCTGCGCCCCAATCGGCGGGCCTCGGCTGGCTTGCAGCGATGGGTCTGGTTCTCGCGCGACGAAGCCGCGGAAGGCGCCTCGAGGCGCCCAGCTGACCTCGAGATCGGCTTAGCTGCGAGCGCTGGGCTGCGGCTGCGCCTTCTTGCCCGGCTTCGCACCATTGCCGACGAGCTCGGCCAGGTGCTGGCCGGTAAGCGTCGACCTCGCCGCGACGAGGTCGGCCGGCGTGCCTTCGAAGACGATTTTCCCTCCGTCATGGCCGGCAC
>JBGTSH010000392.1:0-8751 GCA_041940405.1 Polyangiaceae bacterium
AACCGGGCGGACCGTGTCGTGCGCATCGACGCCGGCAGCGGCGACGTGTCGACCATTGCAGAGGGCGCGCCGCTGGACTTCCCTGCGAGCCTGGCGTTCGGCGGACAGGGTGAGGATCGGGCGCTCTACGTGACGAGCTTCGGGCTCGCGCGGTTTCTGGCCGGCGAGGTGCCGAGCCCGGCCCTCGTACGCATTCGGTGAGTGTTGCGATCGGCGCTACTGGGCGAGGGCGCGTGTGACGGTGAGGCTCTTCGGCTCCGCGAGCAGGACCTGCACCCGGAGCCGATCGGCCACGCGCTCGACCGGCGTGATCGGCACGACCTGCGCCGCGATCGTCGGCGTGACCAGGGCGCCCTGGACGATGGGCTGACCCGCTTCGTCCAGCGCGACCACGACGCCCACCCGGCCGTCGGCCTCTTCGGTCTCGTAGAGGCCCGCGAGACCCGCTTCGTCGACGCGCGTGGCGGTGAACGAGAGCGGCACGCCGTCTCCACGGTCGACGCTGCCGCTGGCCGAGGCGCCCTCGACGGTGAACGAAGCGGCCCACGTCCCTTGCGCGAGATCGTACGTGGGTCCGGTCGCTTCGGCACGGATCCACTGGGTGGAAGTGGCGAAGCTGTCCGGCCCTCCGCAGAAGAAGAGGGCGACGTGGCCCTCGTCGCGGACGATGGCAAAGCGCACGTCGGTGCCCTCGATGGCTCCGACGAACGTCTCCTGCGGATCGGGGGCGGGGGCGTCACCGGGATCGCCGTCGTCGACGCAGGCGACGAGCAAGGCGACGAGGCAGAAAGCGGGAAAGGTGCGGCGAAGAAGCATGCTCGATCGTGGCCAGGCTAGCAGACGAGCCGCCGCTGGGCCTGCCTAGCCCTGCTCGTAGCGGTCGATCGCCCGCGAGAGGAGCGCGACAGCCATCCGTGCGTCGTCGGACCGGGCGATGATCGGAGCCTCGTCGTCGCGGCCGGGCGCGCGCGACGCGAGGATGCGGTAACGCGCCGCGCGGACGTGCGCCCGCTCGGCGTCGCGAAAGCCGCTGGCTCGAGCGACCCGCGCCTGGGCGAGATCGAGGTGCCCGCGGACGATGCGGATGACCTGCCGGAAGAACGGGCTCGGCTCGAGCAGCGCGTCGGCGAGATCGAAGGTGCGACCAGCGTCGGCGACACGGTCGAGCTCGGCGAGCACACCGCCGCGCATGCCCTCGAAGATCCCTTCGACGCGCACGTCGCCGACCTCACGGCACGCCGTGGCGGCCCGTTCGAGCAACCGCTCGGCTTCGGGAAGGACGCCCGCGTGAAAATAGAGGATGCCGAGGTAGCCGAGGACGATGCGGTGGGTGCGCTTCGCGCCGCATCGCTCGGCGATCGCGAGCGCACGCTCGTAGTGCTCCTCGGCCGCGTCGTACTCCCCGAGCTCCAGGTGGAAGGAGCCGAGCCCCGCGCACGCGCGCATCTCGCCGAGCTCGTCGCGGTGACGCACGGCGAGCCCGAGCGCGGCCTCGTAGTGCGTGCGCGCTTCTTCGGTGTCGCCCATCGAGGCGCGGACGCTGCCCGTTTGCTGAAGCGCTTGACCCTCGAGCGAGCCGAAGCCGAGAGCGCGCGCTTCGAACACCGCCGTCCGAAGGTGCTCGAGCGCGCCCCTCAGATCGCCGAGCTGGAACTTGGCCGTCGCGACGGCGTGGAGCATTTCGACGGCTTGGCGCTCGTCACCCGCCTCGCGCGCGAGCCTGAGGGCGACGAGCGCGTCCTTCGCCGCCTCTTCCATGCGACCGAGACCGCGGAGCGCCGAGGCGCGGACGCCGAGAGCGCGGCCGACCAGCCGCGCGTCGCGCGGTGCGCGCTCGAGGGCTTCATCCAGCGCGGCGAGCTGCCGTGCGGTGAGCCCGCTGCCTGCCGAAATGGCGTCGAGGCCGATGGTGAGGACGATCACCAGATCGCTCCGCTCGGCCAACGTCGCAAAGGAGAGCGCGGCTTCCAGGTCGTCACGGACGACCTCGAGGCTGCCGCTCTCGGGATCGTGGTCGGCGGCGAGCTCGGCGAAGAGCTCGGCGTGGCGCATCCTCACCGCCACCGCTTTTGCGGACGACTCCAGCGCACGCTCGGCGAGGCTGCGCATCCCTTCGCAGAGGCTGAAGCGACCGGTGTCGGGATCCTCTTGAACCAGGCTGCGGGTGACGAGCTCGTTCAAGAGGACGACCGGCGATTCGCGTCCGTATTTTCCGCCGAGCGCGATCACCGCCTCGGCCGCGTCGAGATCGAAGCTGCCGCGAAAGACCGAGCACTGCAGGAGCACGTCGTGCAGCGGAGGCGCGAGGAGCGAGAGCGCCCACGCAGCCGGCGATTGCGCGGCGAGCGCCGACGCGGCGCCCTTGGTCGCGAGCATGCTCGACGAGCGAGCGAGCTCGTCGTGGTCGGTCGCGAAGGTCGCCGCGCAGAGCTCGAGCGTGAGAGGAAGCCCGCCCACCTTCTTGACGAAGCTCGAGATCGCGGCGCGGTCGAACGAGGTCGAGCGCCCGCCCTCGGCGCGTCGCGAGCGGACGCGCGTGAGAAACAGATCGACCGCTTCGCTCTCGGCCCCGTCGAACGATGCGCCGTCGAGCCGGAGCGGACCGAGATCCAAGACGTCCTCACCGAGGACACCCAAGGCGGCGCGGCTGGTGACGACCACGTGAAGGCGCGGCGCTGCGTCCAGGAGCGCGAGGATTTCGTCGCCGATCTTCGGCAAGAGGTGCTCTGCGTTGTCGAGGACGAGCAGCGCGTAGCCGAGCATCTGCGCTGCGCGTCCGATCGCGGCGCTCCCGAACCCGCCGGTGAAACGGCCTTCGCCGGCGATGCCCAGCGCGCTCGCGATCCTGAGGCGCGCCGACTCCACGTCGGCAGCGCCGCGGAGCTCGACGAACCACACGCCGCCCGCGTGCACGAAGCCGCGAGCGTGCGCCTTCGCGAAGCGCTGCGCGACACGCGTCTTTCCCGCGCCTGCTTCGCCGACGATCGTCACGAGTCGGCTCTCGCCGATGCGGCGCCCGAGGAGCTGAAGCTCAGCGCTCCTCCCGATGAAAGGCGTCGGCTCTCTGGGCGGACTTCCCCCTGAAGCCGGCGCGCTGGAGATGGCGGCCGTCACGGTGCCGCAAGAATACATAAGCCGGACCGGAATCGAAGAGTGCCCGGGCGCGTGCAGTCTCTTCTCGACCCCTGCGCGCGGGGCCCAACCCCGCTTGCATCAGCGGCGTGTGAGTCGACGTGCGAACGCCGAGCACACGGCGGCGATTGCTAACAAAAACGCCACACTCGGAGGCGAGCTTCGGGGCACCGAGCAGCCGGCGCAGCCTCCACCCTCGATGGCCGGCGGCCCTTGGGGCTCGGGTTGGGTTTCGGGAGGCGGAGCGGGACGCGCCGAAGCGGAGGCGCTCGGCACCGGCGTGGGCCCGGGGGGCGCCGCTTCAGGTGCCGGCATGGCCTGGGCGAGCATGGCGCGGACCTCCGGTGCTAACGAGCTTGTCATGATGGTGCCCTGGGTCTTGGCCCCTTGCGCGATCCACCATTCGATCGCAAGCACCTCCGGAGGCGTCGGCTGCGGTTGACCCTCGGGCGGCATGTGATCGGTGTCATCCACCGGCAGGCGCATCCGCTGGACGAGCAAGCTCTTGTCGGGCTTGCCGGGCAGGGTGGCCGGTCCGCTCCTTCCGCCGGCGAGCAAGAGCTCGGCCGTGTCCACGCGCAGCTTTCCCTGGTCCTCTTCCTCGCCGTGGCACCCGGCGCACCGCGCGACGAGGACCGGATGGATGACGTCGCGGAAGGGATCGATCTCCGGAGGCAGCTCACGCGCGGGGGGCTGCGGCGCGCTGCTCGAGCCCGAGGCAACGGGCGCGGACGAGCTCACCGAAGGCGCCGTAGAGGGAGATGTCGCGGGCGACGTCGACGGAGGCCGCGGCTGTGAGGGGGCGACGCCGCGAAGGTGCTCGGGCAGCTCCGCCGTCCGAAGCTCGCGCGTCCCGCCCTTCCGAATCCAGTGCGTCACGAGCTCGAGCTCGCGCGCCGTCAGCTGCGGCTCCTTGGGCGGCGGCATGTGCTCCGGATCGGAGAGCGGGAGGCGCGCGCGGCTGACCAGGGTGCTCTTCTCGGGATCGCCTGCGACGAACGCCGGCCCCTCTTTCCCCCCGCGGAGGATGGCCTCGAACGAGTCGAGGCGGAGCTTGCCCTTTTGCTTCGCATCGCCGTGACACTTCGAGCACTTGGCCATCAGGATCGGATGAACCTGGGCGTCGTACACGCTCGCGCCGGCGAGCGGCGGGGTGCTCGGAGGGTCGGTCGAGCCACCCTGCGGCGGGTCGACAGGGTCGGCGCTGGGTCCGGCGCTGGGAGCAGCGCTGGGTGAAGTGGTCGCAGCAGGAGACGGCGCCGAGCCCGAGGGCGCGGGTGCCGCTTCGAGGGCCTTCTCGAGCACCGCGCGAGAAGGCACAGGCGAGAGCGCGTCGCGCACCCGAAGGGTCGAGCTCGCCTCGCGATCGATCCACCACGCGACGAGCGCGATCTCTTCCGCGCTCGGGCCCTCGCGCCCCTCCGGCGGCATGCGCTCGTCGTCGTCGACCGGGAGGCGCATGCGGAGGACGAGGGAACTGTTGTCGCCGCGTCCTTTGACGATGACAGGACCGTTGTCGCCGCCCCTCTCGATCGCCTCGAGCGAGTCGAGGCGCAGGCCGCCCTTGACCGTCTCGGCGCCGTGGCATTCGACGCATCGTTTCTGGAGCACCGCCTGCACGACGTCGGCGAAAACCAACGGCTCGCTGCTCGGGGCCTTGGGCTCGGCGACCTCGGGGGCCGTCGTCGGCTCGTCGCCGAGCCAGCCTCGGATCGGGCCGGGCGCGTACTTCGTCAGCCAGCCCTCGCCGCGCGTGATGCTTCCGCCGTAGTGGGCGCCGGCCGTCAAGACGCCGAGCGTCGCCACGAGCATGGCGCGGTAGACATGACGCAGCGCTTCCGAGCGCGAGCGCTCGTAGACGCCCCAAGCGACCAGGCAGAGCCCGGCACCGACGATGGCAAGGAGGGTGAGACGCCGGTGCCAGAACAGGAGCTTCGACGGAACGCCGCCGCCGCCCGCGAGCAAGTGGCCGAGCACGAACGCCGCCACCGCAGTGACCACGAGGAGCGGAAGCGCAAACGACGTCGCGGCGTCGGTTCGCTGCCGGAGCGACGAAAGCAGGCTCGCCGCCTCGACCAGCGCCACGAGGATCAGGATCCCGATGGGAAGGTGGACGACGAGCGGGTGGAATCGGCCGAGAAAGAGCGCGAGGTCTCCCGAGGCACGACCCGACAGGAACAGATCGGCCAAGACCGCGACGACGACGCAGGCGAGCCCGACCAATGCGATCGGCGACCTCCAGGCAGGGGTCCCGACCGAGCTCACGCGTGCCCTCCGGACGGCAAGACGAGAACGAGCATAGCTCGGGCGAGTGGAAAGCGCCGAGACGAGAGCGTACGCTGACCGTTGGAGGCCCCATGGTTCGCGATCTGCTGGGTGCCATCGGACGCACGCCGCTCGTCGAGCTCACGCATCTCGCTCGCGGTTTGAAATCGCGGGTGCTCGCGAAGTGCGAGCACATGAATCCCGGCGGGAGCGTGAAGGACCGAACGGCGCGCGCAATCCTCGACGATGCAGAGTCGCGGGGTGTGCTTCGACGTGGAATGACGATCGTCGAGGCGACGGCGGGCAACACAGGCATCGGCCTCGCGATCGTCGCGATGCGCCGCGGTTATCCGCTGGTCTGCGTGATGCCGGAGAAAATGTCGCTCGACAAGCGCGCTACGCTCATCTCGCTCGGCGCACGCATCGTCCTCGCACCGAACGTCCCCGGTACCGACCCGAACAACTTCAGGAACGTCGCAGCGCGCCTCGCCGCCGAGCATGGCTGGTACCTTCCGGAGCAGTTCTCGAACCCGGCGAACGTTCGCGTCCACGAGCAGACGACGGGCGTCGAAATTCTCGAGCAGACAGGTGGGCGCATCGGCGCGTTCGTCGCAGGAGCCGGAACCGGCGGCACGCTCACCGGCGTCGCGCGACGCCTCAAGGCCTCGCTCCCGAAGGTGCGCGTCGTCCTCGCCGATCCCGTCGGGTCCTCGCTCGCCGATTGGGTCGAGACGGGCCAGCTCGGACCCGGCGGCAGCTACGCGGTCGAGGGAATCGGTGCCGGCGTTCCGCCTGCGAACCTCCATCGCGACGTGATCGACGCGGCAGAGCGCATCGCCGACGAAGAGACGTTCACCGTCGTGCGGCGCCTCGTGCGTGAAGAGGGCTTGCTCGTCGGAGGGTCGTCGGGGGCCAACGTCGCAGCGGCGCTGCGGGTCGCTGCGAGCGGTCAGGTCCAAGGGCCGGTCGTCACCATCCTGCCGGACAGTTGGGACCGATACAGGTCCACGCCATGGATGTCGGCGTGGGGTCGTGAAGCCGGAACGAACTAGTCTCTGATCAAGACGCGCGTGCCTTTGCCGACTCGCGCTGCAACCTGATCGATCTCGCCGTTGTCCAGGGCGACGCAGCCGAGCGTCCAGTCGACGAGCTTGTGAAGACCGTCGGGCATGTCGGCGCGCCGGCCGTGGATCGCGATCCCGGAGCCGGCACCCACGCCGGCCGGCGCCTCGCCTCGCGCAACGAGGTCGGCGTAGCGCTTCTTGTCGTCCTCGTTCGGATAGTCGAGCGCGAGGTAGGTGTGCCACTTCGTCTTGTCGATCTTCGCGGTGACCGTATAGCTGCCGATCGGCGTCACCTTGTCGCCTTCGTATTTCTTGTGACCGTAGCCGCCGGGGCCGATCGCTACGGAGTACGACGCAACGACCTCGGTTTTCGATACGAGATGAAGTCGGTGTGCGCGTTTCTCGACGAGGATCAGATCGATCGGCGCGGTCGAGCTCGGAGGCCCGCAGCGATAGCCCTCGGGGCAAGCGTCGCCAGCCGGAGCAGAGGACGTCGCGCTCGCCACCTCCGTCGGCGGCGGTGCGGGCGGATGCGCGGCCGGGGTGGGGGCGCTCTCGCTGATGGGGGCCGAGGCGCTGGCAGGCATCCTCGGGCTCGGGTCGCACCCCAGGCTCAGGAGCAGCACCACCTGCCATCTCATTCAGGCTCCCAGTAGCTCACGGCCTTGAGGGATGTGCCCTCGAACCGGAGGGTCGTGACCGACGCATGGGAGCAGCGGCTCCGGACGTAGAGCCAGGGCATCAGGCGCGGCAGGATGGCCTCTTCTTTCTCGCCGATTCGGCGCTCGAACGCGATCCGAGCCATCCAGATCGGAAACTGATGCGAGACGATGAGGACGTCTGCTTCTTCGTGCACCGTTTGGAGAACGTCCACGACGGCTGCCCTCATCCGCATTGCGACGGCGCGCGGGGGCTCGCTCTTGGATCGAGCGGTCACATCGAGCGCGCGCTTGAGGTAGGCGCGGGCTTCGAACGCGCGCGGCAGGCCTTCGCGCCAGGATCCCGCCTCGACCAGGCGGTCGTCGATGTGAAAGCCCGTACCGTCGACGAGGATTTCAGCCGTTTCTCTGGCCCTCTCGAGCGGGCTGGAGCGGACGTGGACGTCGCCCCGGAGGTGGCGGCGTAGGAAAGTTGCGGCGCGAGCTGCTTGCTCACGTCCCTTCTTGCTCAGCGAGAAGCCGGGCAAGCAGCCGTACGTGAGCTGTCGGGGGTTCTCGACCTCTCCGTGCCTGACCAAGTACACGACGGGCACGAGAAGCGGAGTAGCACGAAAAAACGTGCGATTTGCTCGGACAGACAAGGTCCTAGCCAGATCGGCTTGGCACTGAGCTTCAGGCCGTTCTACTGTATTGGTGTTCAGTATGGCTCAGGCAGCTCCGATCTTGGCGGCGATTCAAGAGAAGCTCGGCCACGAGAAGCTGGGGCGCGCCAAAGCGCTGCCGCTTCATCTGTCGCGGCCGGCCGACGGATCAGGCGCGGAGCAAACCATCGACGAGGCGCTTCCCGACGGCGGGCTGCCTCGCGGCGCCGTCGTCGAGATCGCCTCACCACGGATGCTCGGGCGCGCGACGGCGATCGCGCTCCGCGCATGCGCTGCCTTCCAGGCAGAGGCGCGCCTCCGAAGCCAAGGCACGACCGCAGGGGCGTGGTGTGCGTTCGTCGATCCTTGGTCGACGCTTCATGCGCCCGCCGTCGTCGCGAGCGGCGTCGATCCGACGCGACTGCTCGTCGTGCGGTCTCCGATCGATGCGCTGTCCCGCGTCGCCGTTCGCGTTGCAGAGAGCAGGATCTTCGGCGTTGTCGTCGTGGATACGTCGAGCGTTCCCGGCGTTTCGACGACGCCGCCAACACAAGTAGGACATGTGCGCCTCGATCGATGGGGGACGGTCGTTCGCAGGCTCTCGCTCGCCGTCGAGCGCACCGACACGACCGTCGTCCTTCTCACCGATCGATCGGCGCCGCGCGCCATGCCCTTGCCTGTCGCGCTCCGTCTCGAGGTTTCATCGACGCTGTCGGGGCTCATCCAGCTTCGCGTCGCCAAAGACAGGCATGGTCGCGTGGCACCGCCGGGGCTGGTTTCTCTGAGGTGACCTCGTATCTCTGAAGTGAGGAACGCATGATCCCGACCGAGCGGCGCATCGTCGCCATCGTCCTTTGTCAGCTCGCATGCGAGATCGCTCGACAAGAATGCAAAGAAGCGAAGCGTAGGGGGGACGGCGCACCGCTCGTCGTCGTCTTCGCCGAGACCGATGAAGACGAGGCGCCGGCAGCGGCAGAGGTGGGCGCAGTT
>JBGTSH010000393.1:0-8655 GCA_041940405.1 Polyangiaceae bacterium
TCGTGGCCTTGTCGGTCTCGACCTCGGCCAGGAGATCGTCGACGGCGATCGTGTCGCCCTCTTTCTTGTGCCACGCGCTGATCTGTCCCTCTTCCATCGTGGGGGACAGCTTCGGCATGTCGAGGATCTTGGCCATCAGGCGCTCCTGTAGAGGGCGCGGCGCGCCGCTTCGACGATGCCGGGAGCCTGTGGAATGACGAGCTGCTCGAGCTTCGCGTTGTACGGCATGCCGAAGTCCTTCGTCGTGACGCGCTCGATCGGCGCGTCGAGATCGTCGAACGCGAAGCGCTGGATGCGGTCGACGATCTCGCCGCCGACGCCTCCGTAGGGCCAGCCTTCGTAGGCAATGACCGCACGGTGCGTCTTCTTCACGCTCTCGACGATCGTCTCTTGGTCGAGCGGCCGCAGGCTTCGAAGATCGATCACCTCGGCGTCGATCCCGTCCTTCTCGAGCAGCGCTGCCGCCTCGAGCGAGACGTGCACCATTCGGCTCCATGACACGATCGTCACGTCTTTGCCGGGGCGCGCGATGCGCGCCTTGCCGAACGGGACGAGGTGCTCCGGGTCGTCGGAGACGGTGCCCTTGAGCGAGTACAGGGTCTCGCTCTCCATGAAGAGGACGGGATCGTCATCGCGAATCGCCGTCTTCAGCATTCCCTTCGCGTCCTCGCAGGTCGCCGGCGCGACGACCTTGAGCCCGGGGATGTGCGTGTAGAAGTGCTCCATCGCGTGCGAGTGCTGCGAGCCGACCTGGCGGGCGGAGCCGTTGGGCGCGCGGAGCACGATGGGGATGTTGAACTGACCGCCCGACATCTGGCGGATCTTCGCCGCGTTGTTGAGGATCTGGTCGAACGCTACGGCGGAGAAGTTCCAGGTCATGTACTCGACGATCGGACGGAGGCCGACCATCGCGGCGCCGACGGCGATCCCGGTGAAGCCGCTCTCGGTGATCGGCGTGTCGATGACCCGCTTGTCACCGAACTTCTCGAGCATGCCCTCGGTCACCTTGTAGGCGCCCTGGTAGTGGCCGACCTCTTCACCGATGAGGAAGACGCGCTCGTCGCGTTCCATCTCTTCGATCATGCCGAGGCGCAGGGCCTCGCGGAAGCGGACCTCTCGGGTGCCGGCCTTGGCTTCGGTCCCGCGTGCGGTAGCGCCGTTCTGCCCGGAAGTGGGTGAGGCCGTCATCGCGCGAATTCTCCCTTGTAGGTGGTGGGCTCGAGCAGCTCGGGCCCGGGCTCGGGGCTCTCGTCGGCGAACCGGACGGCGTCGGCGACCTCTTCTTCGACCGACGCGTCGATCTCGGCGAGCTTCTTTTCCTGCTTCGCGGCCTCGAGCTCGGCGCGGCTGCGCATGAGCGGATCCAGCTTCTTCTTGGCTTCGAGCTCCTCCGGCGTTCGGTACTTGCCGGGATCGCTCATCGAGTGACCGCGGAAGCGGTAGGTGCGGATCTCGACGAGCGTCGGTCCGGCGCCGGAGCGCGCGCGATCGGCGGCCACCTTGAGGCGGTCGCGAATCTGGAACACGTGCTCGGCGACGAAGCGGTCGCTCGCCATGCCGTAGCCGGGAGCGCGCGCGGTTACGTCGTCCTGGGCGAACGTGCGCGTGAGCGGCGTGCCCATCGAGTACTCGTTGTTCTCACAGATGAACACGATCGGCAGCTTCCAGAGCGCGGCGAGGCACATCGCTTCGTGGCAGTCGCCGATGCTCGCCGACCCTTCTCCGAAGAAGGCGAGCGTGACGCGCGGCTCGCCGCGGTACTTCGACGCGAACGCGGTGCCCGCGGCGACTGGAAGGTGGCCGCCGACGATCCCGTAGCCGCCCAGCATGTTGTGCTCGGCGTCGAAGAAGTGCATCGATCCGCCGAGCCCGCGAGAGCACCCCGTCGCTTTGCCGAAGAGCTCCGCCATCGCAGCGCGCGACGTCATTCCGCGCGCGAGCGCCTGGCCGTGGTCGCGGTACGTCGTGATGACGTAGTCCTCGGGCCGGATGGCCTCGCAGGCGCCGACCGCGACCGCCTCTTGTCCGATGTAGAGGTGGAGGAAGCCGCCGATCTTGCCTTGGGCGTAGGCTCGCGCCGCTTCTTCTTCGAAGCGGCGAATCAGCTGCATTTTCCTGTACAGCGCGAGGTGGTTCTCGAGATCTTCCATGCTCGGATCAGGGGGTCTAGGTGGGCGGGGAGCCTACGACAAGCGGCGAGCGCCGGCCATGAGGTCAGCGGCGGGGCGGCTGCGCCGAGGCGGGAGGCCCGGCAGAAGGCGCGTGGGAAGCCGAAGGGGCCGGCGCGGCGCTGGCCGAGACCGCCGGCGCCGCGGAGCTCGACGAGGCAGCCGACGCGGAGGTCTCGGGAGCCGTCGAGTCGACGACCGCCGGACGAACGCGCGGCTTTCGCGGCGCGGGCTCGGGCTCGGCCGACGGCTGCGGCGGAGGCGGCTGGGGCGGAAGCTGCGTAGACGCGCTCGCGAGCGCTACGGCGGGGGAGTCGCGCGTGTCGCGCAGCACCGAGCGCACGACGAGACCGGCGAGCACCAGGACGGCGACACCGCCCAGAAAAACGCGCAGCGGCTTCGGACGAGCCAGGAGCTCGGGGGCTGGGTTCGGCGTCTTGGAGAGGCGCGACGCGACGAGGATGTCGCTCGGCCGATCGGTGCCGGCCGAGGTCGCGGCCTTTCCTGCGCCGGGGTTTGCGAGAAGCGCGTCGAGCACCGCCTGTCCGAGCTCTTTGCACGAGCCGAAGCGATCGCTCGGGCTCTTCGCCATCCCGCGCAAGAGCGCAGCGTCGAGGTCCTCGGGGTAGCGAAGCTCGGAGGCGAACGGCGCGGGCGGATCGTTGGCGATCTTGGACGCGACCGACACCGCGTCGTCGCCGGGGAATGCGCGCTCACCGCTGATCGCTTCGTAGAGCGTCGCAGCGAGCGAAAACTGGTCGCTGTGATGCGAGAAGCGACTCTCGCGGAACGTCTCGGGCGCGCTGCATGCGGGCGTTCCCAGCAACCCGCCCGCGTGCGTCAGCGTGGAGTCCGGGACGCGCGCGATGCCGAAGTCGGTGATCTTGGCGCCCGTGGGCGAGAGGATGATGTTCTCGGGCTTCACGTCGCGATGCAGGACGCCGCGCTCGTGCGCGAACGAGAGCGCCGATCCGAGCTCGCGCGCCATGCGCGCCGCTTGCCGGGCCGAGAGGCGTCCCTCGGCGAGGCGCTGCTTCAGCGTGGGCCCCTCGAGGTACTCGAACACGAGGTAGAGGCCGACCTCATCGTCTTCACCCATGTCGTGGAGCACGACCAGGTGCGGATGCGTGACGCGCGCGGCAGCGCGCGCCTCGTGCCGCATGCGAACGAGGAGCCCTTCTCGCACGTCTGCCGCGATCGAGAGATCGTCCCGGAGCACTTTGATCGCCACGTGCCGCTCGAGGACCGGGTCGCGTGCGAGGAGGACGCGACCCATCGCGCCGGTGCCGATCTCGCGCACGATCTCATAGCGCCCGACGCGCTTCGGAGTTCGTACGGAATGAGGCCCTTTCGACACGTGTAGAAGCGTTGTACCCCCAAAACCCAGCGCTCAGCTCGGGTGATTTGGAAGAAAAACACCTGCGCCGGAGGCTCGCCTCAGGTGGGCGTGGCGCAGGCGGGACACGCGTCCTTTGCGCGCTGCTCGGCCTTCGTCACGCGGGCGCGGGCACCTTCGCAACGCGAAGCGTCGATGCCACAGATCTGGTCCGCCGAGCGGCGCATCGATGCGAGCGCTTTGCAGACGACCGTGCAGCGATCGGTGCCGGTGGCGAGCGGCTGGCCCGCCGCGTCCTTGTCGGCGAGCGCGAGGTCGAGCTCCTTCTCGGCAGTGTCGAGATCGGCTGCTGCGCTCGAGACGTCGTAGCTCGGCATCTGGTATTGCTGCTGGCCCGGAGGCGCCGCGAAGCCCGGCGCGCCTGTCGCGTCTGCGCCTGCCTCTTTGCTGACGGCCGCCGGCTCCTCGGCCGCCTTCTCCTTGGCCGCACACGCGACGAGCTGAACGACCATGGCGAGAGCGACCCATGCCCCGATGGTCGCGCCGAGCGGGCGGGTGCCGCGAGTTAGCCTTCGCATTCCGAACACGCCTCCGTCACGCGCTTTTCGGCGTCCGCCACGCGGGCGCGCGCCGCGTCGCATCGTTCTCCGGGTGCGAGCTCGCAGATGCGATCGGCCGCCTTTCGCATGGCCGAGAGCGCATCGCACGCCGTCTCGCAGGTGTCGGCGTTCGCGTCTTCGGGCGGCTCGGCCTCGTGATGCTCGAGCGCCGTGGGAGGAGGAGGGGCCGGGGCTGGTTGCGTCGCCTGGTGCGTCGTCCCGCCGGTCTCTCCGGCCTCTTCACCCATCGGTCGGTACGGAGCCTCGTTGGCCCTGAGCGCGAAGCGCGGGCCGAGCCGAGCCTCGGCCGCGGCGAGCTCCGCCTCTGCAGCAGCGAGCGGGTCCTGTCCCGCTCCGCCCTTGGCCGGGGCGCTGACGCCGCCGCCGCAACCACCCAGCGTGGCGAGGCCGGCGAGCACCCAGCAGGCGAGGGGGATCGCAGCGCGGGCCGAGGGCTGGCCTTGGGAGGCGGACCGAGCGCGGAGGGACGAGGCGGAGAAGCTCACGGTTCAAGGGTGGGACGCTCGTGACCCTCGCGAGGGCTCACGGAGCACGGTTTTCGCGGGGAGCCGCCTCGGCCCTGGGAGCAGAATCCGGCGCGGCTATGGGGACAAACGGGGCTCACCGGTAGGAAGAACGCCTCTCGAGCGGATAGCTTGCAGGGGAGGGCGCGCTGCTCCGTCCTACGACCCATAGCGTGCTAGACAGGACGAGCGGTCACCGAGGTCCCATGCTCAGTTGGTTTTCAGGTCTGCGCCGCCAGGGGCGCAAAGTCGCGGCAGGAGCCGTCGCTCTTGCCTTGATTACAGGCATGGTCGCCTGCCAGCCGAAGCGGCGGGCCCGCCCGAACCCGTACGGCCCGCCGCAGGGGCAATGGGGGCAGCAGCCGCCTCCCGGTGGGCAGTGGGGCCAGCAGCCGCCTCCCGGTGGGCAGTGGGGCCAGCAGCCGCCTCCGGGCGGGTGGAGCCAGCAGCCGCCAGGCCCCGGAACCGGTCAGCCTCCGGGCCCCGGTACGAGTCAGCCGCCCGGGCCGGTGGCGAACGACCCGATCAACAACACCGACATCGGGTTCCTCCGCCAGCGCGCCGGGGCGGTCCTCAAGGAGCTCGTCGCCGCGCTGCCGGATGCGAAGCGCAACAAGGTCGCCAGCGTCCCTCTCTTTTCAGATCCGAGCGTGGGCGAGGTCAACGCGTTCGCTGCTTGCGACGACCAAGGGCAACCGCTCATGGCGATCAGCGACGCCCTCCTCGAAGTGATGGCGCACTCGGCGCGCTTCCGCGCGCACGACGAGCTCTTCAAGACGAACAAGCTCGACCAGTACACGACCCTCGTCGCGCAAAACTACAAGCCGAAGAAGCCGCTTCCGCGCCCCGCGCAGGGCTTCGTCGATCCTGCTGCGGACGCGGACGGCCGCAAGGTCGCGCGCCAGGCGGTGCTGATGGATGCGCAGCTCGCGTTCGTCCTCGGTCACGAGCTCGCGCACCACTACCTCGATCACACGGGCTGCGCGAACGGCGGCGGGTCACGAGGCGTGAGCACCGGCGACTTCGGGCGCCTCCTTTCGCGTGCGGCGCCGCTCTTCAACCAACCGAACGAGATCGGGTCCGACGTCGCGGGCACGCAGAACCTCCTCGCCGCCGGCGCTCGCCGCCAGGGCGCGAAGTGGACCGAAGAGGGTGCGCTGCTCAGCCTCAACTTCTTCGGCGCGCTCGACCGCCTGACGCCCGAAGCGATCCTCTTCGCGTTCGAGAGCTCGCATCCTCACCCGTCGGTGCGCATGCCGATCGTCACGCAGACCGCGAACACGTGGCGCATGACGGGCGGCAACCCGCTGCCGTTCCCGTTCTGACGTCTAATCAGACTGGCGACGAAGTCTTCTCTCCGGCGTTTGTTCCTGCGGATTCACCCCCCCGGCCCCCCTCACGAGTGAGGGGGGAGGCGAGTTGGCGGAGGAGCGCCAGCCCGACGGCGCCGAGCGAGGCGGCGGCGACGAGCGGGGTGAGCTGGAGCGCCAGGCATCCCGCCGTGGGCGGTGGGATCGCGGCGGGATCCGCGCCGGTGAACGCCCAGAGAGGGAGCAGCGCGATCACGACGGCGAACAGCGCGAAGCCGGCCTCGCGCTCCGACCAGCGCGCCAGGTACCCGGCGACGACCAGGGCCGCTCCGCCCGCGACCCCGGCTTCGATGGCGTGCGGCACGAAGACCTCGGCTCCGGCCATCGCGCTGAGCGACGGACCGTAGCCGCGAAAGAGAAGGACGATACTGTAAGCACCGAGGACCGCGAGCGGTGCCAGGAACCCGGAGCGGCCCCTCGGCCACGCCATCGCCGCGAACCAGCGTGAGACGGCCCAGACCGCGAGGGCGGCGAACGCGACCGCGACGGCTGCTCGAAGCCAGCGCGCGTCTGCGTCGGCCTCGGCCGCAGCACGCTCGCGATCCTCGGAGAGGGCGGCGATGAACGCTGTCGCGCGCGGCTCGCCGGCTCCGGCTTCGAGGCTTGCGAGGATGTCGGCCGCTTCGTCGCAGAGCGGCGTCCGTCGCACCGCGCACGCGTACCGCGAGGCTTGATCGAACGGCTCGGCGAGCCGCTTGCTCCGCTCGGCCTCGTCGAGGTCGAACAGATCGAGCTGGGGCGCGCCGAGGTTCGACGATGGCGTGTGGACGCCCATCGCCACCGCGAGCGTCGACGGGACGTCTCGCATCGGTCGCGGCTCGAGCTCGACACCTCGCTCGACGTTCGCTCCCCAAGCGAGGAGGAACGCTCCGCGAAGGATCGGCTCGTCGCCGCCGTGACCGCGGCTCTCGAGCGTCGCGTGGTCCGACAGAGCGATCAAAAGATCCCGATCTCTGTCGAGGTGATCCGCGATCGTTACGAGGAGCCCGGCGGCGTCCGCCGAGGCCGCTCCGTACTCGGCGCAATCGGATCCGCAAAGATGGCCCGCGTCATCGACCTCGCCGATGTGCACGAAGGTCAGATCCGTAGCGCGGTCGCCGCTCGACGTCGGCGGAGGCAACGCGCGAAGAAGCGCGAGATCCGCGATCATGCTCCAGCGACCGCCGACGACGTCGGCTCCGTGCGGAGGCCGGACGAGGGCTTGAAACGGCTCGAAGGTGCGCGATCGGACGCGGACGAACGTGCCTGCGTCCCAAGCCGTAGCGGCGATCGAGTCGAGGCCTCCGGCGCCGATCGCGGCGCCGTTGAGCCGCACGCCGGACTCGCGCGGTCCTTGGCCGACGACCATCGTCGTGACCGCCGGGCTCGTGAACGTAGGAAAGTCCACGTCCAGCCGTCGGAAGGCTCCCTCGGCGCGCAGTTGGCCCAGCGCATCGAGCTGGCGCGCCGCCTCGAAGCCGAGCCCGTCGACGAGCACCACGTATACCCTGCGAGCGAGCGCAGGCTTCGGGGCGATCGAGCTCCGCTCGTGAGGAACGCCCGCGACGCAGGTGGCTCCCGCGTTCCACGACGGAAGGACGACGAAGAGCGTCCAGCCCAGGGAGGAGGCCGTGAGCAGCAGCCCGACGAGCGCGAAGCTCAGCGCCGCTCGGGAGCGTCGCGGGCGTCCATCTTCGGAGGGGCGCACGTCAGCCGGCGGCAGGCAATGACGCGCCGCACTCGGTGCAGAAGGCGTTGCCGCCTTCGACGTGTGCGCCACAACGCTCGCAGTCGACGCCGGGTCCCACGGCGAGCTCGCCGTCGGAAGCGCCGAGCGCCATCAGCTCTTCGGTGTTCATGCGCTCGAGCGGCTCTGCCTCGAGGGCCGGCGCTTCATCCGGATCGTCCCCGCTGTCGGCCGCGGCCTCGGCGCTCGGCTCTTCATCGGAGTCGCCGGTGTCGGCGATCTCGTCGATCCGGATGAGGAGAGCGGTGATGTTGTCGGTGCCGCCGGCGTCGTTCGCGAGGGTGACCAGCGTCTCGCAGGCCTCGCGAAGATCGGACCCCTGGATCGCGTAGGCGGCGGCGAGGACGTTCTCGATCTCTTCTTCTTCGACCATGCCGCTCAGGCCGTCGCTGCAGAGCAGGTAGATGTCGCCGACGCGGCACTGGTCCGAGCGGATGTCGACCTTCACGTCCTCACGCATGCCGAGCGCGCGCGTGATGATGTTCTTCGGCAGGCGGGCGAGCTCCTCGGGCGTCAGATCGGGCTTGAGCGCGAGGGCGTCGTTGATGAGCGAGTGATCGTGGGTCAGCTGCTCGAGCTTTCCTTCGCGGTAGCGATAGCAGCGCGAGTCGCCGACGTGCCCGACGTGCATCACGCCGCCGGCGCGCGAGAGGAACGCCGCGACGACGGTGGAGCCCATGCCGTGGTGCTGGCGGTAGGTGCTCGAGATCTCGAAGACGTCGCGGTTGGCTTTGCGGATCGCTGCAGCCAGGTTGCGCGCGTCCCGGTCGTGCTCGTCGTAACCGTCCAGGAACTGCTTGTCCGGCTCGGCGCCTGCGGAGACTGCCTCGTAGAAGTTCCGAAGCGACGCGGTCGCCAAGCGGCTGGCGATGTCGCCGGCGTTGTGACCGCCCATGCCGTCGGCCACGACGAAGAGGTCGAGCTCCGGACGG
>JBGTSH010000394.1:0-8619 GCA_041940405.1 Polyangiaceae bacterium
CATCGCGAGCTGCATGTTGCCGGTGCCCGAAGCTTCCATTCCGGCCGTGGAGATCTGCTCCGAGAGATCCGCCGCCGGAATGATGCGCTCCGCGAGGCTGACCCGGTAGTTCGGTAGGAACGCGACCCGTACCGCCGTCTGACGCTTGTCGGCGTTCACGATGTCGGCGATCGCGTGGATGAGCTTGATGATGAGCTTCGCGCGCCGATAGCCGGGGGCCGCCTTGGCGCCGAAGAGGATCGTGCGCGGCTGCACGTTCTCGCCGCGCTTGGCGCGAAGGTAGAGCGTGACCGCGTGGAGCGCTGCCAGGTGCTGGCGCTTGTACTCGTGCAGGCGCTTGATTTGGACGTCGAACATGCTCTGCGGATCGACGCGCAGCTTGATGAGATCGTAGATGAGGCTCGCGAGCGAGAGCTTGTTCTCCATCTTGATCGTGCGCAGACGTGTCCGGAATTCGGGGTCCTCGGCGTGCGGCTCGAGCCCTTTGAGCCGCTCGAGCTCGGTCGCCCATCCTTCGCCGATGCGCTCGGTGATGAGAGACGCGAGGCCGGGGTTGCACTCGAGGAGCCACCGGCGCGGCGTGACGCCGTTCGTCTTGTTGTTGAACCTCTCGGGATAGAGCGCGTGAAAGTCCTTCAAGAGCTGCGTCTGGATGAGCTCGCTGTGGAGCTTGGCGACGCCGTTTACCGAGTGGGAGCCGACGACGGCGAGGTGCGCCATCCGGACCTCGCGCTCCGGGCCCTCGGAGATGATGCTCATCCGCGCCATGTGCTGCGGGCTGTGCGGGAAGAGGCTCATCACCTCGCGCATGAAGCGCCGGTTGATCTCGCCGATGATCTCGAAGTGGCGCGGCAAGAGGCGCTGGAAGAGTACGGCCGGCCACCTCTCGAGCGCTTCCGGCAAGAGCGTGTGGTTCGTGTAGCCGAACGCCGCCACCGTCTGCTTCCAGGCGTCGTCCCATTCCATCTGGTTCTCGTCGACGAGGACGCGCATCAGCTCGGCGATCGCGACCGCGGGGTGCGTGTCGTTGAGCTGGATCGCCACCTTGTCCGAGAACTTCGAGAAATCGCGGTGGCTCTTCTTGTAGCGCCACACGATGTCGTGGATCGAGCACGCGACGAAGAAGTACTCCTGCTTGAGGCGCAGCTCGCGACCGATCTCGAAGCTGTCGTTCGGGTAGAGCACCTTCGAGATGACCTCGGAGTGGTTCTTCTCTTCGACGGCGCGCAGGTAGTCGCCTGCGTTGAAGAGCGAGAAGTCGAACTCTTGATCTGCGCGCGCCGCCCAGAGGCGCAGCGTGTTGACCGTGTTGGAGCGGTATCCGGCGATGGGCGTGTCGTAGGGGACGCCGATCACTTTGGTCGACGGCTTCCAGAGGATCTTGAAGCCGCCGGTCTCGTTCGGAACGTGCATCGTGTGCCCGCCGAAGCCGACCGGAACGGTGTACTCGGGCCTCGCGAACTCCCACGGGTTGCCGAACTTGAGCCACTCGTCGGCGCGCTCGACCTGGTAGCCGTTGCGGATCGCCTGCTCGAAGATCCCGAACTCGTAGCGGATCCCGTAGCCCATCCCCGGCAAGCTCAGCGTCGCGAGCGATTCCAAGAAGCAGGCCGCGAGGCGCCCCAGACCTCCGTTGCCGAGCCCGGCATCGGACTCCTGCTCGAAGAGCTCATCCAGATCGATGCCGATTTCGCCGAGCACCTTGCGGTACTCGTCCTGCATCCCCAGCGCGTAGAGGTTCGACCTCAGCGCCCTGCCGAGCAAGTACTCCGCCGACAGGTAGTGGGCACGCTTCACGTCGTGCTCGTAGTAGGTCCGCTGCGTCTCGATCCAGCGCTCGACGATCTGATCGCGCACCGCGAGAGAAAGCGCGACGAAGCGGTCCCACGGCGTGGCGGTCGACGGATTCTTCGACCGCGCGTAGCGAACGCGGTCGACGAACTCTTGGCGAAGCTTCAGCTCACGGCGGTGGGGGAGGGGTCCGGAGATAGGCGGAGCGGCCATGGAGGCCGCAAGGTAGACCGGCGTGATGAGCGGGTCGAGCGCTCGATCCACGGGCCGCGTCACCGATGTCGCGGGCCGCGTCACCGATGTCGCGGCTCCTTCGTTTTCGCCGTCGCACCGCGCTTTCAATGCGCGGCACGACGCTTGCGATTCGCGGCGTCATGGCGACCTTCAAGTCCTCGGTAGGGTTGATTGGGATCGGCGCGCTCTCGATGCTCTTCACGGCGCTCGCGGGGTCGGGCTGCGAAGCGGAGACCGATGGAGTCGAGGCGACGGCGACGAACGAGGACGGTGTCCTCGACGGCATGCTCCACCGGGTGGTCGCCGCGCGGATGTACCAGCGAGGCAAGTGGACGATTCCCGAGGCGGATACCTGGCGCGTGGACGAGTATCCGCCGCCTGCGCCGGGCAAGCCGAACCTGCAGCAGCGAGCGGACTACGTGTGCGCCGCGCTCGCGTACCTGCGTCCGACGTACGTCTCCGGCCTCGTGAGGTTCGACGCAGGCGAGGACGACGCCGAGGATCTCGGCGACGAGAACATCGCCGAGCAGGCAGAGGTCTACGGACGCATCAAGAAGTGCGTCAAAGACGCGGTCCCCGGCCACGACGTGAGGTTCGACGTCGTCCTCAACGCGCTTCAATACACGTCGCCCGAGTTCGGCGTGAACAGCGACGACGAGGGCGGCAAGAGGCTCAAGAAGCGCCTCCGCGAGCTCCACGAGCTCTTCCACCCGGACGCGTGGTTCTTCGACTTCTACACGAAGCCCTGGAACGACGGCGGCGCCAAGTACCACCAGGGCGCGATGCGCCAGGGGATCAACTGGATCCACGGCAAAGAGGGCGGCAAGAAGCGCCAGCTCGTCGGCGGCAATGCTTGGGGGTCCAACATCCCCGACGGCACCGATTTCATCTCGATCACCGACCGCGGCGGGATGGGCTCGGTCGCCGACCTGTCCGCCAAGATCACGGCGCAGAAGGTGCCGCTCCTGATGCACATCCGCAACGATCCGCACATCCACAAGAGCGAGGGCGTATGGTGGACCAAGCGTGGACCGGACTACCGCCGCGACGTCCTCAAGGACGAGGTCGAGGGCGAGAAGCACGGTTACCACTACATGTACCCGGTCTTCTTCCCGCTCTACGAGCACAGCGAGTGTCATCCCGGGCCGCGGCGCTCGTACAACGCAGCCGAGGATCACAACCTGCTTCGCAAGATGTGCGCGTACATGGATGGGA
Source organism: Polyangiaceae bacterium (assembly GCA_041940405.1). Lineage (GTDB taxonomy): Bacteria > Myxococcota_A > Polyangia > Polyangiales > Polyangiaceae > Xiheicaenibacterium. The sequence continues at coordinate 3,241 of JBGTSH010000394.1, forward strand.
GCGACGACAAGTGCAAGACGGCCCCGTCGAAGCTCTTCAAGGCCGCGCCCCAAGGATGGGAAGAGGAGGGCGGAGAGCAGCCGGCGTACGTGCCTCGCATCGCCGTCCACCGCGGTTACAACCCGAATCGGCAGCAGCACCTCTTCTCGACGAGCCTCGTCGAGCTCGAGAACGGTCCCGGCCTCGTCGTCGAGCGCGAGAACGACTTCTTCCTGCAAGGAGACGGCGCGAGCGGCTCCGTGCCGTTCCACCGCTGCTACCTCGGCAACGGCTGGCACCTCTACACCACCGCGCCCGACTGCGAGGGCGCAGCCGGCGCAACCAACGAGGGCGTCATGGGCTACGTCTCGCCCGGCCCCGCAGAGGGCGCGGTCCCGCTCTATCGGTTGTTTCGCGGTGCGGCGCCGGATCACTTCTACACCGTCGATCCCGCCGAGAGGGACTACGCGGTGGCGTTGGGCTACGTGTACGAAGGGATCGGGGGATACGTCTGGTCCGAGCCGTGAACGGGAACGGTCAGCCCTGCCTGTTTACAACGGACCCTCCGTCAGCCCGTGCACGAACTGCCTCACCGCAGGATGCGTGCTCGCCTTCGCCTCCTCTGTCGTTCCATCGAACAGGATCTTCCCCCGATACAGCATCCCCACTCGATCGGTGACCGTGAGCAATCGATCCAGATCGCTCGAGACCATGATGACCGTCGACCCGGCCGCTCGCTGCTCTTTGCGGAGGAGCTCGAAGATGCGTTGCGAGGTGACGGGATCGAGGCCGGCGGCGGGCTCGTCGTAGAGGACGATGGGCGCGGTCATGACGGTGGCGCGGGCGACGCCGATGCGCTTCTTCTGCCCGCCGGAGAGGCCGGCGGGCATTCGGGTCTCGAAGCCGGGGAGGTTGACGACCTTGAGCCTGTCGGCGACGCGCATGGCGATCTCGTTTTCGCCGAGCGAGGTCATGCGGCGCATCGGGAACGCGATGTTGTCGGCGACGTTGAGGTAGTCGAAGAGCGCGTTGTTCTGAAACAGCATCCCGAACTTGAGCCGAAACTTCTGGAGCTCGAGCTCGCTCATGACATGAACGTCTTGTCCGTCGACGAGGACCCTTCCGCTGTCGGGCGCGAAGAGGCCGGCGATCGTCTTGAGCAGGACGCTCTTGCCGGAGGCACCCGGACCGATGAGGCCGTAGAGGCAACCCTGCGGCACGAAGAGATCCACGCCGCGGAGCACCGGCATGCCGGTGAACTCCTTGTGGAGGCGCTCGATCCGGATCACGTAGTCGGGTTCGCGCTCACTGCGCCGCGAAGCTCGTGCGCGCGACGTCCATACGCGGGTGCGCAGGGAAGCCGAGGCCTCGGACGGCGTTGGCGACGCAGCCGGCGATGCCGGGGTTCGACGGCTTCGTCACGACCGTGACGCCGACGGCTCGTCCGCCTTGGACCGCGGCGCAGATGCTGACCTCCATGTTGGAGGGGACGCCGCACGAGTTGAGGTACGTGCCGCGATTGAGCACGCCGCCGAAGTCGGCAGCGCCGAGGTCCGGCGGCACCCCGCGGGCGGTGTAGTCCTCTGTATAAGCAGCGATCGCCGCCTCGCAGCTTCCGCCGCCGGCGATCGACGGATGGGTCCCGCCGCCGCCGCCCTTCCAGGCGCCGCCGCCTTTGGGGCCGTTCTTGCCCGCGGAGAGCGCGAGATCGGTGTCGATGTTGCTCGCCTGATCGGCGTGCACCTTCTGGTCGTTGCTCTCGCGACCCCTCTGGATCGACCACCACGCGACGCCTGCCGAGCCGATGATGCCGAGGAGGCCGACGCCGACGAGGATCTTCCAGTTCTGCCTGTAGCGCTCGGTCGCGACGACGGCCTCGAGCGCCTTGCGCTCTTGCTTGACGTCACGGTTCAGCTTCGCTTGGTGAGCGAAGAGGGCGAAGTCCTCCCAGTCGTCGATCTTTCGCTCTTCTTCCGAGAGCGTGTCGCGTAGGAGGTGATCGCCCGTGAAGAGGTGAGACGCGATCGACTGGAGCAGCTCGACCGCGCTGAACGGCCCGTGATCCATGCCGTCCTTGATCACGACGTAACGAGGCCGGGGATCGCTCTCGAGCTGGTTCTTGACCCGTGCGAGGCGAACCGTCGGGTCTTCGGGCGCGGCGGCCGCGGGCTTTGCCGCGATGGCCGCGAACGGGTCGAGAGGCATTCGCGCGCTCGAGTGTGACGACGGCACCGCCTGGACGACCGGGTTGGCCGGCGGCGGCGGGATCATCGAGAGCGAGACGTCGACGTCGAAGCCGGCGTCGTGATCGAGATGCGACTCGTCCGCCGGAGGAGGAGCGACCGACGCGTTCGGCGCGAGGTGGTGCAGCGCCTGGGCGAGCGCGGCGAGATCGCTCGGACGATGCTTGGGATCGCCGACGAGGGCTTTGCCGAGGACGACCTCGAGCTGCGCCGGAAGACCGGGCGCTGCCTCGGTGGGGCGCTTCATTCCGGGGCCGACCGACTCGCCGGTGACGAGCTCGTAGAGGATCGCGCCGATCGAAAAGACGCTGGCGCGCGCGTCACCGGAAGCGCCTTTTCGCTCCTCGGGGGCGAGGCACGCGCGGTCCCGCGGGTTCTGAGGAAGCGCCGCTGCTGCGGTGAGGTCGACGTCACTGCCCGCCCGGCCGTGCTCGATCGAAGAGGGGTGCAGGTGAAAGACACGCCCCTCGGCGTGGAGAGCGGCGACGCGCGTGCTGAGCGGGACGATGATCGCGATCGCCTCGCGCAGGGTGTAGCGCTCTCCGCGTGCGCGTTTGGCGTCGAGCGCATCGCGGAGCGTCGCCGTGCGAGTCTGGGGCTGGATCTCGTGCTGCGTGGTCATCGGCAGGGTGAAGATTATCCAGGGTGTGCGGTGCGGCAAAGGGGCGGTGACGCTTGGCGCCCGCAGTCCCACATCGTCTTTCTCAGGAGGAAAGACGGCCCTTGGTGTAATGAAACAGCCAGGGTGTCACGGAAGGTCTGCGCCGTCGTCGTCGCCGTGCTCCTCGCCGCGTGCGATGCGCCCTCGTCTTCGGTGGATCCGAACGATCTCAAGGGAGTCTTCGACAACGACGGCGGGACGAAAGCGAGCGCGTCGGCGGTGGCATCGGGAGCGAAGCCCAAGCCGACCGCAACTGCATCCGCATCGGCCGCGCGCCCGCCTTCGGAGCGAGCTCCGGATGCGCCTGGTTGCGTCGCGGATCGCGGATCGCCGACCGAGCCGACGCGCGTCGCCGGACGTCCTGCGTGCCGCGGAGCCGAGGTGCGCGAGTGGCGCGACCCGAGCGGCGCGCCTCGCTACGCCTGCCTCTATTCGCCGCCCGACCTCGATCGTCGGGGCAAGCTGCCGCTGCTCGTCTTCTTCCACGGGACCGGGCCGGGCCTCGATGATCCGAGCAGCATCCCGAAGCTGACTGATTTCAGGAAGCACATCGGCCAGGCGACCTTCGGCGGTGAGGGCGGGCCCGGCTTCCTCGTCCTCGGCATTCAAGGCCGCGCGCTCGGCGGGACGGGTCTCTCGTTCGACATCGATCACGTCACGGATGCGAACCTCGACAAGGTCACCACCGACCACTTCGTCGACGAGGTGATCGATCGAGGCGCTGTCGACGTCCGGCGGATCTACGCCGTGGGGATGGGGAAGGGAGGTCAGATGGCCGCGACCTACGCGATGCTTCGCGCAGACCGCGTAGCAGCCTTCGCAGCGTTTGCCCCGCTCAGGCCGAAGGCTGAGTGGATCTGCCCCGGCCCGCCGCCGCCGGGGCTCGTCATCTACCGCGCTTGCGACGCCATCGCGTCGTGCGAAACGGTCGAGGAGTGGATCCTCGCGCGCGACTCGCAGAAGGCCGAAACGAAGCGGTTTCGCATCGACGAGCACATCAAAGAGGAGCCGAGCTGCAGGGTGCGCAACAAATGCAGCTCCAAGAAGGGCGAGGCGAACCACCATCGGTGGCCCAAGGGCCGCGAAAAGGACGTGCTCGGTTTCCTCGGCGGCCACGTGCTCGAAGCGCACTGACGGCCGCGCCGGAGCACGTGATCGCCGGGTCGCCTGCTGGCCTTCTGCGTGCATCTCGAGTAAGCGATGCTTGCCGTGGAAGAGAGGTCGAGGTCCGCCCGTCCGGGTACCTGCCGAATGTTCGAGACGCCGCTCATCGAGCGGTTCTCTCGCGTGCACCCCGTGGCGCCGTTCATCTTCTGGACGCCCTTCATCGTCCTGTTCCTCGTGCGTGCGTACCAGGGCGGCCTCGCTCCGTACTTCATCCCCGTCGCGGTCGTCGCCGGAGCGCTGCTCTGGTCGATCACCGAGTATCTGCTCCACCGGTTCGTCTTTCACCGGATCACCGCGACGCCTGCGGGCCGCCGGCTCTACTTCGTCCTTCACGGCGTCCACCACGACTTTCCGACCGATCGGACGCGCCTCGTCATGCCGCTCGGCGTCTCGATCCCGATCGGAACGACGGTGTACCTGCTCTTGCTCGTCGCGCTCGCGCCGCTCGGCCGCGCCGTGATCGACGCAGTCTTCGTCGGCTTCGGCATCGGCTACTTGTCGTACGACGGCATCCACTACGCGACCCACCACTTCAGGATGAAGTCGCGGCTCGGCGGCTGGCTGAAGCGCTATCACATGGTTCATCACCACACCGGCGAGAACGCTCGCTGGGGTGTCTCGTCGCCGCTCTTCGACTGGATCTTCGGGACGATGGGGAAGAAGAGCATCACGACGACGAGCGTCGTCTCGAGCGCGAAGGCCGGCTAGGGCCCACGGTCCGAGCCAGCCTGCCCGGCGCTCGGCGTGGACCAGGTCATCCGCCGCCAACGAGACCAACGTGGTCGTCCCGCCGCCCGCGGCGCCTTGGCCGCGTCGAGCGGATGCATCTCCCGCGGATGCTCAAAAACGGAGCACCCGGCGGCCAACGGCCTTCGCTCTCAGGTGAGTGCTCCGTTTTTGGGCACTCAGCTGAGATGGGTGCGCCCGTCGCCGCGTGCCGAGACGCCGAAGGGGAGTAGCGGGGACGTTCGACGTCGATGGCGCGCCCATCTGCGGCCAACGAGACGACCGGGGACGTTCGACGTGGATGAGGGGTTCATCGGCGCCCAACGAGACCACGGAGGACGTTCAGCTTCGATGACGCGCCCATCGGCGCCCGACGAGACCGCCGAGGACGTTCAGCTTCGATGGCGCGCCCATCTGCGGCCAACGAGACCGGGACGTTCGACGTGGCTGAGGGGTTCATCGGCGCCCAACGAGACCACGGAGGACGTTCGGCTTCGATGACGCGTGAGCTTCCCCGCTTCCGTGGACAGTCAGAACATTATGCGGCTTCCGCTGTGGCTTCAAAGGCTACGGGCGCCACATAGCCTAGCGACGAGTGCAGCC